>NZ_JAIUKE010000144.1 GCF_020176795.1 Streptomyces sp. 8L
GCCGGCGCACCAGTAACTGTGCGCCGGCTGTGCGGGCCCGATCATGAGTACAGGTACTCAATGAGGCGCCGCCACGCCCGGGGGCCGCATGGCGGGCGCCCGGCCCCGCCCCGTATGCCTGGCCCCGGCCCGTACGCGAGCGCCCGAGGCCGTCCGGGTGCCCGAGGCCGCTACCCGAGCGCCCGAGGTCGCGCGGGCGTGCCCGGAACCCGGAACCCGTGCCTACAGCCGGGTCGCCGCCTCCACGAGTCCGGCGACGGCCCGGGAGCGGCTGTGGGGCTGCCAGGCGATCACCGTCGTCACCTGCGGCGCGTCCGGTACCGGTACGGCCACCAGGTCGCTGCTCAGATGGGCTCGGCACGACTCCGGCAGGACCGCCACGGTCCGGCCGAGCGAGATCAGCTGGAGCAGCTGGGTGTGGTCGCGGACCTCGGGGCCCGGGCCCTCCGGGTATGTGCCGTCGGGCAGCGGCCAGCGCGGCATGGGCAGCCCGGCCAGCGTGCCGACGTCCGCGCTGCGGGCGCTGGTGGCGCCGCTGAGGGGGTGCCCGGCCGGCAGGACCAGGACCTGGCCCATCGTCTCCAGCTCCTCGGTGTCGAGGCCGGCCATCGAGTCGAACGGCGTGTGGAGCAGTGCCACGTCGGCCCGCCCGTCGCGCAGCAGCGTCCCCTGCTGGCCCGGCCCGCACAGGAGGACGTCGACGGCGACCGCGTCCGGCCGCGCGGCGTAGGCGTCGAGCAGTTTGGCCAGCAGTTCGCCGGAGGCTCCGGCCTTCGTCGCGAGGACCACCCCGGACTGCCCGGTGGCGGCGCGGGCGGCGCGGCGGGTGCGCCGGTCGGCGGCCTCGACCGCGTCGAGTGCCGCCCTGCCCTCCCGCAGCAGCACCGATCCGGCCTCGGTCAGAGCGACGGCCCGGCTGCTGCGTTCCAACAGCGTTGCGCCGAGCCGCCGTTCGAGCCGGCTGATCGCCCGGGACAGCGGCGGCTGGGCGATCCCGAGCCGCTGGGCCGCCCGCCCGAAGTGCAGTTCCTCGGCGACGGCGACGAAATACCGCAGTTCTCGCGTCTCCACACCACCACCGTACTCGCTCGCACCCCCGTTGGTCTGGGTCGATACTCGGGGGGTATCGATGCCCACCCAGTTGGTGTTGGCCCTCCCGCCGGCCGCGCAGCAGCATCGAGGACATGAGCGAACAGACGATCGCGCTGGTCACCGGCGCGAACAAGGGGATCGGCTACGAGATCGCGGTGGGCCTCGGCGGACTCGGCTGGAGCGTCGGTGTCGGCGCCAGGAACGAGGCGCGCCGCGAGGCCGCCGTGGAGAAGCTGCGCGCGAGCGGGGTGGACGCGTTCGGCGTGCCGCTCGATGTGACCGACGACGCGAGTGTGAGCGCCGCCGCAGAGGCGTTGGAGCGGCGCGCGGGCCGCCTCGACGTGCTCGTCAACAACGCGGCGGTGACCGGGCCTTCGCCGCAGGAGCCCACCGTGGTCGCGATCTCGACGGTGCGGGAGGCCGTGGAGACCAATGTGTTCGGCGTCATCCGCGTCACCAACGCGATGCTGCCGCTGCTGCGCCGTTCGTCGTCGCCGCGGATCGTGAACATGTCCAGCAGTGTCGGCTCCCTCACCCTCCAGAACGCCCCGGGCGACCGGACGGGCCCGATCTCCGCCGCGTACGCGCCGTCGAAGACGTTTCTCAACGCGGTCACGGTGCAGTACGCCAAGGAGCTGCGCGGCACCGGCATCCTGATCAACGCGGGCTGCCCCGGCTTCACCGCGACCGACCTCAACCACCACCGCGGCGTCCGCACCCCGGAGCAGGGCGCGGCGGTCGCGATCCAGCTCGCGTCCCTCCCCGACGACGGCCCGACCGGCGCGTTCTTCAACGACGAGGGGCCGCTGCCCTGGTGAACGGCCGCTCCGGCGGAGCGGGATAAACAAGCACGCATGCTTGTTTTGCGAGGGCGGCGCTGCCATGCTCCCCGGGGAAGGGAGCCCCCATGCCGGCGACCGCACCACAGCCCGCGCCCGTTCTCCGCATCGGCAATGCCTCCGGTTTCTACGGCGACCGGTTCGACGCCTTCCGCTCCATGCTCGAAGGCGGCGAACTCGACGTCCTGACCGGCGACTACCTCGCCGAGCTGACCATGCTCATCCTCGGCCGCGAACGGTTGAAGGACCCCTCGGCCGGCTACGCCCGCACCTTCCTGCGCCAGTTGGAGGAGACGCTCGGGCTCGCCCACGACAGGGGCGTGCGCGTCGTCGCCAACGCGGGCGGCCTCAACCCCGCAGGACTGGCCGCGAAGATAGCGGAGTTGGCCGGGCGGCTGGGGGTTCCGGCGCGCGTCGCGCACGTGGAGGGCGACGAACTCCGGGGCTACGAGGGGGCGCTGACCGCGCACGCCTATCTCGGCGGAGCCGGGATCACCGCCTGCCTGCGCGCGGGCGCGGACATCGTCGTCACCGGCCGGGTCACCGACGCCGCCCTCGTCACCGGACCCGCCGCCGCGCACTTCGGCTGGGACGTGGGCGGTACGGGGGACCTCGACGCCCTCGCGGGCGCCGTCGTGGCCGGGCACCTCCTGGAGTGCGGCGCCCAGGTCACCGGCGGCAACTACGCGTTCTTCACGGAGCACGACGTCCGCGCGCCGGGCTTCCCGCTGGCCGAGATCCACGCCGACGGCTCCGCCGTGATCACCAAGCATCCGGGCACCGGCGGTGTGGTCGATGTGGGCACGGTCACCGCCCAGTTGCTCTACGAGACCGGCGGCGCCCGCTACGCGGGGCCCGATGTGACGGCCCGGCTCGACACCGTACGGCTGCGGCCCGCGGGGCCCGGCCGGGTCGCCGTCGACGGCGTGCGCGGGGAGGCGCCGCCGCCTGCGCTCAAGGCGGGGCTCACCAGGATCGGCGGCTGGCGCAACGAGGTCGTGTTCGTCCTCACCGGCCTCGACATCGAGGCCAAGGCCGCGCTCGTGCGTACGCAGGTCGAGGACGCCCTCGCCAAGAACCGCCCGGCACAGGTCCGTTGGGAGCTCGCCCGCACCGACCACCCGGACGCGGACACCGAGGAGGGCGCCGGCGCGCTCCTGCGGCTCGTCGTGCGCGACCCCGAGCAGGCGGCCGTGGGCCGCGCCGTCACCGGCGCCGCGATCGAGCTCGCCCTCGCCTCGTACCCCGGCTTCCATGTCACGGCCCCGCCGGGAAAGGGGTCGCCGTACGGGGTGTTCGAGGCGGCGTACGTCGACCGCGACCGCGTCCGGCACACGGCCGTACTGCCGGACGGGCGGCGGGAACGCGTACGGGACCCGGCGGTGTTCCGGGAACTGGCGGACGTGCCCGAGCCGCCGCTGCCGGAGCCGCTTTCCCCGGGGCCCACCCGCCGGGTCCCGCTCGGGCGGCTCGCCGGCGCGCGCAGCGGCGACAAGGGCGGCGACGCCAACCTGGGGGTGTGGGCGCGTGACGACGCGGCCTGGCGGTGGCTCGCGCACACGCTGACCACCGACGCGCTGCGGGCCCTGCTGCCGGAGACGGCGGGCCTGAGGGTCGAGCGGCATGTCCTGCCCGCCCTGCGCGCCCTCAACTTCACCCTCCACGGCCTCCTCGGCGAGGGCGCCGCGTCGGCCGCCCGCTTCGATCCGCAGGCCAAGGCCCTTGGCGAATGGCTGCGTTCACGCCATGTCGACGTCCCGGAGGTGCTGCTGTGACCGCCCGGCCGGAAGCCTCTGCCACCGCCTCCCCCCGCGCCGCCATGCTCGACAGGCTCGCCGCGCTGGCCGCCGAGCACGCCAAGGCCCTCGCGGGCGGCGGCGACCGGTACACCGAGCGGCACCGCCGCCGGGGCAAGCTGCTCGCCCGCGAGCGGATCGAGCTGCTGCTCGACGAGGACACCCCGTTCCTCGAACTCTCCCCGCTCGCCGCCTGGGGCAGCGACTACCCGGTGGGCGCCTCGATCGTCACCGGCATCGGCGTCGTCTCCGGCACCGAGTGTGTGATCAGCGCCAACGACCCGACGGTGCGCGGCGGCGCGTCCAACCCGTGGACGCTGAAGAAGGCGCTGCGGGCCGGCGAGATCGCGTACGCCAACCGGCTCCCGCTGATCAGCCTGGTCGAGTCGGGCGGCGCGGACCTGCCGTCCCAGAAGGAGATCTTCATCCCGGGCGGCGCGCTCTTCCGGGACCTGACCCGGCTGTCCGCCGCCGGAATCCCCACCGTGGCCGTCGTGTTCGGCAACTCCACGGCGGGCGGCGCGTATGTGCCGGGGCTCTCCGATCACACCGTGATGATCCGCGGGCGCTCCAAGGTGTTCCTCGGCGGGCCGCCGCTGGTGAAGATGGCGACCGGTGAGGAGAGCGACGACGAGTCGCTCGGCGGGGCCGCCATGCACGCCACCTCGTCCGGGCTCGCGGACCACTTCGCCGAGGACGAGCAGGACGCGCTCCGCCGGGCCCGCCGCATCGTCGCGCGCCTCAACCACCGCAAGCCGGACGCCGATCCGGGGCCCGCGGCGCCGCCCGCGTACGACGCGGAGGAGCTGCTCGACATCGTCCCCGCCGACCTGCGCACCCCGTTCGACCCGCGCGACGTCGTGGTGCGGATCGTGGACGGCTCCGTCTTCGACGAGTTCAAGCCGCTCTACGGGCCGAGCCTGGTGACCGGCTGGGCCGAGCTGCACGGATACCCGGTGGGCATCCTCGCCAACGCGCGCGGTGTGCTGTTCTCGGCGGAGTCCCAGAAGGCGGCCCAGTTCATCCAGTTGGCCAACCAGCGCGACATCCCGCTGGTCTTCCTGCACAACACCACCGGCTACATGGTCGGCAGGGAGTACGAGCAGGGCGGCATCATCAAGCACGGTGCCATGATGATCAACGCCGTCGCCAACTCCACGGTCCCGCACCTGTCCGTGCTGATCGGCGCCTCGTACGGGGCCGGGCACTACGGCATGTGCGGGCGGGCGTACGACCCGCGCTTCCTGTTCTCCTGGCCGAGCGCCAAGTCCGCCGTGATGGGCGCCCAGCAGCTCGCCGGTGTGCTGTCGATCGTCGCGCGCGCGGCGGCGGAGGCGCGCGGCCGGGTGTACGACGAGGAGGGCGACGCGGCGCTGCGGGCCGCCGTCGAGGCGCAGATCGAGGCGGAGTCGCTGCCGGTGTTCCTGTCGGGGCGGCTGTACGACGACGGTGTGATCGACCCGCGCGACACCAGGACGGTGCTCGGGCTCTGCCTGTCGGCCGTGCACAACGCGCCGGTGGCCGGGGTGCGCGGCGGGTTCGGTGTGTTCCGCATGTGAGCACGGTGGGCGCGGCCGGCCCCCTGCGCGGGGGTGTGCGGCGGCGGGTACGGCGTACGACGACGGCGAGAGGGTCCCGATGATCACTTCCGTACTGGTGGCCAACCGCGGCGAGATCGCGTGCCGCGTCTTCCGCACCTGCCGTGCGCTCGGCATCGCGACCGTCGCCGTGTACGCGGAACCCGACGAGGGAGCCCTGCACGTACGCGAGGCGGACAGCGCCGTACGGCTGCCGGGCGCGGCGCCCGCCGACACCTATCTGCGGGGCGACGCGATCGTCCGCGCGGCTCTCGCCGCAGGGGCCGACGCCGTCCACCCCGGCTACGGATTCCTCTCCGAGAACGCGGCGTTCGCCCGCGCCGTGCGGGAGGCGGGCCTGTGCTGGATCGGCCCGCCGCCGTCCGCGATCGAGGCGATGGCGTCCAAGACACGGGCGAAGGAGCTGATGGCCGCAGCGGGCGTGCCGCTGCTCGCCCCGCTCGACCCGGCCGCGGTGACGGCGGCCGACCTCCCGCTGCTGGTGAAGGCAGCGGCGGGCGGCGGCGGGCGCGGCATGCGGATCGTCCGCGAACTGGACGCGCTGAAGGACCAGTTGGCCGACGCCGGGGCGGAGGCGCTGTCGGCGTTCGGGGACGGCGAGGTCTTCGTCGAGCCGTACGTGGAGCGCGGGCGCCATGTCGAGGTGCAGATACTCGCCGACGCGCACGGCACGGTGTGGACCCTCGGCACCCGCGACTGCTCGCTCCAGCGGCGCCACCAGAAGGTCATCGAGGAGGCGCCCGCGCCCGGCCTCCCGCCGGAGACGGCCGAGACCCTGTACGCGGCGTCCACCGCGGCGGCGCGCGCGGTCGGCTACCGGGGCGCCGGCACCGTGGAGTTCCTGCTCGCGCCCGGCGGGCGGCCCTGGTTCCTGGAGATGAACACCCGCCTCCAGGTCGAACACCCGGTCACCGAGGAGGTGTTCGGCACGGACCTGGTGGCCTGGCAGCTGGCGGTCGCGGACGGTGAGGCCCTGCCGCCCCTGCCGCCTTCGCCGTCGGGGCACGCGGTCGAGGCGCGGCTGTACGCGGAGGACCCGGCGCGCGACTGGACGCCGCAGGCGGGGCGGATCGACGCGCTGGACATCCCGGCGGGCCCGCCGGGGGCGCCCACGGCGTCCGCCGTGCGGATACGCGTCGACGCGGGGTACGCGGCGGGCGACACCGTCGGGGTGCACTACGACGCCCTGCTGGCGAAGGCCGTCGCCTGGGCGCCCACCCGCGCCGCCGCGCTTCGGGCGCTCGCGGGCGCGCTGCGCGGGGCGCGGCTGCACGGCCCCGCCACCAACAGGGACCTGCTCGTACGGTCGCTGCTGCACCCGGACTTCCGGGACGCGGCCGGGCTCGACACCGGCTTCTACGACCGCCACCTGGCGGCGCTCACCGCGCCCGACGGCGGTCCTGGCGCCCGGTACGCGGCCCTCGAGGAGGTGCTCGCCGACGCGGCGGCCCGCAGCGCGACTCCGGCGCCGGGCGCGGCCGTTCCGGTACGGATCGGCGCCTGGCGCAACCTGCCCTCGCGCCCGGTGACCAAGGTGTACGAGGTGGACGGCGCGGGCACCGGGCCGTCGGCCGAGCGCCTGGAGGCGGCCTACCGCACGGAGCGCGACGGGTACACGGCCGAGGACGGCTCCGTCCGCGTGATCGCCGTGGCCCCGGACCGGGTCACCCTCGAAACGGACGGTGTGACCCGGCACTTCGACATCGCCTCCGCGCCGTACGAGGGGCCGTACGAGGGCCCGGGGCGGGGGCCGAGGAGCGGGGAGCGCACCGTGTACGTGGACGGCGCGGGCACCGGCTCGTACCGCCTGCGCGCGCTGCCCCGCTTCACGGACCCGAGCGCGCGCGGCGAACCGGGCTCGCTGCTCGCCCCGATGCCGGGCACGGTCGTACGGGTCGCCGACGGCCTGGCCGAAGGCGCCGCCGTCGCGGCCGGGGCGCCGCTCGTGTGGCTGGAGGCCATGAAGATGGAGCACCGCGTCACGGCGCCCGCCGCCGGGACGCTCGTGGCGCTGCACGCGGAGCCGGGGCGGCAGGTCGAGATGGGGGCGGTGCTCGCCGTCATCGCACCGCCGCACGAGGCGCCGCCCGGCACTTCGCCCGGTACGGCAGCGGACACCACTTCCGGCACACCGCCCGACGCCGGGTCCGGCACACCGCCCGGCACCGCACCCGACGCACCGCCCGGCACACCGCGCCCCCGGGAAGCCGGCGGGGCATCGCGGGACCACGGCACCAGCGCACCCGAGGAGGCGCCATGAGCAGGGGCAACGGCACGGCGAGCACCGTCATCGAAAGCCCGGAACAGCGCGATCTGCGGGCCGCCGTCGCCGCGCTCGGCGCCCGGCACGGGCCCGGCTACGACCGCGCCACGCTGTGGGCGGAGGCGGGCGGGCTCGGCTACCTCGGTGTCAGCCTCCCCGAGGAGTACGGGGGCGGCGCCCGGGGCATCGAGGAACTGTCCATCGTGCTGGAGGAGTTGGGGGCCGCGGGCTGTCCGCTCCTGCTGCTGATCGTCTCCCCGGCGATCTGCGGCACGGTCATCGCGCGCTTCGGCTCGCGGGAGCAGAAGCGGCGCTGGCTGCCGGGGCTCGCCGACGGCACGCGCACCATGGCGTTCGGCATCACGGAGCCGGACGCGGGCTCGAACTCGCACCGGATCACGACGACCGCCCGCAGGACCAGGGACGGCGGCTGGGTCCTCTCGGGCCGCAAGGTCTTCGTCTCCGGCGTCGACATCGCGGACGCCACACTGATCGTCGGCCGCACCGAGGACGCCCGCACGGGCAGGCTGAAGCCGTGCCTGTTCATCGTGGACCGCGACGCCGAGGGGTTCGGGCGGCGGCGGATCGACATGGAACTCCACGCGGCCGAGTCCCAGTTCGAGCTGGTGCTCGACGATGTACGGCTGCCCGCCGACGCGTTGGTCGGGGACGAGGACGCGGGCCTGCGCCAGCTGTTCGCGGGCCTCAACCCGGAGCGGGTGATGACGGCGGCGTTCGCCATCGGCATGGGGCGCCACGCGCTCGGCAAGGCCGTCGCGTACGCGAGGGAACGCGAGGTGTGGGGCACGCCCATCGGCGCGCACCAGGCCCTGGCGCACCCCCTGGCGCAGGCGCACATCGAGCTGGAGCTGGCCCGGCTGATGACGCAGAAGGCGGCCCGGCTGTACGACGCGGGCGACGACATCGCGGCGGGCGAGGCCGCCAACATGGCGAAGTACGCGGCGGGGGAGGCCTGCGCGAGGACCGTCGACCAGGCGGTCCAGACGCTGGGCGGCAACGGGCTGACCGCGGAGTACGGGCTCGCGCGCCTGGTCACGGCCTCACGCGTGGCCCGGATCGCGCCGGTGAGCCGGGAGATGATCCTCAACTACGTGTCCCACCAGTCGCTCGGGCTGCCCAAATCGTACTGAGACGGTGACACGGTGTGGCCCCAACCCTGAGGGGGAAACGGGGCAGAGGGCATACATTGTCCGTCTCCGCGCCCGGGTGCAGCGTGGCCCGGGGCTCTCCTGCCCCCGACGCAACGAAGGAAGATGCCGCGTGACGGTTCAACCACCACCGCAGGGCACGGGCGTGGGACCGGGCCCGGGGCCGGCGGACGCGGACGCCCCCGTCGTGCGCTCCTCGCACGAGCGCGGGATCACGACGCTGACCCTGGACTCGCCCGCCAACCGCAACGCCCTCTCCGCGCGCCTGGTCGGGGAGTTGGGCGAGGCGCTCGCGCGCTGCGGGGCGGACCGGGCCGTACGGGCGGTGGTCCTGACGCACACCGGCACGACATTCAGCGCGGGCGCGGACCTCAAGTCGCCCGCGAACCCCTACACGTTCGTCGGGCTGATGCGGCAGATCGTCGAACTGCCCAAGCCGGTGGTGGCGCGGGTCAGCGGCCATGTCAGGGCGGGCGGGCTCGGCCTGGTCGGCGCGTGCGACATGGCGGTGGCGGACCACGGCTCCGACTTCGCGTTCACGGAGGTACGGATCGGGGTGGCGCCCGCCGTGATCTCGATGCCGCTCCTGCCGCGCTTCGACGCGCGCGCGGCCTCCCGCTACTACCTGACGGGCGAGCTCTTCGACGCCTCCGCGGCCCGGGCCGCGGGGCTGCTGACGGCGGCGGCAGACGACGTCGACGAGATACTCGCCGTCCTGCTCGACGGGTTGCGCAGAGCGTCGCCACAGGGACTCGCGGAGGCGAAGAAGCTGCTGACGCTCGACGTGCTGGAGAACTTCGACCGGCACGCGGAGGACCTGGTGCAGCGGTCCGCCTCGTACTTCACCACACCGGAGGCGCGGGAGGGCATCACCGCGTTCATGGAGCGGCGGGACCCGGCGTGGGTGAAGTAGCCGCCCGCGCGGGCGCGTTCACCGAGGACTGTGCCCGTGCGGCTTCCGCCGCCGAGGGCTCCGCCCGTGCGGGTTCCGGCGCCGACGACTGTGCCCGTCTGGCTTCCGCCGCCGGGGGTTCCGCCCGTGCGGCGTCCGGCGCCGAGAGTGGTGCGCCCCGGCAGGACCGCAGCCGCGCCACCCGGCGGCGGCTGCTCGACGCCGCGGTCAGCTGTCTCGCGGAACGCGGCTGGGCCGGGTCCACCGTCACCGTCGTCGCGGAGCGCGCTGGCGTCTCGCGCGGCGCGGCCCAGCACCACTTCCCCACGCGCGAGGACCTGTTCCTCGCCGCCGTCGAGTACATGGCGGAGGAGCGCTCCGCCGCGCTCAGGGCGCTGGTCCCGCCGGGGCCCGGCCATCGCGCCGAGGCCGTCGAGGGCCTGGTCGGCCTCTACACGGGCCCGCTGTTCCGCGCGGCGCTGCACCTGTGGGTCGCGGCGGCCGGCGAGGAGTCGGGCGACCTGCTGCGGCCCAGGGTCGTGGAACTGGAGGCCCGCGTGGGCCGCGAGGCCCACCGCGTCGCCGTGGCGCTGCTCGCGGCCGACGAGTCGCGCCCCGGCGTCCGCGAGACGGTCCAGGGCCTGCTGGACATGGCAAGGGGGCTCGGCCTCGCCACCCTCCTCACCGACGACACGGCCCGCCGTGCGCGGGTCGTCGGCCAGTGGTCGGCGCTGGTGTGCCGCGCGCTGGCCTGATCCGGCCGTACGGGACACACGGGGCGTCCGCTGCGGCAGGATGGTGCCGTGTCCCACGAGAGTCCCGATCCCGCCACCATGCGCGAGCAGTACCGGTCGGCGCCGCTGCTGGAGTCCGACGTCGCCGCCACGCCCATGGACCAGTTCGCCCGGTGGTTCAAGGCCACCGCGGAGCACGGGCTGCCCGAGCCCAACGCCATGGTCGTCGCCACCGCCGATCCGCGCGGGCGGCCCTCGTCCCGTACGGTCCTGCTGAAGCACTACGACGACCTGGGCTTCGTCTTCTACACCAACTACACGTCCCGCAAGGGCGCCGAGATCACCGCGAACCCCCATGTGTCGCTGCTCTTCCCCTGGCACCGCATCGCCCGGCAGGTCATCGTGACGGGCACCGCGAAGCGGGTGGGGCGCGACGAGACCGCCGCGTACTTCCGCACCAGACCGCACGGTTCGCAGCTGGGCGCCTGGGCCAGCGACCAGTCGGCGGTCATCCCGTCGCGCGCCGAGCTGGCCGAGCGGTACGCCCTGCTCGCCGCGCGCTACCCCGAGGGCGAGCAGGTACCGGTGCCGCCGCAGTGGGGCGGCTTCCGCGTCACGCCGGAGACCGTCGAGTTCTGGCAGGGGCACGAGAACCGGCTGCACGACCGGCTGCGGTACGTGCGGGAGGGCGAGGCCTGGCGGCTGGAGCGGCTCGGGCCGTGAGGGCACGGGAGGGCAGGGCGGCCCGGAACGGCCAGGGCGTCCAGCGGGGGGGGTACGCGCGCCCCGCGCCGGGCCGGGAAACGCCGGGCCGGGAAACGCAGAGACCCGCGGACTCGGTTCCCTCCGGAGAGGAAGCCGGCCGGACGTACCGGCGAGCCCGCGGGTCGGTGACTGCTTGGGATTGGCCGGCGGAGCCGGCACCGCACAGAGTGCGACGAACGGGCGCTAGCCCGCAGTCACCTCACGCGTCCGGTTGTCATACATCTGCCGAACCACCTCCCTTCTCGTGTACCCACACTCTAAAAAACCGTCCTCCGCGTCGACAAGCGAATTTCCCTGTTTTTGACGCGGGCACCCGGGATCACACCCGGCGCGGCCCCTGCCGGCGCGGCCCGGAGGGCGCCCCGCCCGGAGTCGTACGATTTTCGGGAACCTGGTGTGTGTCCCGTCACGTTCAGTGGAATGATCGCAGTGACCGGACGTGCGCGGACCGAGCGCGTACGTCCCGCATGGGGGTGCCAGGATGAGTGCTTCCCGGAGCGAGACCACGGACGCGGCGGGGCCCGACGAACCGGGTTCGGACCTGCTCGCCGCCCTGCTCAACGGCATGGACGCGGCGCTCTGCGCCTTCGACGCCGAGGGCGTCGTCACCCACTGGAACCGCGAGGCCGAGCGGATACTCGGCTGGAGCGCCGCCGAGGCCGTCGGGCGCCACGGGTTCGCGGGCTGGGCGGCCCGCTCGGCCGACGCCGACGAGGTGCTGGCCCGCCTGATGGCCACCATGGACGCCGAGGGCCGGCAGGTGCACGAGTTCGCGCTGCTGCGCAAGGACGGCGGCCGGGTGCTCGTACGGACCCAGTCGGCGGGCGTGCGCGGCGCCGACGGCAGGCCCGCCGGGGTGTACTGCGCGTTCAGCGAGGTGCACGCGCAGATCGACCTGGAGCGCTCCATAGCCCTGAGCGAGGCGCTGTTCGCCGACGCGTCCTGGGGCGTCGTCCTGGTCGACGTCGACCTGCGGCCCACGATGGTCAACGCGTACGCGGCGCGGGCGCTCGGCTCCGGCCGTACGACGGTGCTGGGCAGGCCGCTCGGCGAACTGGTCGTGCGGGGCGCGGAGGAGCTGGAGGCCGCGCTCCACCACGTGCTCGCGGAGGGCGCCCCGACCGGCCTCGCTGAGCTGTGGGTCACGGTCCGAACGGCGGAGGGCGAGCGGCGGCGCTGCTGGCGCAGCGGTTTCCTCCGGCTCGCGTCGCCGCTCGCCCAGGAGCCGGTGCCGCTGGGTGTGGGCTGGCTGTTCACGGACGTGACGGACGCGAGGCTGGCGGCGCAGGACGCGGACCGGCTGCGGTTCCGCTCCAACCAGCTGCACCGCGCGGCCCGTTCGGCCGCCGAGTGCGAGGACCCGGTGGAGGCCGCCACCACCTATCTGGACTTCGCGCTCGCGGGCTTCGCGGACCACGCGCTGATCGACCTGGTGGCCGAGGCGCCGGGACACCGTGGCGGCGCGGCCGATCCGCCGGACCCGCTGGGCCCCGACGTCCCGGTGCGCCTCGTCCGCGCGGCGGCGACGCCGACGGGCGGCACCGGCCCCGTCGGCCGCGTCGCGGGCGGCGGCATACCGGTGCGCTACCTGGACGGCCACCCCGCGCTACGGGCGATGGAGCGCGCCGGGTCGGTACGGACGAGCGCCCCGGCGCAGGGGCGGCCCGCCCCGGGCTCCCAGGAGGCGCCCGCCAGGACGCCCCTGGCCGCGGCGGCGCCGACCTGGGCCGCCGCGCGCCAGTGGCCCTCGGACACGGTCCACGCGCTGTGCACGGTGCTGCGCAGCAGGGGCCGCTCGCTGGGCGTCGTCACGTTCCTGCGGGGCGGCGGCAGACCGGCCTTCGAACGCCCCGACGCGCTGTACGCCGAGGACGTCACGGTCAGGATGGCCGCAGCGCTCGACCTGGCGCGGCTGCTGCGCCAGGAGCCCTGACGGCGCGGGGGAGTCGGCGGACTTGCCCGGTGCGGGTCAGTGCCAGAAGATCCGGTCGGCGTTCTCGGCGATGACCCGCCGGTTCCACTCGGTGCCGCCGTCGACGTTGCCGGAGCGCAGCAGCGGCGGCTCGATGCCGCGCGCGGCGAGGCTCCGGGCGGCGGTGGCCATGACGGCCTGCATGAGCGCGCTGGTCACGACGGTCGACGCGGGCGCGAACGGCGCCGCGATGCCCTCGCCCGTCAGTTCGGCGTCGCCGACGGCGATCTTGTTGTCGAGGACGATGTCGCAGTGGTCCTTGAGGAACGTGCCGCTCGCGTTCCGCGGCGAGGTGCTCGTCGCGTAGGCGACGGACGTGACGCCGACGACGGTCAGACCGCGCTCGCGCGCGTGGCGCGCCATCTCGACGGGGAGGGTGTTGCGCCCGGACAGCGAGATGATCACGAGCACATCGCCCGCGGCGGCGGGTGAGGTGTCCAGGACGGTGGCGGCAAGCCCCTCGACCCGCTCCAGGGCGGAGCCGAGCGTCGCCGGGCGTACGTCGACACCCGTCGTGCCCGGCACGGTCAGCAGGTTCATCACGGCGAGCCCGCCCGCCCGGTAGACGGTGTCCTGCGCGGCCAGGGACGAGTGCCCGGCCCCGAACGCGAACAGCCGCCGGCCCCCGGCCACCGCGTCGGCGATCGCCTCTCCCGCCGCGGCGATGCCGGGGCCCTCCTCGTCCCGTACGCGCGCGAGCAGCGCGGCGGCGGCGTCGAAGAACCGGTCTGCGGGCGTGCGGTCGTCCATGGGGGGCCTTCCGTGGGGGGAACGGTGTGTGTGCCGCCGATCACCCTCTGGTCCGGACCATCGCGGTGTCAATACGGCGGGCACGCGAACGGCTGCGGACGGGGCCCGCGCCGCGGTGCGGACGGGGCCCGCGCTGTGTTCGGACGGGCCCGCGCCGTCGTGCGGACGGGGCCCGCGCTGTGGTGCGGACGGGGCCGTGCCGTCGTGCGGACGGGCCCGCGCCGTCGTTCAGTCCGTGGGCCGCTCGCCCTGCGCGGTCGCGAGGCCGGGGACGGCGTCGGCGGTCAGGGCGAGCAGATCCGCCGCGCTGCTCGCCAGCGCCCGCTCCATGTCGCCCTGTTCATCGGCCAGCCACCGTTCGCTGGTGAGGCGGATGACGGCCAGGGCCACCTCGGTGGCCAGCCGCGCCGTTTCCGGGTCGCACCCGCGCGCGACCAGAGCGGCGGTCAGGGCGTCGCACATCGACGCCGCCTTGCTCAACTCCCGTTCCCGCAGGGGCGGGGTGGACTCGATGACCTTCGAGCGCTCCTTGAGGAACGCGCGGGGGCGGATCACCTCGCGCGAGGCGACGAACGCGCCCAGCAGCGTGGGCAGTGCGCCCGTGTCGGCGGGTGTGGACCCGATCGCGGAGATGAGGCGGTCCACGAGTTCGTCGCTGCCGCCGAACAGCACCTCGCGCTTGTCGGGGAACCACCGGTAGAAGGTCCGCTCCGTGAGGTTGGCGCGCCGCGCGATCTGCGCCACCGTCGTGCGGTCGTACCCCTGCTCGGTGAAGAGGTCGAGCGCGGCCTGTACGAGCCGACCGCGCGTATTGCCCTCCCACCGTGCCATGCGTCCGAGTATAGGGACGGGGCCGGGGCCCTGGGACGTACGCGACGGCCCGTCAGCAGTGGCCGCATCCCCCGGAGCAGCCGCAGGCCGGAGCGGTGCCCGCGGTGGGGACGTGGCTCGCGGGTGCGCAGCAGCCCTGGCCCCGCCAGGTGTCGCGGCCCTCCTTGACGGCGACGGCGGCGATCACGAGGGCGGCGGCCGGGTCGGCCCAGGACCAGCCAAGCACCAGGTTGACCAGCAGCCCCACCAGGAGCACGGCGGAGAGATAGGTGCACAGGAGGGTCTGCTTGGAGTCGGCGACGGCGGAGGCGGAGCCGAGTTCGCGCCCGGCCCTGCGCTGGGCCCCGGACAGCAGGGGCATGACGACGAGCGACAGGGCGGCCAGGACGGTGCCGGGAACCGAGTGGCCGGCTTCGCCGGTGCCGGTCAGCGCGCGGACGGAATCGACGGTGACGTAGAGGGCGAGGGCGAAGAAGGAGACGGTGATGACGCGCAGGGCGCGCTGCTCGCGCGCTTCGCGTACGGCAGGGTCGCGGGCGGAGAACTGCCAGGCCACGGCCGCGGCGGAGGAGACCTCGACGACGGAGTCGAGTCCGAAGCCGATCAGGGCGCTGGACGAGGCCAGGCTGCCCGCGGTGATCGCGACGGCCGCCTCGGCGAGGTTGTAGGCGATGGTCGCGGCGACGAGCAGGCGTATGCGCCGGGTGAGGGTGTCGCGGCGGGCCGGGGCGGGGCCGAGGGAGATCGCGGACATTCAGCAGCAGCCCTTCTCGTCGGCGTCCGCGCAGGTCTTGTCCGCCTCGACGGCGACCACGGCGGCCCGCAGGTCGTCGAGCGCGTGGCCGAGGCGTTCGTCGGCGATCTCGTAGCGGGTGCGCCTGCCGTCGGGCACGGCGACGACCAGACCGCAGTCGCGCAGGCAGGCCAGATGGTTCGACAGCCGGGTCCTGGAGACGTCCAGGGCGTCGGCGAGGTCGGCCGGGTGGGCGGGCGCCTCGCGCAGGGCGAGCAGGACACGGCAGCGGATGGGATCGGCGAGGGCGCGGCCGAACCGCGCGAGTACGTCGATGTCTGCGGCGAGTTTCAGCACGGCATGACAGTACACGGAATCGTGAATTCAGGAAACTCTGAATTCAGGCGGTGGCTCGTCACCCCGGACGCGAGAAGTGATGTCAGAAGCTGCCGTCACTCTGTTAGTGTGAGAAGTGATGACAGAGCCTGCCGTCACTCCAGTCGGCCTGGTCGTCGTTGTTGTCGACGTTGTCGCCGTTGTTGTCGGCACCGTCCGTCGTTTCCCGTTTCCCGTGTCATCCCCTGAGGAGACTCCATGCGTACCCTCCGCTTCCACGAGTACGGAGCCGCGCTCGACGTCCTGCGGCTCGAAGACGCCGAAGCGCCCGCTCCCGGCCCCGGCCAGATCCGTGTCGCGGTCCAGGCCTGCGGACTGACTCCGGCCGACTGGGCGCTGTGCGGCGGCCTCTTCCCCGGCGACCTGCCGCGCGGCATCGGCCTTGAGGTGTCCGGCACGGTCGACGCGGTCGGCGAGGGGGTGACCGGCACCGCGGTCGGCGACCCGGTGTTCGGTCCCGTGCCGTTCACGGGCCCGACCGCGGGCGCGTCCGAACTGGCGCTCCTCGACACCTGGTTCCCACGCCCGGCGCGTCTCGGCCCGGTCGACGCCGCGGCGCTGCCGATGGCCGTCGAGACGGGCTACCGCGGGATCGACGACCTCGGCGTACGCGAGGGCTCGACGGTGCTCGTGCACGCGGCGGGCACCACCGTCGGCTACGCCGCCGTGCAGATCGCGCTCCGTCGCGGGGCCCGGGTCATCGCCACGGCGGGGGAGACGTACGCCGACAGCCTGCGCGCCTTCGGCGCCGAGGTCACCGGGTACGGCGAGGGCATGGTCGAGCGGGTGGCGGCGCTCGCGGGCGGGCCGGTCGACCTCGCCCTCAACGTGTCACCGGTCCCGGGCGCGCTGCCCGACATCGTCCGTACCGTCAAGGAGCCGGACCACGTACTGACGCTCAACGACCTCGCGCTCGCGGGGGAGTTCGGGGTGCGCACCGGTGCGGGGGTGCTGCGCACCGACGTGATCGGCGAGTACGGGCGGCTGGCGGCCGAGGGCCTCTTCTCGGTGCCGGTGGCCCGCACGTTCCCGCTGGAGGACTGGCGTGCCGCCGCGGAGTTGAGCGGAACGGGGAAGGCGCGCGGCAAGCTCGTCCTGCGGATCGGCTGACACTCCCACGCCGCGCGGCGCATCGGCCCACGCCGCATGGCCCAGGCCGTACGCCGTACGCCGCGCGCCGCATGGGCCGTCTGAGCAACGCCGGGGCGGCCGGGCCGAGTTGTAAGCCCCCGTGCCCGGCGCCCGGCGCGAGGCGTCCCGCGTCCGGCGCGCGACGCCCCCGTGCCCGGAGCGTGGGCCTCAGCGGAACGCGTCGGCGTTGCGGGCCGCCCAGTCGGTGAAGGGGCGCGGGGCGCGGCCGAGGACCCGCTCGACGTCCGGGCTGACGCGCTGTTCGGCCGGGCTCGGGGAGCCGAGGATGTCCAGCGTGTCGTCGGCGAGCTCCGCCGGCATGTTCCGGGTCATGGCTGCCCTGGCCTCCTCGCGGGTGAGCTCGTGGAACCTCACCGGCCAGCCGAGCGCGGCGGCGATGGCCTCCGTCTGCTCGCGCGGCGTGATCACCTCGGGTCCGGTCAGCTCGTAGGCCTCGCCGGTGTACCGCTCCTCCAGCAGGCAGGCCGCCGCGACCCCGGCGATGTCCGCGGGGTCGACGACCGGCACTCCGGTGTCTCCGAAGGGCGCGGCGACGACCTGTCGCGTGCGGACGGACTCGGCCCACCACAGGGCGTTGGAGGCGAAGCCGCCCGGCCGCAGGACGGCCCACTCCAGGCCGGATTCCCGCAGCGTGTCCTCCAGCGCCCGCATCCCGATCCGCGTGGTGCCGAAGGGTCTGGTCACCACGCCCTGGGTCGAGAGCAGGACGACCCGGCGGACCCCGCGGGCCGCGGCCTCGGCGATGATGCCGGCGGGGTCGGCACCACTGGCGTGCAGGTCTCCCGACAGCAGCAGGAACAGCGCCTTCGCCCCGTCCAGCGCGGGCCCGAGACCGACGGGCCCTGCCAGGTCGGCCACCAGGTGGCGGGCGCCGTCGGGTACCACGGCAGGGTGCCGCGAGACGGCTGTCACCTCCTCGCCGGCCTCGGCCAGCGCCCGCGTCAACGGTCGTCCGACATTGCCGGTGGCCCCGGTCACCACGATCATGTTCAGCTCCTTGTGCGGATGTCCTCTGTGGCACTCACGCTAGGAACCGGGCTAACTTCTGGTAAGGACATACCTCAAGGTAAGCTCAGGCCATGACGGGAAGTCTCCAGCGCACGCAGGCCGGGCCGGGCGGACGGTATGACGTGTTTCACACCGACTGCCCCGCGCGTGCCATGGTCGACCACGTGACCAGCAGGTGGGGCATCTGGGTGCTGATCTCCTTGCGGACCAATGACCTCCGGTTCTACGAGCTGCGCGAGAGCATCCAGGGCATCAGCGAGAAGATGCTCGCCCAGACCCTGCGCGCGCTCGTCCAGGACGGCCTGGTCTGGCGGAAGGTCGAGCCGACGACGCCGCCCCAGGTCACCTACGGGCTGACCGAGTTCGGCAGGCACGTCGGCGAGCCGCTGACCGAGCTGTTCAACCGGATCACCCTGGGGCTGTCCGCGCTCGGCGCGCGATAGCCCCGACGCGCGACGGCGCGACGGCCCGGTGGTGGTGACGGGCGACGGCGTGGTGGTGGTGACGGGCGACGGCGCGACGGCGCGCTGTCGGTGGGACGTCGGTGAGATGTCGGCGGCGTAGGTGTTCTGTCGCCGTGGCCTGGGACGTTGTGGGGAGATCCTGCCGGGCGTTCATCCGGCGGGCGTGACCACGCAAGGAATCGCTATGACATCTGACGTCACCATCATCGGCGCCGGACTCGGCGGTCTCACACTCGCCCGTGTCCTGCACGTCCACGGAATCCCGTCCACCGTCTACGAGGCGGAGGCCTCCTCGGCGGCACGCGCGCAGGGCGGGCTTCTCGACATCCGCGACTACTACGGCCAGCCGGCGCTGCGGGACGCCGGGCTGATGGAGGAGTTCCGCGGCCTCGTCCTGGAGGGGCGCCAGGCGCTGCGGCTCCTTGACCGGCACGGGAACGTCCTGCACGAGGCGCCCGACGACGGTACGGGGAGCGAACCCGAGGTGGTGCGGGGTGAGTTGCGGCGGATGCTGCTCGACTCGCTGCCTGCCGGCACCGTGCGGTGGGGGCACAAGGTCCGCGGTGTCCGTGCCCTCGGCGGGGGCCGTCACGAGGTGGCCTTCGCCGACGGCACCACCGCAGACACGGACCTGCTGGTCGGCGCGGACGGTGCGTGGTCGCGGGTCAGGCCGCTGCTGTCCGCCGCGGTGCCCGCGTACATCGGCGTCTCGTTCGTCGAGATCTACCTCCTCGACAGCGACACCCGGCACCCCGCAGGCGCGAAGACCGTGGGCGGCGGGCAGTTGATGGCGCTTGAGCCGGGAAAGGGCCTCCTGGTCCACCGCGAGCGCGGCGGGAAGCTGCACACCTGGGTGATGCTCGCCAGGCCGCAGGACTGGTTCGCCGCCGTCGATTTCGCCGATCCCGCCGCGGCCACCGCGCGGATCGCGGAGGAGTTCGCGGGCTGGGCGCCGGAGTTGCTCTCGCTGATCACCGACGGCGATACCGCCCCGGTCCTGCGCACCCCCTGCGCCCTGCCCGTCGGCCACCGGTGGGACCGGACACCGGGAGTGACCCTGGTCGGCGACGCCGCCCACCTCACGGCCCCGAACGGCGAAGGCGCCAACCTGGCCATGTACGACGGTGCGGAACTCGGCAAGGCCATAGCCGCCCATCCCGGCGACACCGGGGCCGCGCTCGCCGCGTACGAGGAGGCCATGTTCCCCCGTGCCGCCGCGTCCGCCGCCGGAGGCCCCCATCTCCACGACATCCTGGGCGAAGGCACGCCCTTCAACCTGATCGAGAGGCCCGCCGGACAGGCCTGACCCGGCCCGTCGCGGTCCCCCGGCGCACCCAGGTCACCGCTGCGTCGGATGAAGTCGGCGCTCGCGAGGCCGAGTTGGCGCCGGATGTTCGTACGGGCGGGGGCGGGCGTGCTCCAATGGGAACGGTGGGGGACCGACCGCGGGGCCCTGACCGAAGCCGTGAAGGGGCCGCGGGGCCCTGACCGAAGCCGTCGAGGGACCGCGGGCCCTGACCGAGGGAGAGGAGCCGGCCAGTGACCGAAGGACCGGACGAGGTCGCGCCGGACGGGGCCGCGCCGGATTCTCCCGCCGCCGCCGACCGGCTGGTGCTCGCCGCCGCGGCGGCGGACTGGGACCGGCTCGGCCCGCTCCTCGACGCCGAGCCGGAAGTCCGCGACCGGCTGGCCGCACTGCTCACGGCCTACCGCGGGTCGAGCCGTCCCGGGCGGTTTGCCGCCGAGGCGGCCCGCCTGCTGCGTGAGGCTCTGCCCGCCGAGTTCGGCGACGGCGCCGCCGGGCGCCTCGTCCCCACCGCTCCGGCCGGCGCCAAAGCCCCGTCCGTACGGGGCTTCGTCGCCGAGGACCTCGTGGTCCTGCTGGTCGACGGCCACCGCATGGCCGGGCCGGTGCTCGGGGCGGTCCGCGACCGCCTGCTCGCGGAACCCGCCGTCGCACCCGACACCGTCGGCGCGCGCGGGCCGGACCCGGGCGGCTCCGGCCTGATCCGGCTGCCCGGGCCCGGCGGCCGGCCCCGCCTGCCGCTCTTCCAGTTCGACGAGGGCCTCTCGCCCCGGTCCGTTGTCCTCGACGTCAACCGCCTGCTCGGCGCCGACGCCGACCCGTGGGGCGTCGCCGACTGGTGGCTGTCGGGCAACGCCTGGCTGGGCACCGCCCCCGCCCGCCTGCTCGGCTCCGGCCAGGACGGGCGGCTGCTGGACGCGGCGCGACTGCTGAAGGAGGCGGACTGACGGTGCCCCACTACCGGCCGCCCGAAGCCCTCACCGGCACGCCCGGCAAAGCCGTCCTGCCCCGAGGGACGCTCCTGTACCGCGTGCACGGCGCGCACCGCCCCGCGCACGCCTTCAACCCGCGCCCCGCGCACTGCCTGTACGGCGGTGGCCGGTTCGACGGTACGTCCTGCGATCCCTATCCCTACCTCTACGCCGGGCTCGGTGCGGCCGCCGCGGTCTGCGAGACCCTCCTGCGCGACCTGGAGTTCGATCCTTCCGGCGGCCCCAGGCTGCTGCCGGCCGCGGCGATCGCGGGCCGGCGGTTCAGCACCCTGCGCCTCACCACCGACCTCACCCTGCTGCCGTTGCTCGGCGGCCGGGACCTCGCCGCCGTCCACCAGGACCCCTGGCTGATCCACACCGAGGCGCGGGACTACCCGTACACCCGCGACTGGGCCCACTGGCTCCGCCGCCACACCGATCCCTGGGCGTGCGGCCTGCTCTGGCCGTCCAAGCGCGAGCCCGGCGAGCGCGCCCTGGTGCTCTTCGGCGACCGCTGCCCGCCGGGGGCCCTGCGCGTCGAGCCGGACACCGCGCTCGACCTCGACGGCGAGGCGGGCCGCGCGTGGCTGGACGCGGTGCTGGAGCCCTACCAGGTGCGGCTGGCGCTCTGAGGCCCCGGCCGCGACGGCGAGCGCGCCACATCCCGGACCCCAGGCCGCGACGTGCCGGTTCGTCGGGCCCCGTCCGGGCCGTGGCCGCCCTGCCCCCCGCGCGCCCGTCCGTGAACTACCGGTTCCTCAGGGCTCGTTGGCCGGTATACGTGTACGCAGCGGGACGGTGCGTACGGCCCAGCGGGCGGTCGGGACCGTTCCGGCGGGCCGGCCGAGGTCACGGAGGCCGTCCGGCGGCCCGAGCCGCAGCACCGCGGACGTCTCGGGCAGGCCGTCCCGGCCGATCGGGTGGGACGGGTCCCACGGGTCCATGCAGAACGGCACGGTGTTCAACTCGGTCTCGGCGACCACGAGTTTGAGCCAGTCCCGCACCTCGGCGCCCGGCGCCTCCCTGGCCGCAGGCACGCTCAGCTCCACCGGCTCCCCGTCCAGGGCGTGTCCGGTGCCGCCGGGCCCGATCCAGTGGCCGGGAAAGAGCACAGGGCTCGCGGCGTAGCGGTCCGTGAGGTCGAGCAGGACGCACCACAGCGGACGGTGCGACCGGTTGTGGAGCCGGATCGACACCAGAGGCCGGCGCGGCGGGGCCCCGCCCCCGCCCTCGTACGAGCACACGATCTCCCCGCTGCCGTCCGGCGTCAGGGGCGGCCCGTCCGGGCGGTCCCACGGGACGATCTCCAGGCAGACGGAGGCGTCGAGCACGGACGGCCCCGAGGTCAGGTCGCGCAGCCGGTGCCAACGGGCCAGGTGGGTCAGACAGTCGACGACCCGCCGCGCGTCCGCCGGGCCCGACAGCGGCAGCGGGTCGGCGAACGGGACGCCGTCCCGGCCCAGCAGCCGGGTCCTCGCCCCGCGCGTCACGGCCCGGACGTGCAGCGCGGACCAGTCTTGCGGAGCGTCCGCCACCCGCAGCAGCGGCGAGGGCCCGCCGCCGGGACCGTACCCGGCGATCGCCTCCCGCAGCAGGCGCGCCGCGTGCGCGGACGCGGCCCCGACGCTGACCGTGGCCGGCGGCACGGCCAGCGCGGAGACGGCCACGGGGTGGACCAGCGCGGGGTCCGGGCTCCAGCCGACCGCGTCGACCAGCGTCCGCTCCTCCCGTACGGCACGGGCCCTCAGCAGGCCCCCGCTCCCGCCCTCCACGGGGACGAACTCGGTGCCCTCGGCACCCTCCCCGGTCCGCAGCCCGTGCGCCGCCCCGCAGTCGACCTCCCATCCGTCCGGCCCGTACCGCAGCAGGTGGTCCCCCGCCGCGCGCCCGGCGGCGCCGCCGAGGAACGGCAGGTCGGCCAGGCCGCCGGAGCGAGCCGGGTGCAGCACCGGCCGCTGGTCCCACACGGCACGGCGCACCCGCGCGTCGGCCGCCGCGAGCAACTGCCGGTAGGAGGCGCCGGGTCCGGCCGCGCGGACCGCCTCCAGCAGGGAGTGGGTGAAGATCCCGTGCTTGCGGCCCTCGCACCAGTCCTCGTACGCGTACTGGTCCAGCCGGCTCGCCGCGAGGAGGAGGTGCTGTTGCGGGCGGGCCCCGTCCGCCGTGTCGCGGGGGACCGGCCGCCGCCGCGTGCCGGGCGTCCGCGGCTGCGCCCCGCCCGGGCCGCGTGGCGGCGCGCAGCGCACGGCGAGGCCCGGCGCGGTGTCGGCTTCACGGGTCGCGCCGCCCGAGAAGCAGCAGTCGAGCACGGCCACTGTCTGGGCGCCCCGCCGCGCGACGCGCTCCAGGAGGGTTCCCAGCCTCTTGTCCAGCAGATCCCCGTCGCAGCACACCAGGGCCTGGTTCGCCCCGGTGGCCTCGATCAGCAGGTCCGCGCCCGAGGCCGGGAGTTGTCTGCCGTGACCGGAGAACCAGAACAGCGCGGTGTCCCCCTCGCCGGCCCGCCCCAGGAAATCCCTGATCGCCGCCTGGACCGCCGCGACCGTCGCCGACTCGTCCGGCAGGCTCAGCATCCGTCCCGCGCCGCCCGCGCGTCTCTCGATCAGACGGCGGGCCGCGGTGATGTCGTTGACGCAGCCGGTCAACTCCGGTGCCACATCGGCCGGATACCTGTTGACGCCCACGAAGAGGGCGTAGATCTGACCCATGCGGGCAGTGTCGCAGCCGGAGCCCCGGCCCGGTGGCGGGATCGGGGCGGAAAGCGGTCGTGTTCCGGTTACTCGTGGGTCACCGATCAGCAAAGCGATGGTGATGCTCCCCGGGCTGCCGCACAATCAATCCCAGTGAACGTGAACGGCAGTGGGCAGTCGGGGCGCACGGGGTCAACACGGGCCATTCATGGGCCACTTCGAGGAGCGACGGCGCTACTTTCGGGCCGGATCTCGGGCGCCGCGGCCTTGCTTCTTTGGCATGCTGCCGCAGGACAGCCGGCGCCGGAGGCCGGGGCCGGGACGGACACGAACGCGGATGTGCGGGGTTTCGCGCTCATGAGGGGGAGTCAGCAGTGACACGTGTGGTGGGTATCGACCTCGGGACGACGTACTGCGCCGTGGCGGTCGCCGACCGGTCGGGCAGCGCGTCCATCGTCCGCAACCGGGAGGGCGAGAACATCACCCCGTCCGTGGTGATGTTCCAGGGCGACACCGTCGTCGTGGGCTCGCAGGCGAAGCGTTCCGCGGCCACGGCTCCCGACCACGTGGTGCAGTTCGTCAAGCGCTACATGGGGGACACCAACCCCATCTACCAGTCCGAGTCCGGCACGTCGTACCGGCCCGAGGAGATCTCCGCCCTGCTGCTCAAACGCCTCAAGGAGGACGCCGAGCTGATGCTCGGCGAGCCCGTCGAGCAGGCGGTCATCACCGTACCCGCGTACTTCGACGATCTCCGGCGCAAGGCGACGCAGGACGCGGGCCGGCTCGCCGGGCTCGAAGTGCTGCGCATCGTCAACGAGCCCACCGCTGCCGCGCTCGCCTACGGCCTCGACCAGTCCTCCACGAACGACGGGACCGACGCGACCGACGGGTCCCCCGGGCACAACGGGTCCACCGGGCACAGCGGGGCTGCGGGGACCACGGCGACCGCCGGGGCCGACAGCACCACCGGGGCCGGCGGTGAAAGCGGTGGGGGCGGTGCGCGGATCGGCACCGTCCTCGTCTACGACCTCGGCGGCGGCACCTTCGACGTCACCCTCATGCGGGTCGAGGACGGCGACTACACGGTGATCGCCACCGACGGGGACCGCAACCTCGGCGGCTTCGACTGGGACGGCGCGCTGATGAACCACCTCAACGGCGCGTTCATGGCCTCGGGCGGCCAGGACCTCACCGAGGACAGCGCGTTGCAGGCCGAGCTGCGCGACAAGGCGGAGATCGCCAAGCGCACCCTCTCCAACGCGCCGCAGGCCGTCGTGGTGCTCTCCGCGGGCGACCGCCACGAGCAGATCCGGGTGACCCGCGAGAAGTTCGAGGAGATCACCGCCGAACTCCTCGACCGCACCCGCATCATCACCGAGGGCGTGCTGGAGGACGCCGGTCTCGGCTGGGCCGGCGTGGACCGGCTGCTGCTGGTCGGCGGCTCCACCCGGATGCCCATGGTGCAGGAGCTGATCGGCCGGCTCTCGGGCCGGGAGCCTGAGCGTGGCATCGCCCAGGACGAGGTGGTCGCGCTCGGCGCCGCGCTGGTCGCGCTGGACGCGGCGGTCCGGGGCGAGGAGGCGGAGGAGAAGCGCAGGTACGTCGGCAGCGGGGCGAACGTCGAGTCCGCACCCGGCGACGGCCTGGCCCGCCTCACCAAGGGGAGGGTGAAGTCCATCAGGGACGTCACCTCCCAGTCCCTCGGCATGGTCGCGGTGCGCGACCGCAAGCGGCTCGACGACGAGTTCAACGCGGTGATCATCCCGCGCAACACGCCCGTGCCGACGAAGCAGAGCGACACCTTCCACACGCTCTTCGACCAGCAGCGCAGGCTCAGGGTCCAAGTGACGGAGGGCGACGACGCGGACCTGGCGTACGTGAAGACGGTCGGGGAGAGCACCATCGACATCCCGCCGTACCCGGTGGGCGCGCCCTTCGAGGTGTTCTACTCCTACGACGTCGACGGCATCATCCACGTCGAGGTGAAGGACGGCACGACGGGCAAGTGGCTGGGCGAGTTCGAGCTGGAGCGCCCCGACAACCTCGACGCGGACGAGCTGGCCGAACTCGGTGACCGCGTCGCCCGCGCCTCGACCGTCTAGCCGGAGCCCGCTGCGATGACAACCGAGGACACCCCGTCCTACTACGCGGAGTTCGGCATCGACAGGGCCGCGGACGCGGACGCCATCTCCGGGGAGCTCGACCGGGCCTTCCGCTCCTGGTCGAGCCGGGCGAGCCGGGCACCCGACCCCAGGAAACGGCGGGAGGCAGAGGACAAGGTCGAACTGATCGCCCGGGCACGGGCGGTGCTGCTCGACCCGGCCAAGCGCCGCGCGTACGACAGGGATCTGGACCGGCCCAAGCAGCGTCCCGGGCCGCCGGAGCCGCCGCCGCGCGTGCCGCCGCCGGCGCCTCCCACCAGGAACTGGGTCGCGGAAGCCCGCAAGCTGATCGCCCAGGGCAACGAGGACGGCGCGCTGTACGAGCTGCGGCAGGCCGTGCACTTCGACGACCGCGACCCCGAGGCCTGGCGGATGCTCGGCGCCATCCACACCAGGCGCCGGCAGTGGGACGACGCCTTGCAGGAGTTCCAGCGGGCGCTCGCGCTCCAGCCACGCGACGCACCCACGCACACCGCGATCGCCCGGGTGCACGAGCAGCTCGGCGCCCCCGCCACCGCCGCCACCTGGCACATGGCCGCGGCCCGGCTCACTCCGGGGGACGTCGTCTCCCAGGTCGCCGCCGCCGACAGCCTCTACCGCGCGGGACGCTACGACGAGGCGCTGAGCGGCTACGAGCAGGCCCTGTCGGAGAGGCCCGGCGACGCGGCCGTCCGCGCCCAGATCGCCCGGATCTGGTCGCAGCGCGCCGAGGGCGCCATGGTCTGGCACCCCAGGAGGCAGCGGTACGCGGTCGCTTCGGCGTGGAGCGTCCCGATGGTCACGCACTGCGTGGACCAGGCGCTGGCCGTCGGCGTCTCGGACGTCCAGCTCTCCCACCGGCTGGCCTCGTACCGCGACGAGGCGTCCAGGGCGCTCACACGGACCTGGCGCTGGCGCAAGAGCATGGGCAGGGTCATGGCCCTGTGCTTCGTGCTGATGTTCGTGCCCGCGAACGCGGTCAGCCTGGCGGCCCTCGTCGCCTTCTTCGCCCTGCCGATCGCCATGGGCACAAGGCCGCGGTGGCGGCACACGTACGACGAACTGCCCGCGCACCAACGGCCGCAGAGGGAGAGGGCCCGATGACGAATCCACCGCCCATGCCGCAGGAGCCGCCCGCTCCGCGGCTCCCGGGGCCGACGGAGCCACCGGGAGAGCAGGGGGCCGGTCCCGCGCCGCGGCCCGAGGCGTTCGCCGCCCCGGCCGACCCGTTCGCCGTGGTGGCCGACGCGGTCGACGGCATGCGCGACGAACTGGCGGGCCTCGCCGACCAGTTCCGCCGCCGCCTGCTCAACGACCGGGAGACCCGCCGGGGCCTCGACGGTCTGCTGGCCGAACTCGACCACGCACACAGGGCCGCCGAGGGCCGCATCGTGCAACCGCTGCTCTACGACCTCGTCCTCGTCCTCGACCGGGTCGAGCGGGTCGCGGGGGAGGCCGGGCGGGACGACACCTTCGCCGGCTCCGTCGCAGGGGAGCTGCTGGCCCTCCTGGAGAAGTACGGCATGACCCGCATCCCGGTCGTCCGCGGCCCGTTCGACCCCGCCACGCAGGAGGCCGTATCCGCCGTCGCCGCGCTCTCCCCGGAGCAGAGCGGGGACGTCGCAGAAGTGGTGCGGCACGGCTACCGGATGGACGAGCGCGTCGTGCGCCCGCAGCAGGTCCGGGTCTACACCGACCGGTGAGCGGGGGCCTGTTGGACACCGCCCGCGCCGCCCGGGAAGCCGTCCGCGGGGCGCTCGCGTCCAGGCGCCGGGACAACCGGCCGAAGGGCGGCCCGTATGCCTGACAGCCTCGACATCGAGCCCCTGATGCGCTCGATCAGGAGTGTGGTCGGCGACAGGGCGTGGAGCACGGCGACCGCGCGGCTCAGCGCGATGGTGGCCGAGTACGCGGGCACGGCCGACGCCGCCGCGGCCTTCGACGTCTACTACGCGCACTGGCGGAACATGCCCGCCACCGGACCGCGCCGTCCGGCCTACGCCGGCTATCTGCTCCAGCTCGTGCCCCTGATGCGGCAGAGCGGGACGTGCTGCACCTCGGAGCAGGCGGAGGAACTGGCGGCGGCGGCACTGACCGCGGGGGACCCGGCGTGGCAGGCACTGATCACCGGTGTCCGCGCGCTCGTGCTGTTGCAGGACCACGGCACCGTCTGGCGGGACCCGGCGCTGCTGGAGAGGGTGGTGGAGGATCTGGACTCGGCCTCCGGCCTGCTCCCGCAGGGGGCGGACGGGACGGCCACCGCCACCGGCTTCAGGATCGGCCGCGCCGTGGCCCGGGCGGAGCACGCGCGGCTGCGCGGCGGCGAGGCCGAACTCGACACGGCCATCGGGGAATTGGCCGCGTGCCGCCGGGCCTTCGCGGACCGGCCGGACGATCAGGCCTATCTCACCTGCTTCATCGCCTGCCTCCGCGCCGGGCGCGCCCACCTCGGCAGGGACGAGGACGCCATGGCCGGGTACATCCGCGAGCACGAGATCGCCCTGGCCCGGCTGCCGCGCCACCACCCGGGGCGGGACAGTGCGGAACAGTGGCTGGCCGCCGACCGGCTGAAGCTGCGGAGCCTGGTGTCCGAGCGCACGGGCGAACTCTGGCCGTCGCAGGGGCCCGAGCCCGGATCGGCGCCCGGAACCGGACCTGGAACCGGACATGGAACGGGGCCCGGGCCCGGGCCTGGAACCGGGCCCGGGGGGGGGGCGCCGCGGGGCCCCCCCCCCCCCCCCCCGCCCCCCCCGGCCGCGGGGGGGGGCGGGGGGCGGGGCGCGGCCCCGCGGCGCGCGGGGGGGGGGGCGGGCGGGGGCGCGGCGGGGGGCCGGGGCGGG
>NZ_JAIUKE010000145.1:0-21317 GCF_020176795.1 Streptomyces sp. 8L
GTTTTGCTGGTGGCCCAGTTCATGCTGGCCGTCGACTTCTCGATCCTGAACGTCGCGCTGCCCGCGATCGGCGACGGCCCGCGGCACCCTCAGCAACCGCAGCGACTGACCGGCAGATTGAAGCTGGTCCTGGGCGTTTTGCTGGTGGCCCAGTTCATGCTGGCCGTCGACTTCTCGATCCTGAACGTCGCGCTGCCCGCGATCGGCGACGGCCCGCGGCACCCTCAGCAACCTCAGCGACTGACCGGCAGATTGAAGCTGGTCCTGGGCGTTTTGCTGGTGGCCCAGTTCATGCTGGCCGTCGACTTCTCGATCCTGAACGTCGCGCTGCCCGCGATCGGCGACGGCCTCGGCTTCTCCCTGTCCAACCTCCAGTGGATCGCCACCGCGTTCGCCCTCAGCGCGGCCGGCTTCACCCTCCTCTTCGGCCGGATCGGCGATCTCGTCGGCCGCAAGAAGATCTTCATCGGCAACCTCGCCCTCCTCGGCCTCGCCTCCCTGACCGGCGGCCTGGCCACCAGTCCCGAGATGCTGCTCTTCGCGCGGGTCGCCCAGGGCCTGGCCACGGCAGCCGCCACCCCCGCCGGCCTCTCCCTGCTGACGACCGCCTTCCCGGAGGGCCCGCTGCGGCAGAAGGCTCTGGGGCTCAACGGCGCCCTCATGTCAGCGGGGTTCACCGCCGGTGCCGTACTGGGCGGTGTCCTGACCGACCTGCTCTCCTGGCGCTGGTCCTTCTTCATCAACGTCCCCGTCGCGCTCGCGGTCGTCGCCGTCGCGCCCGGCGTCATCAAGGAGTCCACGCCACGGGTCCGCCGCAGGCTCGACCTGCCCGGCGCGCTCACCGTCACCTTCGGCCTGCTCGGTCTGGTCTACGGCCTCACGCAGGCCGGCGAGCACGGCTGGACCAGCATCCACGCCGTACTCGGCCTCGCCGCGGGCATCGTCCTGCTCGCCGCGTTCTTCCTCGTCGAGCGCACGGCCTCCGAGCCGCTCGTCCCGCTGAAGACCCTGGGCCGCCGCACCGTCGCCTGGGGCAACACCCTCGGCCTGCTCGCCTTCGTCACCGAGACCTCGCTGGTCTACCTCCTCACCCTCTACCTCCAGAAGACCCTCGGCTTCACCCCGCTCGCGGCCGGCATCACCTTCGGCGTCCTGGGCATCGGCACGGTCGCCGGCGGCCTCGTCGCCCCCAGGGCCATCGCCCGGACCTCCACCCTGACCGCCCTGGTCGCGGGCGGACTGCTCCAGACCGCCGCCACCGCCGCCCTCCTCTTCCTCGGCGCCACGGCCGGCCCGTCCCTGGCGCTCCTCCTGCCCGCCACCTTCCTCGGCGGCGTCGGCAACATGCTCGTCATCGTCGGCTTCATGGTGACCGCCACCAGCGGCCTCCCGGACGCGGAACAGGGCCTGGCCACCGGCCTCGCCTCCATGGCGCAGCAGGTCGGCATCACCATGGGCACCCCGGTGATGTCCGCCGTCGTCACGGCCGCCACCGCCGGTGCCGCCGGCGCCTCCGCCGTCCACCACGGCGTCACGGTCGCCATCGCCGTCAACGCCGCGCTCGTCCTGACCGGCGTCGTCCTCGCCGCCGTCTTCCTGCGCGCCAGGACCACCCGAACCCATGGCCCGGCCACCGAGACCGCCTGACGGGCCGGACGTCCCGCCCGCAGCGCGAAGTGGGCGACCACGCCCGAGCCGCCGAGGGTCACCGCGTCGGCGCCGGTCAGATCTCGCCGCCTACGTGATCGAGGCGTTCAGCGCCGCACCGGAGACGGCGGCGCCCGCGCCGCTCCCGCCGGCGTCGCGCCTGCGGATCACTCGCCCGCCCAGCAGCGCGCCGTAGACGGGCTCGGCCCCTGCGTCACAGGTGCGTCGCCCGGCGCAGCAGGCGGTCGATGTTCTCGCGGCTGCGCCTGTCGGTGGGGGTCTGGACGACGAGGCGGACGCCGGGGTGGTCGGTCAGTTCCATCCCGGTGGCACGCAGGCTCACTTCGCCGATCCCCGTGATGTCGTACCGCTTGTCGCACAGGTGCGGTGGAGCGACGTCGTGCGTGGACCAGAGCCGGGAGAACAGCGGACTGGCGGTGCACAGACGGGTGATGAGGTCCTGCCATCGCGGGGCACCCGCGTTCTGGCTGTAGCGATAGCGGAACCCTGCCACGGCCTCGGGAGCCCGCTCGTCGCGGTTGACGATGCGGTGCTGCCCCTCCGGTGCCGCGAAGAGGTGCCAGAGGGTGTTGCGCTCGCCGGGCGGAGCACTGACCAGAGCGGGGTGCAGGGCCGCGTATGCGCGGTTCCAGCGCAGCACGTCGGTGCGGGCGTCGACCAGCATGGCGGGCAACGGGTCCAGGGCTCCCAGGACGGTGTCGAGGTGGCCGGGAAGTTCGGTCGGCGGGTCACTGACGACGGGGGGCTGGGGGACCTCGGCCAGACGGTAGAGGTGGTCACGCTCGGCGGCACCCAGAAACAGCGTGCCGGCCACCGCGTCGAGCACCTGGGAGCTGACGTTGATCGGCCGCCCCTGCTCCAGCCACGTGTACCAGGTGATGCCGACACCGGCCAGCTGGGCGACCTCCTCGCGGCGCAGACCGGGGGTGCGCCGACGAACCCCCGAGGGTATGCCGACGTCCTCGGGCGAGACCCGCGCGCGCCGTGAGCGCAGGAACTCCCGTAGTTCGGTCCGGTTCGTGGTTGTCGGCACAGCTCCACTGTGCCAGAGCCGGGAGGCGTCGGCCTGGTGCTGCCAGTACCCGTATCAGCGGGCTTCTGGAGCCGGTGTCCGCACAGGGCGCAGGCTCGTACCGCCTGTGTTCCCCAGGACGTTCCCGGGACGTCTTGCACGACGTTCCCGGGACGTCTTGCACGACGTCCCCGACGTCCCCGACGTCCCCGACGTCTCCCAAGGACGGGGACGACCACCCGGATGAATGGACAACGAGTTCCGTGAGCAACGCATTTCACAACAAGGTCGCGGTCGTGACGGGTGGAAGTGCCGGTATCGGGCACGCCACCGCGCGGAAGATCGCCGAAGAGAGCGGCGCCGTCTACATCACGGGACGGGACCAGGACGCCGTGACGGCGGCGGCCGCGGACCTGCCTGGTGACGTCGTCGGGGTACGGGCCGACTCGCGCTCGGCCGACGACCTCGACCGGCTCTTCGCGCAGGTGGAACGGCGCAGCGGCCGGCTGGACGTGCTGGTCGTCAACGCGGCGGCGATCGCGACCGCACCACTGGGAACGATCACCGAGGACGTCATCAGGACGGTCTTCGACGTCAACATCACCGGCACGGTCATGACCGTCCAGAAGGCGCTGCCGTTGCTGGCGAACGGTGGCGTCATCGTCCTCACCGGCTCGATGGCCGCGCACAAGGCGTCACGCGGGCGGAGTCTCTACGCGGCCTCCAAGGCCGGGGCCCGCGCCCTAGCCCGTACCTGGGCCCTTGAGCTGACCCCACGCGGGATACGGGTGAACGTGGTGAGTCCGGGCCCGACGGACACACCCGGTATCGCACAGCTGGCCGCCACCGACGAGGAACGCGAGGCGCTCATCGCCACGATGGCCACCGGGACCCCGATGACCCGGGCCGGTACCGCGGAAGAGGTCGCCGCCGTCATCGCGTTCGTCGCCTCGGACGCGGCCTCCCACGTCAACGGCGCCGACTACCAGGTCGACGGTGGATATGGCCAGGTCTGACACCCTCACAGGGCCGTCACGGACTCCCGGGACACGGCCGGATGTCCTCGCTCACGGCTTCGGAACGCGCGGACTCCGCGTCCACTCCACCAGGTTCAGCGGCGCCGTTGGCGCGATCGCCGCCGCCGGTGCCACGTGCCGAGGCCCACGACGAGGGCGGCTACCGCGAGGAGTACACCCACCGTCAGGTAGAGGGCGGGGGTGGCCCAGGAGGGGCCCGGCCACACCGATACCGTCACCCGCGCGGTGTCGTTGCCGGCCGCCGCGTCATGGCTGGGGTGCCGGGAGTCGCCGTCGGTGACCCGGACCCGGCCGCCGCCGAGGTGGCCGGCCTTGTCGATGCGGAGGGTGAAGGGGAAGGTCGTCGTGGTTCCGGCCGCTCCGGCCTGCGCCGTACACACGTACCGGCGGGCGCTCGGCTGCCGGACGGACGGTTCGGCGAGGGGTTTGCCGTTCGCGGCGAGTGCACGGCACCGCTGGTCGATCACCTCCTCGTCGGACTCGGCGTCGTAGGGGGACGCCACGACGGTCGTGCCGGGCGGCACCGTGAACTCGACCTCGACCGGGGCCGGCAGCTCACCGGGCCCGTCGTTGCGGACGCCGACGCGTATGCCGGCGTCGCTGCCTACGGGGCCCCTGGCGGTGCCGGCGAGGGCGACGAGGTCGCTCCGGCTCCGCGCGGGCACCTCAAGCACCGCCGGGTCCCCGTCCGCGTTCACGGGGCCGGTGTCGTGCCCGCCACCGGGGACCAGGGTCATCGCGCGCCCGTCGCCGGAGTGGTACCGCGACGCGATCTCGTCCGGCGGCACGTAGTCCGCACCGATGGCGGCCACCTCGAACGAGACGCTCGGATACAGGGCGTCGGAGGTGGCCCGCAGCAACTCCTGTGCGCCGAAGCGGTAGGAGGCGCCCGGAGGGATGGTCACCTCGGCGGCCGACAACCGGCACCACGCCGAACCGCCGCCCTTGTAAGCGCAGTTGCGGTGCTTGTCGGCGAAGACGAAGCCGTGGCGGGCCTCCATGAAGAGGGACACCCCGCGAGCGGGGAGGTCACCGGTGTTGTGCACGGTCAGGGAGACGGGGACACGGCCGTCCGGGTCCGCGTGTCCCCGGTCCGCGTGTGCGGTGGCTTCGAGCTCCGGCTTTCCGATCGTGATGACGGTCTGCCCGGTGACGGCCGCGCGGCCGGGCGCCGTCAACCGGTAGCGCAGGGTGGCCGAGTCGCCCGCCGTGGCGCCTTTCGCGGGGCTCAGGTGGAAGGTCCGCCTGTCCAACGGGGCGTTGGGGGTCCCGTGCACGGCGCAGTGGAAGACGGGCAGGCGGACGGGGCAGGCGTCCATACCGGTCCTGATGGTGGCGACGCCCTTCAGGTCACCGGCGTCGAAGGTGATCGTGAGGTCGTCCGGCCACTTCTCGTCCACGTTCAGGTCGGTGGAGCCCCCATCTGCGTCACGCGGGACGTAGAACACGGAAGGCGCCACGATTTCGGGGCGGTTGGCGGAGGCGGTCGGCGCGCACCCCGCGAGCCCTGCGACTACGGCGGCACCCGCGAGGAGCAGCACGACGACCGCCCGGCACCGGCGGAAACCTGAGCTCCCCGCCCGGCGCCCGGCCCCGGCCACACTCGACGCGTCCACGGCGGCCATCCTGCCAAGAGCACATCACGCGGGGGCATCAAGACAGTCACAGGCGCCTGTACGCCGGGGCGCGCGCCCGACACACCGTCACCCCAGCAGCTCCAGCGCGGCGTGCCGCAGCAGCAGCGGGTGCACGAACCTCCCGGGCTCCCCCGGTTCGCTGAACCACGAGAGCGGCCACGTGTGCCCGGTCAGCGCGGGCAGCGGTACGTAACTGAGGCCCCAGGGCGCCGCGTTGTACCGGATCGCGCCGCTCGGCCACACGCGCCGCAGCGTGCTGCCGACGGGAAGCAGGAAATACGTGCTCTGCGCCGCGTTCGCCTGCTGCACGATCGGCCCAGGATCGCCTCCCGTCCGCTGCCGCATCAGCCGTGCCAGTTCCTGCCCTTCGGCGCCGTCGACACGTACGGCGTCGAATTGGACGCCGGCCCGACGCAGGGCATAACCGACCACGGGAACCCACGACTCACGTTCACGAGTTTCTGAATTCACCACGCCATTCAAGCGCGCCTTGACTAACGTTTTCCACAACCCACGCGCAGGGTCACAACTCGCCTGACCGGCGCACGCGTTCCCCCGCCTGCGTTGAATTCGGGCGACGACCGGTACTGACCGGTTGAGACCGGTTGAGACGAGAGGAAAGGACCGGAGATGGCGCGTTCGGAGAACAAGGAAACGGTGGGATCGACCACCCGCTATGTCGCTCGCATCGCACGGAACCTCCGTAAACAAAAGGGGTGGTCACAAGAAGAACTCGGAAACCGGCTCGGCTTCACGGGTTCGGCCGTCAGCGCGATGGAGACGGGCTCGCAGCCCGCGAGCGACCAGATGCTGGAGGCGCTGGAGCGCGTCCTCGGCAACGGAAGCTCGATCTTCGAGGACGCACGGGAGTTCGTGCGGATGGACAAGTATCCGGCGCAGTTCAAGGACTTCGCCGCTCTGGAACAGCGCGTCGTGGCGATCTTCATCTACGAGACGCACCTCATCAACGGCCTCTTCCAGACGGAGGATTACGCCTACGCGGTGATCAACGGTGCCTTTCCGCCACCTCCGGAGGAAGAGGTCCGGGAGCTGGTCGAAGCGAGGATGGCCCGGCAGGCCCTCTTCTCCCGGCAGCCGACCGCGCTGATCGAACTGATCCTGGACGAGTCGGTGTTGCGCCGGGAGATCGGCAGCAAGGCGATCATGCGGGAGCAGCTCCTGCGCCTCGCCGAGCTGGCCCGCCTGAGGAACGTCACCGTGCAGATCCTGCCGCTGAACGCCGGGTCACGCGGCGAGTACGCTGCCGATCGCGGCTCGATCACACTGATCGAGACCCCGGAGGACGACCGGTTCGTCTACCTGGAGCCTCAGGACGAGAGTCTGCTGATCAAGGACCCGAAAAAGGTCCGCACGTATGCTCAGCGGTATGCGAAAATCCGGGCTCAGGCCCTGGGTCCGGACGAATCGCTGGCCTTCATCGAACGATTGGCGGGAGAAGACCGATGACCAGCAGTCTGCGGTGGTTCAAGTCCAGCTACAGCAGCGGCAGCGGCGGTCAGTGCATCGAGGTCGCCTACGCCTGGCACAAGTCGAGCTACAGCGACGGCGACGGCGCCCAGTGCGTAGAGGTCGCCACCTGCCCGCACGCGATCCACGTACGTGACTCCAAGGACGTGGAGGGCGGCTCGTTCGCCGTCGCGCCCGAGGCGTGGAGCACGTTCCTGGCCTGGACGGACTGAGTACGGGACGGGTACGGGACGAGTAGGCGTACGCGCGCACGGGCCCGGCGGCCGTCCGGTACGGACGACGCCGACGGGCCCGGCGGCGACAAGCCGGCCGGGGCGGAGAACCCGTGCCGGACGCGGCACCGTGCCGGTGGTCAGCGCTCGTGTGCGATCGAGCCGGTCCAGCCGGCCAGAAGATCGAGCGACTGGCGTTCGGGCGAGTCGGGCTCGGGCGCGTAGACGGTGATACGGAGCCCGGGGTCGGCGAGCAGTTCGAGGGCCTCGTAAGGCAGGGCCAGGTTCCCGAGGAGCGGGTGGCGGAGTTGCTTCACGCCGGAGCACTGGAACTTCACGTCGTGCCTGGCCCAGCGCCGGGCGAACTCGTCGCTCTTTGTGGAGAGTTCCCCGATCAGGTCCGTCAGGCTCCTGTCCCGCGGCGAGCGGCCGGTCTCCGTGCGCAGGAAGGCGACTGAGTCGTTGGCGGCTTTCTCCCACTCGGGCCAGAAATCGGCGGAACCGGGATCGAGGAACAGGAACCGCGCGGTGTTGACCGGACCGCGCTGCGCGAACAGCGGGGAGTCGTAGACCGGGGCGTACAGAGCCCGGCCGAGAGAGTTGGCGGCGAGGATGTCGAACCGCCCGTTGCGGATGTAGGCCGGCAGGTCGGTCATCGCGTCGAGCGTCCGCAGGACCACAGGTCGGACCCGCCCGTACGCGGCGGACGGCCGGCGCCCGGACGCGGTGGCCGCGCGGGCCAGGTCGTAGAGGTGGGCCCGTTCGGCGTCGTCGAGCTGAAGCGCGTGGGACAAGGAGTCCAGCACCGAGTCCGAGGCACCGCTCAGGTTCCCGCGTTCGAGGCGGATGTAGTAGTCGATGCTGACCCCGGCCAGCAGTGCCACCTCCTCCCGGCGCAACCCGGTCACCCGTCGTTTGGCGCCGAAGACGGGCAGCCCTGCCTGCTGGGGCGTAATGCGGGCGCGCCGGGTACCGAGGAACTCCCGCACCGCGTCGGCCTGCTCGCGCCTCTCGCTGTCGGTCACCTCACCACGGTATGCCGTGCGGCGGTGTGCTGGGAGGTACTGCCGTTACCCGGAAGAACGGTGACTCCCACCCGCGAACGAATACGGCTTTCCTCGCAGGCGGCGCGGCGACCCCGCGACGCCCATCGAAGCACGAGGAACTCAACGTGACGATAAGACGAGTAGCCACCGGTCACAACACGGAGGGCAGGGCTGTTTTCGCCAGCGACGTGGAGCTTGAGCACGACGGGGGCGGTGGCCCCATTCACCAGATCTGGGGCGGCGACTACAAAGGTGTGCACTTCCCCGACGCCGGTTCTGAGCCTGTCTGCGAAGACGAGTACTTCCCGAGGACCGGCGGGTTTCGTTATGTGATGGTCACGCTGGCGCCGAATGGCGCGGACCCGCTGCCGGAGCCGGCACCGGGGACATTCACCCCGCGGCGGCGGATGCGTCACGGCTTCGACGGTGATTTCCCCGAAGGCGGCGGGATGCACAGGACCGCCAGCATCGACCTCATGGTGGTCCTGTCCGGGGAGCTCACCCTCGAACTCGACGATGGCGCACGCAAGACTCTGAACGCGGGCGACACGATCATCCAGAACGGGACGAAGCACCGGTGGATCAATGAGGGCGACGTGCCGGCGGTCTGTGCGGCCGTGATCATCGGTGTTGACCACGACGACTTCGCCCCGTAGGGCGGAGTTGGCCGCTGGAGCGTCGCCGGCACTCCAGCGACAGCAGGTACGGAGTGGCGGCCGAAGCCGGCGGTCGGCGCGAGCCCGGTCCGTGGCGATGACGCCCGGCCGGGCCCGCGCGAACCGGTTCAGGCGGGCGCTTTCCTGCCGAGGCGGGCGGCGAGACGGTCGATGGCCGGTGCGTCGGGGGCGACGGGCTGCGGGGCGTCGAAGCGCCGCAGGGCCGGTGGCACCTTGGGGCTCATCTGCTCCACGAAGTCGAGGGTCCGCTCCACCACTTCCTCCTCGAACACCGGAGGGCGGCCGAGCGCCTGCCCCAGGTCCCAGCCGTGCGCCAGATGCTCCATCATGAGGATCTTCAGAAGGGTGAGGCCGGTTATCTCGCCCAGGCGGTCCGGGACCAGGCGTTCGAGGGCGCCCTCCTCCGCGAACGCGTTCACCAGCAGCTGGGCGTTCTCCCCGACATCGGGCCGCGTCCGGACCGGCTGCGCGGTCAGGTTGGCGAGGAACCGCTGCTGCACGTCGAGGAGATGGGCGACGACGGCGCGCACATCCCACTCCTCGCACGGTGTCGGCGCCGACCACTCCTGCTCGCCGACGGAGTCGACCAGCCCTACGACCTGGTCGAGGACCGCGGCAAGCTCCGGCACTGCGCTCATGTACTGCTCCTTTGCGGTGAGGTGGCCGTGGGCCTGCTCTTGAGGGGCTGCTACCCGTGGAGGTGGCGGCGAAGATAGTCGTGCCAGGTGTGTTCGAAGCTTCTGGCGAGGGCCGACTGCGGCGCCGCGACGTCCCATGCGTGGAAGGCATGGGCGTCGGTCGTCAACATACACCCGTGACGACTCACTGAGTCATCACGGCGGCCGGACAAGGACCGAACTCGGCGTCGCCGCACGGCCGGACCGCGTACGCCCGCGCGCAGACGCACACGCACACACGCAGACGGGCCCGGCGGGCCGTACCGTGCAGGTACGGGCACCACCGGGCCCGGCGTGCTCGCGTGCTCGCGTGCTCGCGTTCTGGCGAACGCCCTCGCGTCCTCGCGTCCTCGCGTCCTGGGCGGACGCCCCCGCGGCCTAGAGGAACGAGTTGATCTCGATCGTCTCCGTACGGCCGGGGCCCACCCCGATCGCGGAGATCGGCGCGCCCGACATCTCCTCGAGCGCCTTCACGTAGCCCTGCGCGTTCTTCGGCAGGTCGGCGAACGTCTTCGCCTTCGTGATGTCCTCCGACCAGCCGGGCAGGAACTCGTAGACCGGCTTCGCGTGGTGGAAGTCGGTCTGGCTGTACGGGAGTTCCTCGACGCGCTTGCCGTCGATCTCGTACGCCACACAGACCGGGACGCGCTCCCAGCCGGTCAGCACGTCGAGCTTGGTGAGAAAGAAGTCCGTCAGGCCGTTGACGCGCGTCGCGTAGCGGGCGATCACCGCGTCGAACCAGCCGCAGCGGCGGTCGCGGCCCGTCGTCACGCCGCGCTCACCGCCGATGCGGCGCAGCGCCTCGCCGTCGTCGTCGAACAGCTCCGTCGGGAACGGTCCCGAGCCCACGCGCGTCGTGTACGCCTTGAGGATGCCGATGACCCGGTCGATCTTCGTCGGGCCCACGCCCGCGCCCGTGCAGGCACCGCCGGCGGTCGCGTTGGAGGAGGTGACGAAGGGGTACGTGCCGTGGTCGATGTCCAGCAGCGTGCCCTGGCCGCCCTCGAAGAGGACCACCTTGCCCTCGTCCACCGCCCGGTTCAGGACCAGCGTGGTGTCCGAGACGAACGGCTTGAGCCGGTCCGCGTAGCCCAGCAGCTCCTCCACGATGCGGCCGGCCTCTATGGCGCGCCGGTTGTAGAGCTTCGCGAGCAGCTGGTTCTTGAAGTCGAGCGCGGCCTCGACCTTCTGCGTCAGGATCGACTCGTCGTAGAGGTCCTGGACGCGGATGCCGACGCGGTTGATCTTGTCCGCGTACGCCGGGCCGATGCCCCGCCCCGTGGTACCGATCTTCCTCGATCCGAGGAACCGTTCCGTCACCTTGTCCATCGTGGTGTGGTACGGGGTGATCAGGTGCGCGTTCCCGCTGAGCAGCAGCTTCGACGTGTCGATGCCGCGCTCGTTCAGCCCACTCAGCTCGGAGAGCAGGACGGCCGGGTCGACCACCACACCGTTGCCGATGACCGGCACGCAGCCGGGCGAGAGGATGCCGGACGGCAGGAGGTGCAGCGCGTATTTCTGGTCGCCGACGACAACCGTGTGGCCGGCGTTGTTGCCGCCCTGGTAGCGGACGACGTAGTCGACGGAGCCGCCGAGCAGGTCCGTGGCCTTCCCCTTGCCCTCGTCACCCCACTGAGCACCGAGCAGCACAAGTGCGGGCACAGGCGTACACCCCTTCCGGGCGGGGCATGTCCAAGGTCTGGGGGTGGCGTGCGGCACAGCCCGAACCGTCGAACCGGTTGCCCCGGAATAGACGAAGCCCCTGGCGCAATAGCGCAAGGGGCTCTTGCACAAAGATGCTACCCGAGGAAGGACCGAGGTGTCGGCTCCGGACATCGCCGCCCACGGCACACGGCAGCGGCCAGGCCAGCTCCTGGTGGTCATCGACCCGCAGGCGCGAAGAAGCGACGGCGAGTCCGTGCGGATCGCGAAAGACGTGCTGTGCGCGGGCGCACCGGCCAAGATCTGCGTTCCCGACACCCCGGAGGAGTTCGCCCGCGCCCTCGCAAGACGCGGCCACAGACGCCCCGTCGTCATCGGCGACGACCGGGCCCTGCTGCGTACGGTCGCGCTGCTGCACCGCGAGCGGGAGCTCGACGCGGGCGCGCTCGCGTTCGTGCCGGTGGGCGGCGTGGCGGAACTGGCGCTCGCGCGGGCGCTCGGCGTGCCGGTGGGCGCGGTGGCGGCGGCGCGCGCCGTGCTGGACGGTGTGGTGCGCCGCCTCGACCTGCTCGTGGACGACAGCGACGGGGTGGTGCTCGGCGGGGCGCGCGTGCCCGCGCCCGTACCGGAGCCGGCCGCGGGCGCCCGGCCCATCGGCCCCTCGGTGTGGGGAGCGTGCCGCTCCCTCGTCCGCGGCCTGGTCCACCCCACGGGCCCGGCCGACGCCGAGCCCGAGGGGCACAGGCTGCGGGTCGAGGCCGACGGGGAGCTGCTGAACGACCTGGACCGCCCGGTGGAACGGGTCACCGTGCGCCCCGGCGCCGACGGCCGCGCCGACGTCGTCATACGCCTGCCCGGCGCGGAGGAGCCGCTGCGCGCCCGCGCCGGGTCGGTGACGGTCTCCGGCGCGGACTTCCACTACACGGCCGACAACCGGGTCGCGGGCCCGGTCAGGACCCGCACCTGGGCCCTGCGCCCCCAGGCCTGGAGCCTGGTCCTCCCGGCGGCCCGCGGCACTCAGCGGACGTAGTTCGTGAGCTCCCCGGTATCCAGCTCGACCCCGACCGGGCCCGGGAGGGAGACCCGCATGCCGAACGACACCGTGTGCCGGTCCCCGTAGCCGCCGCCGTCCGGGCGGGGATCGCTGAACACCGTGACGGCGCGCGCGTCCCGGTCCACCAGCAGATGGACCGGAACGCCCGCCTCGGCGTACGCCAGCGGTTTCTCCTTGCGGTCGCGGCCGTCGGTGTCCGCGTCGTACGACGTGACCTCGACCGTCATCAGCACCCTGGCGGGGTCCCCCCACTCGCCCTGCCCAGAAAAGCTGCCGCGCCGCGCCAGGCAGGCATGGGGCCGCGCCCGCTCGTCGCGGCGGCGCCCGACCCGGAGGCCCTGGTTCACGTAGAGCCCAAGCCCCGGCCGGCACCGCAGACAGACCGTCTGGAGCCACAACAGGATCTCGCCGTGATCGCCGTCCGGCACGCCCCTCAACGGACGTACTCCTTGAAGATCTCCGTCTCGAACGCGAAGCCGACCGGCTCGGGAAGGGCGACGCGGTCTCCGAAGGGCGTGACGTCGCGGTGCCGGTAGACGCCCTTGAGGACGTCCGGCGCGCTGTGGACGGTCGTCAGGTGGGAGTCCCGGTCGATCAGGAGGTACACGGGGATGCCGGCCTCCGCGTAGGCCGCGGGCTTCTCCACCCGGTCGCGCGGGCCCGTGTCCGCGTCGTACGACGTCACCTCGACCGTCATCAGGACACCGTCGGGCTCGGCCCACTCGCCCTGGCCCGCGAAGTGCGCCACGGGGGCGAGCGAGCCGTCCGGGCGGGCACGCCCGGTCCTGTACCGCTCGATCCTGAGGCCCTGCATGGTGTCCAGGTCGAGATCCGGGCGGTGCGCCATGCACTGGCGGACCAGCCACATGATGATCGCCCCGTGGTCCCCGTCCGCCATTTTCCGCTGTCCGATCCGCCCGCCGACAAGTTCCAGCCTGACGGTCTCGGGTGCCGCGGCGGCGAGTTCCTCGAACTCGTCCACGGTCATCCGGGGCTTGCGGTCTGCCATGACCGTCATCGTGCACCTCCTGTCAGACGGACACCAGCGTGGCGCCCGGCCGGTGCCGCCGTCTGGCATATGCCAGGGGCTCACCCGTACGGGTGGGTGGCGGGCCCGGACCCGGGCGGGGCCGACCCCGACCTGGGCGTACGGGGCCGGACCGGGGGCGGGCGCGCACGCTAGCCCGGGGTCACCAGCCGTGCCTCGTACGCGAAGACCGCCGCCTGGGTCCGGTCGCGCAGGCCCAGCTTCACCAGGATGCGGCTCACATGCGTCTTGATCGTGGACTCCGCCACCACCAGGTGCTCCGCGATCTCGCCGTTCGACAGGCCCTGGGCGATCAGGACCAGGACCTCCGTCTCCCGCTCGGTCAGGTCCCCCACGCGCGCCGCCGTCGGGGCCCGCGGGACGTCGGAGAGCTTGGAGAACTCCGTGATCAGGCGGCGCGTCACGGAGGGCGCGAGCAGGGCCTCGCCCGCCGCCACCACCCGTACGCCGTCGGCGAGCTGCCGGGCCGACGCGTCCTTCAGCAGGAAGCCCGACGCTCCCGCGCGCAGGGCCTGGTAGACGTACTCGTCCAGGTCGAACGTGGTGAGGATCAGCACCTTGGTCTCGGTGTCGGAGGCGACGATCTCGCGTGTCGCGTCGATGCCGTTCATGTCCGGCATGCGGATGTCCATCAGCACCACGTCGGGCCGCAGCTCGGCGACGCGCGCCACCGCCTCGCGCCCGTCGACCGCCTCGCCGACGACCTCGATCTCGGGCATCGCGTTCAGCAGCACGGAGAACCCCTCGCGGACCATCATCTGGTCGTCCGCGATCACCACCCTGATCGTCACAGGTCCGCCCCCGCCGGCTCGGCCTCGGCCGCGGGCACCGGGAGGAAGGCGACGACCTCGTAGCCGCCGTCCGCCGTCGGGCCCGTCGTCATCTCGCCGCTCAGCATCGCCACCCGCTCCCGCATGCCCGTCAGCCCGTGCCCCGCCCCCGGCGAAGGCTTCACGAGGCCACGCGCCGCCGTGTTCACGATCCGCAGCCCGAGGCCGCCCAGCACGTATCCGATCTCCACGCGCGCCGTCGAACCCGGCGCGTGCCGCAGCGCGTTGCTCAGGGCCTCCTGCACGATCCGGTACGCGGAGAGCTCCACGCCCTGCGGCAGCGTCCGCACCGCCCCCGTGACGGTCTTGTCCACCGTGAGTCCGGCGTCGCGCACATTGGCCAGCAGCCCGTCCAGCTCCGCCAGCGTCGGCTGCGGCGCGTCCGGCGCCTCGTAGTCCTCCGCCCGTACGACGCCCAGCACGCGCCGCAGCTCGGCCAGCGCGGACACCGCGTTCTCGCGGATCGTGACGAACGCCTGCTCCAGCTCGGGCGGCGGGTTCTCGACCCGGTAGGGCGCGGCCTCCGCCTGGATCGCCACCACCGACATGTGGTGGGCGACCACGTCGTGCAGTTCGCGGGCGATGGTCGTCCGCTCCTCCAGCAGCGTCCGCCGGTCCCGCTCGACCGCCGTCACACTCTGCTGCACGGCCACCTCCTGCCGCGCCGAGGCCCGCACCTGGACGACCGTCACCACCAGCAGCAGGGCCGCGAGCAGCATCAGCTCGGGGCCCGTCCCCGGGTCGTAGCCGGTCAGGACTCCGCGGAACATGCAGTACGCCGCGGTCAGCACCCACATCCACAGGGCGGTGCGCCCCCTGGTGCGCGCGGCGACCACCGTGACCACCGCGACGTGCGTGGTCAGGGCGCTGCCCTCCAGCGAGTACGAGCCGACGAAGAGCCCGGCACCGGCCCCCAGCAGCGCCATCTGGGCGAGCGAGAGCCACCACGCGAGCACCGGCCGCAGCAGCGTCAGGGCGACGACCGCGGGCGGCACCACCGCGAGGAGCGAGCCCGTGTCGGCCAGCCCGACGAGCAGCACGATCAGCGCCACGAACAGCACCACGGCGTGCGGCGTCCAGGCCGCGTACGGCCGCAGCGCGGCGGGCACGCGGCGGGCCACGGGCCCGTCGAGCCGCATCGGCGGCAGCGGCCTGGAGTCGAGCACTCCGGTGAACAGGTCCTCGCGCAGAGTGCCCAGCAGACCCCGTGCCACCCGTATCTCCGGGCTCTGCGCCGCCCCGGCCCCGCCTCGTACGTCCCTGAGAGTTTCGGTCACACCGCAACGGTAGGCGCCGCGCGGCGGTCTGCCGTCGGCTGCGATGCTGATCCCGGGGCGTCCCTCCCAGGTACTACGCGGCACGTCCGGCGGCGTACCCGGCACGTCCTGCGGCGCACTCGGCACGTCCGGCGGCGTACCCGGCACGTCGGCCCCGCACGGAAGGCGCCGCGCCCCCGCGGCGCACCGCGCCGCGCCGGATCACCACGCGAGCTGGGCGATCTCCTCCGCGACCACCGCACACGCGTCCGCCGCCGGGTCGAGGGGCGGGAAGTGGCCGACACCCTCCAGCAGGGTCAGCCCCACCGTCTCGCCCGCCCGCGACGCCGCCGCCACGAACGACTCGGCGACCTCATACGGCACTGTGGCGTCCTCGCGGCCCTGCACCACCGTGGTGGCGATGCCCGTCGGCAGCAGCAGCGCCGGGTCCACCAGCTCATTACGCCGCGCGAACTCGTCGCCCTCGCCGAGGAGTTGCGTCAGTGCGCCCTCGCACACCCCGAGCCGCGCCGCAAGGCCCAGGTCCGCCAGCGGCCCGATCGCCACCACACCGCGCAGCGGCGCGGGCCCGTCGAGCCGCCAGGGCGCGCCCTGCGGGAGCACATGCCGCGCCGCCGCCCACAGCGCGAGCTGGCCGCCCGCCGAGTGGCCCACCAGCACCACGCGTCCGGTGTCGGCCTCGGGCAGCGCCCCGGCCGCCAGCGCGGGCAGCGCGTCGAGTGCCGCCGCCACGTCGTCGAACGTCTCGGGCCAGCGGCCCGCGGGCGGCGTCTCAGTCCCGGCCCAGGCCCCGGCCCCGGCGCCGTTGTCCTCGCCACCGTCGTCGCCCTGGCCGGGCAGGACCCCGCCGCGCCGGTACTCGACGCTCGCGACGGCGTAGCCCCTGCGCGCGAGGAAGTCCGCGAACGGCGAGAGGTGGTGCCGGTCCACCCGCGCCCGGTAGGCGCCGCCGTGCAGGACGACGACGAGCGGGACGCTGCCCCGGCCGCCGCCCCTCGGAGCGTAGAAGTCGACCACCTGATCAGGGTGTTCGCCGTACGCGGCGGTGGCATCGGCCGCCACGGCGGGGTGCGCGAACAGGGAGTCCTGCTCGGCGTTCTCACGAGCTGCGTCACGAGCCGCGCCGCGGGTCGCGCCACGACTCGGGTCGTTCGCGGGTTCGTGCGCGGCGGCGTCCGGCATGCTCGTCCAACCTTTCGATGCGGGGGCGGAATTGGCCCGACCTGCGGGGACGCTACCAGCAGAACGGGCCGTTGATCACTCCGCGTTCACGCGGCCCCGCCGGCCGGCACTTCCGACGGCGCCTCCGCCCGTACTTCCGAGGGCTCTTCCGCCCGTACTTCCGAGGGCTCTTCCGCCCGTACTTCCGAGGGCTCTTCCGCCCGTACTTCCGACGGCTCTTCCTCCAGCACGTCCGTCAGCACCTCGGCCAGTACGCGCGCCGCGCGTTCCGCGTCGCCGAACCCCACGTACAGGGGCGTGAACCCGAAGCGCAGGACGTCGGGTCTGCGCAGATCGCCCACCACACCCCGGGCGATGAGCGCTTCCATCACCTCGGGTGCCCGCTCGCACCGCAGCGCGACCTGGCTGCCGCGCTCGGCGTGCGCGGCCGGGGTCAGCGAGGTGAGAGCGCCCGGCGGCGCGTACGCCTCGACGCACTCCAGGAAGAAGTCCGTCAGCGCCAGGCTCTTGGCCCGTACGGCGCCGAGGGAGACCGCCTCGTGGTCCCACACGTCGAGCGCCGCGTCCGCGGCGAGCAGCGACAGGATGTCGGGGGTGCCGACCCGGCCGCGCGGCGCGCCGTCGGCCGCGGCGTACTCGGGCGCCATGGCGAACGGGTCCGCGTGCGAGTTCCAGCCCGGCAGCGGGGAGTCGAACCCGGCCTGGTGCCGCCGCGCGACATAGAGGAACGCGGGCGAACCGGGGCCGCCGTTGAGGAACTTGTACGTGCAGCCCACGGCCAGGTCCACCCCGTGCTCGTCGAGGCCGACCGGCAGCGCGCCCGCGCTGTGGCACAGGTCCCACACCGCGACGGCGCCCGCCGCGTGCACCGCCCGTGTGATGCCGGGCAGGTCGTGCAGCCGGCCGGTGCGGAAGTCGACGTGGTTGACGAGCGCGACGGCGGTACGCGGCCCCACCCGGGCCGCCACGTCGCCCGGCTCGGCGGCCACCAGGCGCTTGCCGGTGAGGCGGGCCGCCGACCGCGCGATGTAGCCGTCGGTGGGGAAGGTCGTGGCGTCGACCACGATCTCGTCGCGGTCCTCCGGCACCAGTCGGGCCCCCGCCACCAGCGCCTTGAAGACGTTCACACTGGTCGAGTCCGCCACCACGACCGTCCCGGGTCCCGCGCCGACGAGCGGCGCGATCCGGTCGCCCACGCGCTCGGGCGCCGTCCACCAACCGCCCTCCGTCCAGGACCTTATGCCCATCTCGCCCCACTGACGGGTCATCACATCCCTGATGCGGTCCGGGACATGGGCGGGCAGCGCGCCCAGCGAGTTGCCGTCGAGGTAGACGACACCGTCGTTCAGCGCGAACAGGCCCCGCGCGGGGGCGAGTCGGTCGTCCGTGTCGAGTCGCGCGGCACGCGCCGCGAGCGGGGCCTCAGATCTGTCCACGAGCACTCCAGAGTTCGGGGAACACCACGGCGGTCGTACGCTTCTCCAGCCAGGCCACGCCCGCGGAGCCGCCCGTACCCGGCTTGGAGCCCATGGCGCGGCGGGTGGCCACGAGGTGGTCGTTGCGCCACCGCCACACCAGCTCACCGACGTCCGTGAGCGCCTCTCCCAGCCTGACGAGTTCGGCGTGCTGGTCGCGGTCGCCGTAGATCTCCGCCCAGACCCGCTCCACGCCCTCGGAGGGCTCGTAGCGGCGCGTGAGGTCACGCTCAAGCACCTCGGCGGGCACCGGCAGCCCGCGCCGTGCGAGCAGGCGGAGCACCTCGTCGTACAGGCTGGGGCGCGCGAGCGCCTTCTCCAGCTCGGCGTGGACGCGCGGGGCGCCCCGGTGCGGCGTGAGCATCGACGCGGACTTGTCGCCGAGCAGGAACTCCAGGCGCCGGTACATCGCGGACTGGAACCCCGAGCCGTCGCCGAGGGCGCCGCGGTACGCGTTGAACTGGACCGGTGTGAGCTGCCCGAGCGGCCGCCAGGACGCGTTCAGCGCCTCAAGCTCGCGCGCGGAGCGCCGCAGCGCGTCCATCGCGTCGGGCACCCGGTCCTCGTCCAGCGCGCGGGAGGCGGTCTCCCACTCGAAGACGATCGCGGTGAACCACAGCTCCATGACCTGGGTCGTCACGAGGAAGACCATCTCGCCGGGGTCGTCGGACCGCAAGTGCTGGGCGTGGGTGAGGACATCGGCCTTGACGTAGTCCTCGTACGGGGTCGTCCCCGCGAAGTCGAGATTCGGGGCCGTCGTCGCGGCTGGGTCGGGATTCGGCGCCGTCGTCGCGGCACGGTCGAGATTCGGGGTCTCGGGGTCGGACATCACTGTCTCCGTCGGCATCCCGGGTAGCGGTCCGCTCCGCCCCGCAACCGCGCGGCCACGGAACCCCGGTCCCCACGGGCATGATAATCCGCCCCGCGCGCACCCGCCGGACAAGGCCGCCGCCACCGGGCGGGCCGGCCCGGATGGCCCGGCCATAGTGCCCGGACGGCCCGGCCATGGTGCTTGGACGGCGCGGGCGGCGGCCTTGGCTCGCGCCGCCCGCGCGTCACGCACGTGGCCGCGTCAGCCCAGCGTCTCCGCCGCCGCCGGCGACGAGTCCCGCAGGAACGTCGCGCAGCGCTCGTACTCGTCCTTCTCGCCGATCTCCTTCGCGGCCCGCGCCAGCGCGTGCAGCGCGCGCAGGAAGCCGCGGTTCGGCTCGTGCTCCCACGGCACCGGGCCGTGGCCCTTCCAGCCGGCGCGGCGCAGCGCGTCGAGCCCCCGGTGGTATCCGGTGCGCGCGTACGCGTACGACTCGACGACCCGGCCGCCCGTCCACGCGTCGTCGGCGAGCAGCGCCCAGGCCAGCGACGACGTCGGGTACTTCGCCGCGACATCGGCGGGGGACGCGCCCCCGGCGAGCAGTTCACGCGGTTCCGGGCTGTCGGGCAGGTGGGTGGGGGGAGGTCCCCCCAGCAGGTTCTCGTGGATCGACATGCCTACAGTCTGCCCTGCGCGGGCGGTGCGGGCGGGGGCGTGTCCCGCTTCTCGGCCACCTCGTCCGCCGGGTCCGCCGCAGCCTCCCCCACCGGTTCGAGCGGCGGTGCCGCCACCCCGCAGTTGACCTTGCACTCGGCCTCCCTGACCGGCTGCGCGCCGGCCGCCGCGGGCGCGGCGCTGCGCACCGTGAGGAACGCCACCACCGCGCCCACCACCAGCACCCCGGCACACATCGGCATGGCCTTGTCGAAGGCGTGGTCGAACTGCGGCGCCGACCTGTAGACCTCGGGGCCCATGCCCGCGAGCAGCGGCAGCGCGGCGACCGCGATCAGCCCCGCCGCACGGGCCGCCGCGTTGTTCACGCCGCTGGCGAGACCCGCCTTCCCGGTGTCCACGGACGACAGCACCGTCGACGTCAGCGGCGCGACGAGGGTGACCATCCCGGCCCCCTGCACGAGCAGTGCGGGCAGCACGTCCGCCACGTACGAGGCGCCCTGGCCCACCCGGGTCATCAGCAGCATCCCCGTCGCGCACAGCAGCGGTCCCACGGTCAGCGGGATGCGCGGACCGATCTTGTCCGCGAGCTGCCCCGAGCGCGCGGAGAACAGCAGCATCAGCACCGTCGTCGGCAGCAGCGCCGTCCCCGCCTCGAGCGCCGAGTAGCCCGCGACCACCTGGAGCTGGAGCGTCGCGAGGAAGAAGAACCCGCCGAAGGCCGCGTACACGCACAGCGTCACCAGGTTCACCGTCGTGAACTGGCGCGACGAGAAGATCGTCAGCGGCAGCATCGGGTCCGCCCGCCGCTTCTCGACCAGGACGAACACCGCCCCCACCGCGATCCCCGCGGCGCCCGCCCACCACGCCCTGCCGATCAGCGCGTACGTCACGAGCGCCAGCGCGGCGGCGCCGAGCGCCGCACCGCCCACGTCGAACCGGCCGTGGTGCTCGGGATCGCGCGACTCCGGTACGTGCCGCAGCGCGACGGGCACGCAGATCGCCGCCAGCGGCAGGTTGATCAGGAACACCCAGCGCCAGCCGGGCCCGTCGACCAGCCAGCCGCCGATGAAGGGGCCCACCGCGGCCCCGACGCCGCCGAGCCCCGACCAGATCCCGACACCCCGCGACCGGTCGTCGGGATGGAAGCTCGCCTGGATGATGGCGAGCGACCCCGGCGTCAGCAGCGCGCCGCCGATGCCCTGAAGGGCGCGCGCGGTGATCAGGACGGCGGCGTTCGGCGCGAGGCCGCACAGCAGCGAGCCGAGCGCGAACCAGACGACGCCGAGCACGAAGATGTTGCGGCGCCCGTACCGGTCGCCGAGCGAACCGCCCAGCAGGATCAGGCCCGCCAGGGTCACGGTGTACGCGTTGACGATCCACTGGAGCGCCCCCAGCTGCGCGTGCAGGTCGTCGCCGATGTGCGGGAGCGCGACATTGACGACGGTCGAGTCGAGCAGGGCCATGCTCGAACCCAGCACCGTCGTGAGGATGACCCAGCGCCCCGCGGCCGAGGACAGGCGGATGTCCATACGGGGATCATCCCCGCCGCCGGCCCGCCTGGCGACCCGGTCGACACGACGGATTCGGGCGGTCTCGGCGTGTGGGCGTACGGCTCCGGCGGTCGGTGCGCCGTCCGTGCGCGGTCTGTGCGCGATCCGTGCGCCGGCACGGCGCGGGGGGGGGCGCCCCCCCCCGCCGCCCCCCCGCGGGGGGCCCCGCCCCCCCCCCCCCCCCCCCCCCCCCCCCCCCCCCCCCCGCCCCCGGCGCCCCCCCCCCCCCCCCCGGCGGCCGGGGGCCCCCCCCCCCCCCCGCGGCCCCGCCCGCCGGCGGCGACGCGGTGTGCCAGCTC
>NZ_JAIUKE010000145.1:21326-27902 GCF_020176795.1 Streptomyces sp. 8L
CGGGCGGGGGGGGGCCCCCCCCGGGCCCCGCCCCGGGCCGGGGCCCCCCCCCCCCGGGCGCCCCCCGGGGGGCCGGGCCCGCGGAACGCCGCGACGCGACCGCGCGCTCCAGAGGCGGCTGCGCGCTCCAGAAGCGGCTGCGCGCTCTACTTGATGCGCGTGCCCGCGGAACGCAGCGACTCGCACGCCTGCGTCACGCGCGCCGCCATGCCCGCCTCGGCGGACTTGCCCCACGTGCGGGGGTCGTACGTCTTCTTCGAGCCGACCTCGCCGTCGACCTTCAGCACGCCGTCGTAGTTCTTCAGCATGTGGTCGGCGACCGGGCGGGTGAACGCGTACTGCGTGTCCGTGTCGAGGTTCATCTTGACCACGCCGTTGCCCAGCGCGGTGGTGATCTCCTCGTCGCTCGAGCCGGAGCCGCCGTGGAAGACGAAGTCGAACGGCTGGCTGCCCGCGGGCTTGCCGTACTTCGCGGCGACGCCCTCCTGGAGGTCCTTCAGCAGGTCGGGGCGGAGCACCACGTTGCCCGGCTTGTACACGCCGTGGACGTTGCCGAACGACGCGGCCAGCAGGTAGCGGCCCTTCTCGCCGAGGCCGAGCGCCTCGGCCGTGCGCAGCGCGTCGTCGACCGTCGTGTAGAGCTTGTCGTTGATCTCGTGGGAGACGCCGTCCTCCTCGCCGCCGGTCGGGGTGATCTCGACCTCGAGGATGATCCGGGCAGCGGCGGCCTTCGCGAGCAGCTCCTCACCGATGGCGAGGTTGTCGGCCAGCGTCTCGGCCGAGCCGTCCCACATGTGGGACTGGAACAGCGGGTTGCGGCCCGCCTTCACGCGCTCCGCGGAGATGTCGAGCAGCGGGCGCACGTAGGTGTCGAGCTTGTCCTTCGGACAGTGGTCGGTGTGCAGCGCGACCGTGACGCCGTACTTCTCGGCGACGACGTGCGCGAACTCGGCCAGCGCGACGGCGCCCGTGACCATGTCCTTCTTGTACTGGCCGCCCAGGAACTCGGCCCCGCCCGTCGACATCTGGATGATCCCGTCGCTCTCCGCCTCCGCGAAACCACGCAGCGCGGCGTGCAGGGTCTGGGACGACGTCACATTGATGGCGGGATAGGCGAACTTGCCTGCCTTCGCCCGGTCGAGCATCTCGGCGTAGATCTCGGGGGTTGCGATGGGCATAGTGCCGCTCCTCTGTGATGTGCGCGGTTTAAGGTACGTGTCCCTGACCGGGGGCGACGTCATCGTCACCCCGTATCTTTCCAGACTCAGGCGAGCCCGAGGTCGGCGGCGGTACAGGCCGGCACGTACGGCAGGCCCGCGTCCGCCACGGCGGCGGCGGCGCCCCGGTCCACGATCACCGCGACGGCGACGACCTCGCCGCCCGCCTCACGGACGGCCTGGACGGCGGTGAGGGGGGAGCCGCCGGTGGTGGAGGTGTCCTCCACGACGAGGCAGCGCCGCCCCTTGACGTCGGTCCCCTCGATCCGGCGCTTCATGCCGTGCTGCTTCTGCTCCTTGCGGACGACGAACGCGTCCAGGCGCCGGCCTCGGGCGGCCGAGGCGTGCAGCATCGACGTGGCGACCGGATCGGCGCCCAGGGTGAGGCCGCCGACGCAGTCGTAGTCGAGGTCCGCGGTCGCGTCGAGCATCACCTGTCCGACGAGCGGCGCCGCGTGCCCGTCCAGGGTGACGCGCCGCATGTCGATGTACCAGTCGGCCTCGATGCCGGAGGAGAGCGTCACCCTGCCGTGCACCACGGCCAGGTCCTTGATCGCCTTCAGCAGCTCGCCCTTGGCGTCGTTCGTAGAGGTCATGGTTCCGAGCTTAAAGGCCCCGAGCTCAAGGGCCCTGTCCGGATCGTGCCGGGCCGCCCGGGGCCGGGACCAGGGCTCAGAGGCGCTCCCAGGACCAGGTCGCCGCGAGTTCCAGCGGCTCGATGCGGGTGACCAGCTCGGGGTCCGTGTTCAGGCCGTCCGGCGGCCCCGACTGCGCCTCCACGCAGACCGCCTCGGCCTGCTCGTCGTAGACGACGACCCAGCGGGCGGGGCTGGACACGGTCAGCGCGAGCTGCCCGGGCCAGGTCAGCGTGGCCTCGACGCCGTCGGGCATGCCGAAGCAGTCGTCCCAGGGGCCCGGCAGCGGGTCGACGCGGCGGCCGGTCGGCAGATGGTCCTCGCCGCGCTCCAGCTGGAACGCGGGAGTGAAGGCGAGGCTCGCGTCCTGGCCGCCGAGGTTCCTGTTGAACCACGGGTGCCAGCCGACCTGCGCGGGGAACGAGTCCGCCCGGGTCTCCACGCCGAGCGTCAGCTCCAGCGCGCCCCCGGTCAGCCGGAACGTCTGCGTCACCAGCCCCGGGTACGGCCACGGCTCGCCCAGCTCGTACGTCAGCGTCGCCGACGCCTCGTCGGAGTGCCGCACCCGCCAGGCGGTGTCGCGGCCGGTGCCGTGGATGGCGTGCGGACCCGAGTTGAGCGGCATCTGGTGCTGGGTCTCGCCGTTGCGGAACCGCCCCTGCGCGATGCGCCCGCACCACGGGACCATGGGGAAGCACCCGTAGCGGGGCCCCTGGCGGAGCAGTTCGGTGCCGTCGATGACGAGGCTGCTGATACGGGCGCCGTTGTCCGGCGCGATCCCGACGGTCACATCGCCTGCGGAAAGTCTCAGATCACTCACACCGCGACCCTAGTTCGGCGTCCGTCCGGGCCGCACGGCGGCACCACGCTGCTCAGCGACGGACACCCCGGCGCTCAGCGGCGGCGGCGCGGCGCCCCATGCCCCCGGCTCAACGGCGGCGCCGCAGCGCCCGGCCCGGCGCTCAACGGCGGCGGCGCGGCGCCCGGCCACGCTCGGCGGCGCCCGCCCACGCTCGGCGGCGGCGCCGCAACCCCCGGCCCGGCGCCCGCCTCCGCGCTCAGCGGCGGCGGCGCAGCGCGCGTGTCACGACGACCGCCGACGCCAGCGCCAGTGCCGCCGCCGGGGCCACCCAGCGCAGGGAGCCCGCGGCCGTGGCCGCCTCGGGCAGCGGGACCGGCGCGTAACGGCCGCGGGGCGGCGCGTGGTCGACCTCCTCGGCACTGCGGCCGATCATGGTCCGGCGCGCGTGCGCTGCCTCGGCGGGCGGCCCGTCGGCGTCGTCATCGTCGGCGGCGTCGGCAGCGGCGTCGCCGTCCATGCCGTCCGTGCCATCGAGGTCGTCGAAGTCGTCGAACCCGTCGGGTACGACGAAGTCGCCGTCCCCCGAGACCGTCTCGCCCGACAACGGCTCGTCCGGCGCCGAGGGCTGCGACGAGCCGGGCGCCGAGGGCGACGCGGACCCCGCGTCCGCGGGCGTCCCGTCCTGGCCGCCGCGGGGGCCCGCCGCGCCGTTCTTCGGCGGCAGCGGCTCCCCGGCCTCCTCCGCGCTGTCGGGCATCCCGGGCCGCCGGTCCTTGAGGGGCCCGCTCTCGTCGCCGAGCCGGGCGGCGAACCGATCCAGCAGCCGCCGCGCGGCCTGGATCGCCGCCTCGCGCGGCAGCTCCGCGAGCCGGCCCTCCGCGCGCGAGACGCCCGTGAAGCCGAGGTCCGTACCGCTCGTCGTGCCGGGCCCGCCGGGTTCGCCCGGGGCCGCCGCCGCGCCGGGCCCCGGGGCCGACACGGAGACCGCCGGGGTCAGCCGCACATCGAGCGTCACCGACACCGATCCCGTGCCCCGGACCTCCTCGCCCTCGGCCCGGACGGTGAACACCCCGTCGTCTTCCTCGGTCACACCGAGCGCGCCCCGGTACGTGATCGTGTGGCCGCCCGCGCGGACCTTGAGACGGCCGGTGATCGCACCCGGCTCGCTCTCCGCGTCCTGCTGGAACGCGGGGACGCAGTGCGCGACCCGCGCCGGGTCCCGCAGCGTACGCCGCAGGGCCTCCGCCGTCACCGGAACGAACACCTCGTGGTCCATGGGACCCGAGCCTACTTAAGCCCGCCCCGGACGGCGCTCACTCGCCGTATCTCGGGTGAACCAAAGTCGACGGCGGCAGGCGGCCCGCGCCGGGCGGACGGTCCCGCGCGGCCGCCCGCCCGTCCGCGGCGAGCCGCGCCGCGTCCAGCGACCGCAGCCGGGGCGTGTCCGCGGCGAGCGCGAGGGCCGGGGGCGCCGGGCCGCGCCCCGCCAGCAGGAACCCCCAGTCCTCGGGCGCCCCGTCCCCCCTGCCCGCCCGTTTCGTCCGGTCGGGGCCGCCGGAGAAGCCGTCCGCGGGGCCCGTCGCCCGGTAGGGCACCGCGCGGAAACCCGCGGACCTCAGTGTCGCGGCCACCGTCCAGTACGCGCGGGCCCGTGTCGCCGGCGAACCCGCGTGCACCACCAGCCGGCCGCCCGGCGCGAGCGCACGCGCCGCCAGCCCGTAGAACTCCTGCGCATACAGCTTCGAGCTGGAGGTGATGCCCGGGTCGGGCAGGTCGGAGATGATCACGTCGAACCGCCCGGGCCCGCCCTCCCCGCGTGTCCGCGCCCGCGCACGCAGCCAGCTGAACGCGTCGCCGGTGACCGCGTGCAGCCGGGGATCGCGGTACGCGTGCCCGTCGAGCGCGCTGAGCGCCGGGTCCGTACGGGCCAGACGCTCGACCTGTCCGTCGATGTCCACGACCGTCACGGAGCCGACGTCCGGATACCGCAGCACCTCGCGCGCGGCCAGGCCGTCACCGCCGCCGAGGATCAGCACCCGCGCGTGCGGCCCGCGCATCGCCGGGTGCACCAGCGCCTCGTCGTAGCGGTACTCGTCCCGGCCGTTCACCCGGAGCCTGCCGTCCAGGTACAGGTCGAGCGGGCCCCGCGTGCCGCCGGTGAGCACGACCTCCTGGACGCTGGTGTGCACCGCGACCCGCACGCCCGCGCCGTACACCGCCGAGCGGGCCGCGCGCTCGAAGCCGCCGACCGTCGCGGCGGCCGTCGCCAGCACGGAGAGCACCACGACGTCGGCCGTCAGCAGCAGCCACCGCGCCCGCGGGGACAGGTCGTGGCCGAAGAGCCACAGGACGAGGGCGCCGCCCGCCACCACATTGACCCCGCCCGTCACCATCGCGGCCGTCAGCTGCCCGAGCCACGGCAGCAGCAGGAACGGGAAGGCCAGCCCGCCGACCAGCGCGCCCACGTAGTCCGCCGCGAACAGGTCCGCGACGGCGGCGCTCGCGTCCTGCCGCGAGACCCGCTGGATCAGCGTCATCAGCAGCGGGATCTCCGCCCCCGTCAGCACGCCGATGGCGAGCGAGAACGCGACGATCGCACCGCGGGACTCGCCCAGCCACGCGAAGCTCGCGTACAGCGCGAGCGCCGACATCCCGCCGACCAGCGCCAGCGCCGCCTCCACCAGCCCGAACCCGACGGCGGCCCTGGGCCGCAGCCGCTTCGCGAGCAGCGAGCCGATGCCCATGGCGAACACCATCACCGACAGCACCACGGACGCCTGGGTGACCGAATCCCCTATGAGGTACGAACCGAGCGCGACGAGCTCCAGCTCGTACACGAGCCCGCAGGCGGCGCAGACGAACACCACGAGCAGCACCAGGAAGCGGACCGCGTCGGGGCGCACGGGCAGCCGCGGCCGGCCGCGGGGCGGTGTCGGCCCCGCCTGCGACGGCCCTCGCTGCGCGACGGCGTACTGGTCGATCATGCGGTAACGCTACGTCACGCACCGCTCGCACAAGGTCACCCACAAGGGTGCATCTCCCGCCGCGTACGCACCGGCCCGTACCGTCCGTGCGCCGAGCCCTCAGAGCACGGCGGGCATCCGCGCGCCGACCCGGGTCCGCGTCACCACGAGCTGGCCCTCCTGCGGATACGCGTGCCAGGTACGCCACCGCACCGCGCCCTCGTCACGCTGGGCGAGCAGCGCCGTGAACGCGTACGGCGAACCGGGGAACGTACCCGCAAGCCCGTTCGGATGGTCGGCCACGAGGGCGAGCAACTCCTGTGCGCGGCCCGCGAACTGGCCTTGCGACAGGTGCTCGACACGCGCCGCGAACTCGTACTCCCAGTCGCCGACGCGCTCGGACACGCCGAGCGGCAGGGGTGTGCTGCGGCCGGGGATGCACGCCACGGTCTCCGAGCACGCACCCCCGTGCTCTTCCAGCAGCACCTGGTGGGACGCGCCGAGAAGTCTCAGTTCGAGTCTCGCGCCGCGAAGGTCCAGGTCGAGCGTGGCGAGGGCCGGGAGCGGCTCCCGCCCCAGCGCCCAGGCCAGGTCGGCGGCGCGGGTGTCGGTGTAGGCGGTTTTCAGGGTCGTGAGCATGGATCGGCTCCGCAGACACACGTGTCGGATGGGCCGGGGACAACCCCCGGGGAACCGGGGAGAACCCCCGGAGAGAAGGAAGCTGAGGGATGCGCGGAAGGTCGCCTTCTCGTCACCGCGGGGCGGTCCCGGCAGTGCGAGGGCGGAGAGGAAGACTGCGCCCAGCGAATCATGAAGTCCGCTGTACCTACAGCGTTTTTACCCAACTTGACGGGGTTTCCATCCCCTCGGGGGCTTCGGTGTTCAGGTGTTCAGATGGCGGCGCTCCGACGCGAGGGGGGCCGGGGGGGGGCGCCCGCCCCCCCGCCCCCGGCCCCCCC
>NZ_JAIUKE010000146.1 GCF_020176795.1 Streptomyces sp. 8L
ATTCTGGGGGGGCACTCGGGGGGTGTTCAGTAGTGATCAGGGCGGTGCTCAGGGAATTCGGGGCGTGATGGGCGGGAGAGTGAAATTCTCCGTGCCGCCCGTATTCAGGGACCGCTTTTCGGTCCGGCGTGCGGCGCCGGTATCCTCCCGCCGGCCGGGACGGTTACGGGCGTCCCGCTCCGGTCGCTCGCGGCCCCTCGCGCACGTGTAGCCTGGCTCCCGGCCCGGCCTGGGGCCGGACCGCCGTTGGCGTGCAGCGGGGGCGTCCGACCAGGCACGATCTCCGGGGCTTCGGCCTACGACCCCGGCGATCGCGGGGCTGTGCCTCTGGTAAGGTAGACTACCTTGGCAAAACTTTTGGTGCCTGGCTCGTAATCGGCTGTTCGCACCCCCTACCAACACGTGGAGAAAATTCCCATGTCTCAGCGTTGCGACTTTTGCGACAAGGCACCCGTCTTCGGCAGGAACGTGTCGCGCCTCGGTCGCCAGGCCATCAAGCGCCGCGTGAAGGGCCGCAGCCCCCGTCGCTTCAACCCGAACATCCAGTCGGTGCGTACGGTGATCAACGGCACCTCCAAGAAGCTGAACGTCTGCACCTCCTGCCTGAAGGCCGGCAAGGCCACGCGCGCCGTGAGTGCCTGACGACTTGACGCGCCGGATGGTCCGCGTGATCGGTTCGAGCGTTCAATCCAGATTTTCACCGAGCACCACCGCGATTACTCCCCCCGGGAATTGACCCAGGGGGAGTTTCGCTTTTCCGGACCTCGGCAATACCGTCCGGGGCCAAGCAGCGAAGAGGCGCCAAAGAGCGGGAGGGGGGGGGGGGGGGGGGGGGGGGGGGGGGGGCGGCCACACGCCCCCCCCCCGCGGGCGGGGGCGGGGGGGGGGGGCGCCGGGGCCCGCGC
>NZ_JAIUKE010000147.1 GCF_020176795.1 Streptomyces sp. 8L
CCCCCGCCACCCCCCCCCGCCCCCCCGCCCCCCCCCACCCCCCCCCCGCCGGGGGGGGGGGGGGGGCGGGGGGCGCGCCGCCCCCCCCCCCCCCCCCCCCCCCCCCCCCCCCTCTCGTGCGTCCGGTGGCGCCGCCCGCGCGGCGTACGGCCGGTGGCGGCGCGGGCGGCGGATCAGTGCTTGGTGCCCGTGCCGTTCGTGCTTTTCACGTCGCCGCTGCCGCCGGTCCCGCCCGTGTCCTCGCGGCGCACATGGACGGGGCCGCGCCGCACCGAGCCCGGGGCGCTCCATTCGGCACGCTTGCGGGCCCGGCGCCTGGCCAGTTCGGACGATTCCAGCTGATACGGCACCGAGGTGACCATGACGCCCGGCATGAACAGCAGCCGGCCCTTCAGCCGCAGCGCGCTCTGGTTGTGGAGCAAGTGCTCGTACCAGTGGCCCACGACGTACTCGGGGATGTAGATGCTGATCGCGTCACGCGGGTTCTCCGTGCGCAGCGACCGTACGTACTCGATGATCGGCCGGGTGATCTCGCGGTACGGCGAGTCCAGGATCTTCAGCGGCACGTTGATGTTGCGCCGCTCCCAGTCCTCGCGGAGCGCCTTCGTCTCCGCCGGGTCGACGCTGATGCTGAGCGCCTCCAGCGTCCCGGTCCGCATCAGCTTCGCGTAGCCGAGAGCGCGCAGGGTGGGCCGGTGGACCTTGGAGACCAGCACGATGGAGTGCACGCGCGACGGCCGCACCGTCTCGTCGGACGGGCCCTGCGGCGCGGACAGCTCCTCGGCGATGCGGTCGTAGTGCTTCCTGATCGCCGTCATCGTGCCGTAGAAGATCACCATGCCGAGGACGGCGACCCACGCGCCGTGGGTGAACTTGGTGGCGAGGACGACGACGAGGACGACGCCCGTCAGGAACGCGCCGAAGGCGTTGATCGCGCGCGAGCGCATCATCCGGCGGCGCTTCGCCTGGTCGCGTTCGGTGCGCAGGTGCCGGTTCCAGTGCCGGACCATGCCGGTCTGGCTGAGCGTGAAGGACACGAACACACCGACGATGTACAGCTGGATCAGCCGGGTGGAGTCCGCTCCGTAGATCACCACGAGCAGGGCGGCGGCCCCTGCCAGCAGGATGATGCCGTTGGAGAACGCGAGACGGTCGCCGCGGGTGTGCAGCTGGCGGGGCAGGTAGCGGTCCTGCGCCAGGATCGAGCCGAGGAGCGGGAAGCCGTTGTACGCGGTGTTCGCGGCCAGGAACAGCACCAGCGCGGTCGCCGCTGCCAGCACCACGAAGAGGAAGGTGCCCTCCCCGAAGACCGCGGAGGCCACCTGGGTGATGACCGGGTCCACCACGAAGCCGCCGCCGACCGGGCGGCCGTTGGCGCGCAGCAGGTCGACGGCGGGGTTGTCGGCCATCCGTACCTTGGTGGTCACGGCGAGCGCCATGATCCCGCAGAACATGACGACGGCCAGGCCGCCCATGAGGGCCAGCGTGCTGGCGGCGTTCTTGCTCTTGGGCTTGCGAAAGGCGGGGACGCCGTTGCTGATCGCCTCGACGCCGGTGAGCGCCGCACAGCCGGACGAGAACGCCCGCAGCAGCAGGAACAGCATGGCGAACCCGGCGAGGCCGGAGTGCTCGGGCTTGATGTGCAGGGCGGACGTCGGCGCGTGCATGACGTCGCCGAGCGCGAGTCCCCTGAAGGCGCCCCAGGCGATCATGATGAAGACGCCGCCGACGAAGACGTACGTCGGGATGGCGAACAGCTTGCCCGACTCGCGCACGCCCCGCAGGTTCATCAGGGTCAGGACGACTATGACCGCGACCGCGCAGATCACCTTGTGCTGCACGACGAACGGGATCGCGGAGCCCAGGTTCTCCACGCCTGAGGAGATGGAGACCGCGACCGTCATCACGTAGTCGACCAGCAGGGCGCTGGCCACGGTCAGGCCGGCCTTGGGGCCGAGGTTGGTGGTGGCGACCTCGTAGTCGCCGCCGCCGCTCGGGTACGCGTGCACGTTCTGCCGGTACGAGGCGACGACGGTGAACATGAGGACCGCGACGGCGATCGTGATCCAGAGGGAGAAGTGGTACGCCGACACACCCGCCACCGAGAGCACGATCAGTACCTCGCCGGGCGCGTACGCCACGGAGGACAGCGGATCGGAGGCGAACACGGGCAGCGCGATGCGCTTGGGGAGCAGGGTCTCCCCGAGCTTGTCGCTGCGCAGCGCCTGCCCGATCAAGATCCGTTTGGGCACGTCGGTCAGTTTGGACACGGGGAGGATGGTATGCGTTCGAACAGCTGAGTGTGCAGCCAGCTCCCGAAATCCTCAGTTTCGCTGATCACACCGCTGTGACGAGTGACTCTGACGCCTCCGGTACGCCCTCTTGTCGTACCTTTGTCGCTCCGTCGCCGCGGCGTTCGCCGCCCCCGCCCAGCAGGGCCGTGTCCGTGACAGCTCCGTCGCCGCGGGCGTTCGCCGTCCCCCGCTCGGTTGGGCCCTGTCCGTGACGTTCTGCCTCCCTCAGCGCGCCGGCCCGCGCCCGTCGTACCGCCGTCCGCGCGCGGAGGGGGTGACCGCCGCCGTTCACGGGGCAGACGCCCCACGGTACGGGGATGGCGGCAGCCCGGGGGATGCCGCATAAGCTCGTGCCGCTGGGTCGCCACGCACGGCGGCCCCGAGGACGACACGACCCAGGTGCCCGGCACGTGGACAAGGATGAGTGAACAGGTGTTTTCGCAGATCGGTGCGATCGGTGCGGCAACCAGGAGTGCGGGGTACTTCACGTGCACATCGTGATCATGGGATGCGGGCGGGTGGGCGCCGCGCTCGCGCAGACCCTGGAGGAGCAGGGCCACTCGGTCGCCGTGGTCGACCAGGACCCGACCGCGTTCCGCAGGCTCGGTGCCGGGTTCGGCGGTCGCCGGGTCAACGGGGTCGGTTTCGACCAGGACACCCTGCGCGAGGCGGGGATCGAGGAGGCCGGGGCGTTCGCCGCGGTGAGCAGCGGTGACAACTCCAACATCATCGCGGCCCGGGTGGCGCGTGAGATGTTCGGCATCGAGCATGTCGCGGCCCGTATCTACGACCCGCGCCGCGCCGAGGTCTACCAGCGCCTCGGCATCCCCACGGTGGCGACGGTCCGCTGGACGGCGGACCAGATGCTGCGGCGGCTGCTGCCCTCGGGCGCGGAACCGCTGTGGCGGGACCCGAGCGGCGGCGTACAGCTCGCCGAGGTGCACACGCCGGAGACCTGGATCGGTCAGCGGGTCAGCAGGATGCAGGAGGATACGGGCGTACGGGTCGCCTTTCTGACGCGGCTCGGCGAGGCGATGCTGCCCACGGCCGACACGGTGCTCCAGGAGGGCGACCTCGTGCACGTGATGATGCGTACGGACGAGGTGGAGAAGGTCGAGACGGCGTTCGCCGCGGGCCCGGACGGAGGGCACAACTGATGCGCGTCGCCATTGCCGGAGCGGGCGCGGTGGGCCGGTCCATCGCCGGTGAGCTGCTGGAGAACGGCCACGAAGTCCTCCTCGTCGACAAGGCGCCGACCGCGATCTCGGTCGAGCGGGTGCCGATGGCGGAGTGGCTGCTCGCGGACGCGTGCGAGATCACGTCGCTCGACGAGGCCGCCCTGCAGCGGTGCAACGTGGTCATCGCCGCGACGGGAGACGACAAGGTCAACCTCGTGGTGTCGCTGCTCGCGAAGACGGAGTACGGCGTGCCGCGCGTGGTGGCCCGCGTGAACAACCCGAAGAACGAGTGGCTCTTCAGCGAGGCGTGGGGGGTGGACGTGGCGGTGTCCACGCCGCGTCTGATGTCCGCGCTGGTGGAGGAGGCGGTGAGCGTCGGCGACCTGGTGCGCCTGCTGCGCTTCAGCCAGGGCGACGCCAACCTGGTGGAGCTGACGCTCCCGCCGGAGTCGGCGTTCTCTGGGACGCAGGTCGGCGACGTGACCTGGCCCGAGGACACCTCGCTGGTCACGATCATCCGGGGGACGCGGGTGCTCACGCCGGGCCCTGAGGAGACGCTGGAGGCCGGGGACGAGCTGCTGTTCGTGGCGGCGCAGGCGCGTGAGGAACAGCTGGAGGAGCTGCTCTCGGTCCATCGGGAGCCCTGACCTCCCCGGCCCCTCGCGGGGACCTGCCCGGCCCCTCGCGGGCCGGGCCCGTACGGGTACGACATCCCGGCCCCGGGCGGGGCCCCCCCCCCCGGGCCGCGGGGGGGGGGGGGGGGCGGGGGGCGGGGGGGGCCCGGGGGGGGGGGGCCCCCCCCGGGCCCCCCCCCCGGCCCCCGGCGCCCCCCCCCCGGGGGCCCGCGCCCGGGGCCGTGTCGTGCCGGGCGCGGCCGGGAAACGGCGGAGTGCCCCCGTCCGGTGGGCGGGGGCACTCGGTGGACTCTCAGGGCCCTGGCTGTACGAGGCGAGGTACCGGGAGCGCCGCACAGGCGAGGCGGGGTACCGGGAGCGCCGCACAATCGGGAGGCCGCTCCCGGCGCCGCTACGCGCCTCTGCGGTGCCGCGCGGGACCCGCCTTGGGTGCCTTGGCCGACGCGGTCCCCGCCTCCGCCTCCGGCTCGGACGAGAGGGCCGTCTCCCACGAGGACAGGGCCTCGTCGGACGCCGGGGCGGGCGGCCCGGACGGGGACGCCGCCGCCTCCTCGCGTGCCCTGTCGGCGGCCTCGGCCGCCTCCATCTCCGCGAAGACGTCGATCGGCGCGGGCGCCTTCGCCAGGAACACCCAGGTCAGCCAGACGGCCAGCAGGAACGGCGGGATCTTCAGCGACACCAGCACCCAGCCGAGCTGCGTCGCGTCCCCCCAGACGTAGAGCGGGAAGAGGATCGCGCACTTCGCGAGCAGGATGAGTCCCCAGGCCCAGCTCGACTTGGTGTACGCCTTCCTGCGCCCGGGGTTGCGGGTCCGCCAGGAGAGGTTCTCCTTGAAGATCGGGCCGAGGATGACGCCGATCAGCGGGACGCCGGCGAGCGTGGTCACGAGGTACGCCAGCGCGAGGCCGAGCGTGTAGAGCAGGCCCGGCAGGTAGAAGCCCTTGGCGTTGCCGGTGAACATCGCGAAGGCCACGCCGAAGGCCACCCCGAAGACGCCGCTGAAGGCGTGCTTCTTCGTGTCGCGGCGCACCAGCCGTACCGCGAGGAGCACGAGCGACACCGCGAGCGCGGCGACCGCCGATGTCTTCAGGCTCTGGTTGATGGTGTAGATCGTGACGAACAGCAGGCCGGGCAGGACGGTTTCGACCATCCCCCGCACCCCGCCGAAGGCCTCGAAGAGCGCGGCTTCTGTGACCGCCCTCGCGTCGTCGGAGGAACCGCCCGGGGAGGGCTCCGCGGGCTTGTCCAGTGACGTCACGGACTACTCCTGTCCGAGCGGTCGCAGCTCGTATCGGGGATTGAACAGGACCCGGCGGCCGTGGCTCATCGAGATCCGGCCGTACGCGGTCATCTTGCGGCCCGGCTCGATGCCCACGATGGAGCGGCGGCCGAGCCACACCACGTCGAGGAGCGCCGTGCCGTCGAACAGCTCCGCCTCCAGGGCGGGAACGCCGGCCCGCGGCCGCAGGGTGACCGTCCGCAAGGTACCAGTGACACGGGCCATCTGCCGGTCGTCGCACTCGGCGATGCGGGTGCAGCCGGACGCCTGCGCGTCCTCCCGCAGTTCCTCGGACTCCAGGTCCTCCTGGGAGCTGGAGAGCCGGTCGAGCATCCGGCGGAACCGGCCGGTGGCCTTCTCAGCACTCATACGTAGAGCGTACCGGGGCCCGTGCGCCGCCGGTCCCCGGCGGCGGCCTCGTCCGGTCCGCGCGGACGTCCGCGGGTCCGCGCCGTGATCCGCAGGCGCGATCCGGCCGCGACCGGATCACCGTTCGAAGCGGTAGCCCATGCCCGGCTCGGTGACGAAGTGCCTCGGGTGTGACGGGTTCTGTTCCAGCTTGCGCCGCAACTGCGCCATGTAGACGCGCAGATAGTTCGTCTCGGTGCCGTAGGACGGGCCCCAGACCTCCTGGAGCAGCTGCTTCTGGCTGACCAGGCGGCCCGCGTTGCGCACGAGGACCTCCAGCAGGTGCCACTCCGTGGGGGTGAGCCGTACGTCCTTCCCGTCCCTGTTGACCTTCTTCGCCGCCAGGTCCACGGTGAAGCCGTCCGTCTCCACGACCGCGCCGCCTTCGTCGCCCTCCGCGCCGACCGGTTCCGCGCGCCGTACCGCGGCGCGCAGCCTGGCCAGCAGCTCGTCCATGCCGAACGGCTTGGTGACGTAGTCGTCGGCGCCCGCGTCCAGCGCCTCGACCTTCTCGTCGGAGGTGTGGCGGGCGGACAGCACCAGGATCGGTACGCGCGTCCAGCCGCGGAGCCCCTTGATCACCTCGACGCCGTCCATGTCGGGCAGGCCGAGGTCGAGGATCACGACGTCGGGGTGGCGGGCCGCGGCGAGCTCCAGCGCGGACGCGCCGTCGGCTGCGGCCTCCACCTCGTACTTGCGGGCCTTCAGGTTGATCACCAGGGCACGGACGATCTGCGGCTCGTCGTCCACCACGAGCACCCTCACGGGGGTGCGGGGGTCCCCCCCGACGGGATGCTGCATGCCTGCCTGCCTTTCCGCCTGCCGGTTCACGAGGTGATCTCGGCGGGTAGTTCGGGGCGGGCCGGGTCCACGCCGGCCGCCGCTTTGAGGGTGAGCACCATGGTCATGCCGCCGCCCGGGGTGTCCTCGGCCTCCAGCGTGCCGCCCATGGCCTCGAGAAAGCCGCGGGCCACGGCGAGGCCGAGGCCGACACCGGCGCCGCGCGGCGCGTCGCCGTGGCGCTGGAAGGGCTCGAAGATCCGTTCCTTGGCCTCGTCGGGCACGCCGGGGCCGCGGTCCGCCACGCGTACCTCCACACGGCCGCCGATGGCGCTCGCGTGGACGGTGACGGGGCGGTCGTCGGGGCTGTACTTCACGGCGTTCTCGACGATGTTGGCGACGGCGCGCTCCAGCAGGCCCGCGTCGACCGCGACCATCGGCAGCGTCTCGGGGATGTCGAGGTCCACGCTCTCCTCCGGCACGCCGACGAGCGAGATCGGCACGACCTCGTCGAGGTCGGTGACCCGGATCATCGGGGTGACGGTGCCGGTCTGGAGCCGGGTGATGTCGAGCAGGTTGCCGACGAGGTGGTCGAGCCGGTCCGCGCCCTCCTCGATGCCTTCGAGGAGCGCCGCCTCGTCCTCCTCGGACCATTCGACGTCCTGCGAGCGCAGCGAGCTGACGGCCGCCTTGATGCCGGCCAGCGGGGTGCGCAGGTCGTGGCTGACGGCGGCCAGCAGCGCCGTACGGATGCGGTTGCCCTCGGCGAGCTCGCGGGCCCTGGAGGCCTCGCCGATCAGGCGCTGCCGGTCGAGTACGACGGCGGCCTGCGCGGCGAACGCGGCGAGCACGCGCCGGTCCTCAGCGGGCAGGACGCGGCCCGAGAGGGCGAGCGCCATGTGGTCGCCGACGGGCATGTCGACGTCGGCGTCCTCGGGGCGCAGGCACGGCTGGGGCCCCACGCTGCCCGCGCGGGTCCACGGGTCGACGTCGCTCTGGCGTTCCAGCAGCGCCACCGACTCCATCGCGAACGTCTCGCGTACGCGCTCCAGCAGGGCGTCCAGCGTGGTCTCGCCGCGCAGGACGCTTCCGGCCAGGAACGAGAGGATCTCGGACTCGGCCCTGAGTCTCGCGGCCTGGTGGGTGCGGCGGGCGGCCTGGTCGACGACGGACGCGACGCAGACGGCGACCGCGAAGAACACCACGAGCGCGACGACGTTCCTGGGCTCCGCGATGTCCAGCGTGTGGGACGGGGGCGTGTAGTAGAAGTTCAGCAGCAGGGAGCTGAGGGCGGCCGAGGCGAGCGCGGGCAGCAGCCCGCCGAAGAGGGCCGCGAGCACCGTCATGAAGAGGAACAGCAGGACGTCGTTGGACAGGCCGAGCGGGTCGGACAGCGACGACAGCAGCAGCGTCAGCAGGACCGGCGCGACGACGGCCAGCAGCCAGCCCCAGATGATGCGGGAGCGGCCGAGCCGGGCGCCGCGTGCCACGGGCAGGCCGCGGCCCTTGGCGACGCGGTCATGCGTGACGATGTGGACGTCGAGATCGGGTCCGGACTCGCGGGCGACGGTCGCGCCGACGCCGGGGCCGAAGACGTACTGCCAGCTCTTGCGGCGGCTGGAGCCGAGCACGACCTGGGTGGCGTTGACGCCGCGGGCGAATTCCAGCAGCGCCGAGGGGACGTCGTCCCCGATGACGTGGTGGAAGGTGCCGCCGAGGTCCTCGAGGAGCGCGCGCTGGACGGCGAGCTCCTTGGGCGAGGGGGCGGTGAGGCCGTCGCTGCGGGCGATGTAGACGCCGAGGATCTCGCTGCCCGAGCCCTTGGCCGCCACCCGGGCGGCGCGGCGGATCAGTGTGCGCCCCTCGGGTCCGCCGGTCAGGCCGACGACGATGCGCTCCCTGGCCTGCCAGGTGGAGCGGATGTTGTGTTCGCCGCGGTACTGCTGGAGGTACTCGTCGACCCGGTCGGCGACCCACAGCAGCGCGAGCTCGCGCAGCGCGGTCAGGTTGCCCGGCCGGAAGTAGTGGGAGAGCGCGGCGTCCATCTTGTCGGGTTTGTAGATGTTGCCGTGGGCCATGCGGCGGCGCAGCGCCTGGGGCGACATGTCGACCAGCTCGATCTGGTCGGCGCGCCTGACGACCTCGTCGGGCACGGTCTCGCGCTGCCGTACGCCGGTGATGGTCTCCACGACGTCGCCGAGCGACTCCAGGTGCTGGATGTTGACGGTGGAGACGACGTCGATGCCGGCCCGGAGCAGTTCCTCGACGTCCCGCCAGCGCTTGGCGTTGCGGGAGCCGGGCACATTGGTGTGCGGCAGCTCGTCGACCAGGGCGACGGCGGGCGCGCGCTCCAGCACGGCGTCCACGTCCATCTCCGTGAAGACGGTACCGCGGTACTCGATCTCCTTGCGGCGGACCTCTTCGAGCCCCCGCAGCATGACCTCCGTACGGGGCCGCTCATGGTGTTCCACGAAGGCCACGACGACGTCCGTGCCGCGCTCCACCCGGCGGTGGGCCTCGGAGAGCATCGCGTACGTCTTGCCGACGCCGGGAGCCGATCCGAGGTAGATCCGAAGCTTGCCGCGTCCCATGGCCCCATTGTCTTCCCGCGTAGGAGCCGACGCGTGCGACGCGTCGCCTCCCTCGAAGCTACAGCCCCTGACCACGGCGAAAGGGCCGGAAGGGGGAGGCACGCGGGCGTCTTGACAGGATTCTGACGGCGCTGCCGCCCGGTCAGCCCGCGGCGGTGACCCGCCCGTCGTCGAGTTCGAGTACGCGGTCGGCGAGGCCGAGGAGCTGGGCGTCGTGCGTGGCGACGAGCGCGGTGACGCCCTCCGCCCGTACGACGGCGCGCTGCAGCTCCATGACGGCGAGGCCGGTGTCGGCGTCGAGCTGTCCCGTGGGCTCGTCGGCGATCAGCAGGGCGGGCCGGTTGGCCAGGGCGCGGGCGATCGAGACGCGCTGCTGCTGGCCGCCGGAGAGCTCGCCAGGGCGCTGCGCCGCGTGGTCGGCGAGGCCCACGAGGCCGAGCAGCAGCTCGACGCGTTCCTCGCGCTCGCGGGGGTCGGTCCTGCGCAGCCGCAGGGGGACGCCGACGTTCTCGGCCGCGCTGAGGATGGGGATGAGGCCGAATGCCTGGAAGACGAAGCCGATCCGGTCGCGGCGCAGGGCGAGCAGCCCGTGCTCGCCGAGTGCGGTGAGGTCGGTGCCGTCGACGGTGACGGTGCCCTCGTCGGGGGTGTCGAGGCCGCCGACCAGGTTGAGCAGCGTCGTCTTGCCGGAGCCCGACCGGCCCTTGAGCGCCACGAGCTCGCCGCGCTCCACGGTGAGGGAGACGCCGCGCAGCGCGTGCACGGCGCCGGCGCCGGTCCCGTAGGAGCGGTGCAGGTTCTCGACGCGCACCATGGGGCCTTCGGCCGGTGCGGTGGCGAGCATCGTGCGGGCGCTCTCGTTCTCGTTTGCGTTCATCGGTCCCCCCATGGCCGCTGTGCGGGACCGGGTGCGCCGTGCGGCGCTACGTCCCGCCGCCCGTTTCCCGCGCGTACGCGCCGCGGGCATCGGCGCGGGTGCCGTATCCGGTCCGGCGCCAGTATGGCGGACGGCCGGTCGCGGGCACACGGCCGCGGTGGTCCGGCTCCGGTGCGGAGCGGCCCCACCGCGGTGCGTGCCGCTCGCGGGCCTCAGCCCGTGCGGGCGGCGACGAGGTCCTTCACGGCGATGTTGAGCTGGAGGACGTTGACCCGGGGATCGCCGACGAAGCCGAGGACGCGGCCCTTGGTGTGGTCGTCCACGATCTTCTGGACCCGCGCGACGCTGAGGTGGTTGACCTGTGCGACCCGGTGCACCTGGAGGTCCGCGTAGGCGGGCGAGATGTCCGGGTCGAGGCCGGAGCCCGAGGAGGTGACCGCGTCCGGCGGCACCTGGGAGGGCCGCACGGTGTAGCCGGGCACCGTGTTGTCCTTGACCACGGCGGCCTTGAGGTCCTTCACGCGCGAGATCAGGTCCGTGTTGTCGCCCGCCAGGTTGGTGGCGCCCGACACCAGCAGGTCGTAGCGCGTGTTCATGCCGTTGGCCCGGTTGGAGCCGAGGCCGAAGGACGGGCGCGGCTGGAACCAGTGGAGGTCCGGGGCGGCGGTCTGCTGTCCCTTCTTGAGCGGCAGGTCGTACGTCTGCCCGATCGAGGTGGAGCCCACGACCTTGCCGCGGTCCTTGATCTCGGAGCCGTTGGCCTTGCCGTGGAACGCGGCCTGTGCGACTCCTGTGACGACCAGGGGATAGATCACGCCGGTCACGACGCTGAGGACGATCAGGGCGCGGAGCGCCGCCCACAGCAGTCGAACGGTGCTGCCTGCGGAGATTCGGGTGTTGGCCATGGGGGTCACCGGACGCCGGGGATGGTGGAGATGATCAGGTCGATGATCTTGATGCCGATGAACGGCGAGACCAGGCCGCCGAGACCGAAGACCAGGAGGTTCCTGCGGAGCATCCTGTCGGCGGTCTGCGGCCGGTAGCGCACGCCCTTCAGGGAGAGCGGCACCAGCGCGACGATGATCAGCGCGTTGAAGATGACGGCGGACATGATCGCGGACCGGGGTGAGTCCAGCCGCATGATGTTCAGCTTGTCGAGGCCCGGATAGGCAACGGCGAACATCGCGGGCAGGATCGCGAAGTACTTCGCGACGTCGTTGGCGATCGAGAACGTCGTCAGGGCGCCGCGCGTGATGAGCAGCTGCTTGCCGATCTCGACGATCTCGATGAGCTTGGTCGGGTTGGAGTCCAGGTCCACCATGTTCCCGGCCTCCTTGGCGGCCGAGGTGCCGGTGTTCATGGCCACGCCGACGTCGGCCTGCGCGAGTGCCGGGGCGTCGTTCGTGCCGTCGCCCGTCATGGCGACGAGCTTGCCGCCGCTCTGCTCGCGCCTGATCAGCGCCATCTTGTCCTCGGGCGTCGCCTCGGCGAGGAAGTCGTCCACGCCGGACTCGTCCGCGATCGCCTTGGCGGTCAGCGGGTTGTCGCCCGTGATCATGACGGTCTTGATGCCCATGCGCCGCAGCTCGTCGAACCGCTCGCGCATGCCCTCCTTCACGACGTCCTTGAGGTGGACGACGCCGAGGACCCGTGCGCCGCGCGCGTCCGCCTCCGCGACCAGCAGCGGGGTGCCGCCTGCCTCGGCGATGCGGTCCGTGAGCGTTCGGGTGTCGTCGGAGACGGTGCCGCCGTGGTCGCGGACCCAGGTGACGACGGAGCCTGTGGCGCCCTTGCGGACCTTGCGGACGGAGCCGTTCTCGTCGATGTCGACGCCCGACATGCGGGTCTGGGCGGTGAACTCGACCCACTCGGCCCCCGTCAGCTCGCCCTGGGTGCGCTCGCGCAGCCCGTAGCGCTCCTTGGCGAGGACGACGACGGAGCGTCCCTCGGGGGTCTCGTCGGCGAGGGACGAGAGCTGCGCGGCGCCGGCGAGCGCGTCCTCCCGCACGCCCTTGACGGGCACGAACTCGGCGGCCTGGCGGTTGCCGAGCGTGATGGTGCCGGTCTTGTCGAGCAGCAGGGTGGAGACGTCGCCCGCGGCCTCGACCGCGCGCCCCGACATGGCGAGGACGTTGCGCTGCACGAGGCGGTCCATGCCGGCGATGCCGATCGCGGAGAGCAGGGCGCCGATGGTGGTCGGGATGAGGCAGACGAGAAGGGCGATCAGCACGATGCTGGTCTGCGGGCTACCCGCGAAGGACGCGAACGGCTGGAGGGTGACGACCGCGATCAGGAAGACGATGGTGAGGGACGCGAGAAGGATGTTCAGCGCGATCTCGTTGGGCGTCCTCTGCCGTGCCGCCCCCTCGACCAGCTTGATCATCCGGTCGATGAAGGTCTCGCCGGGCTTGGTGGTGATCTTGATGACGACGCGGTCGGAGAGGACCTTCGTACCGCCGGTGACCGCGCTGCGGTCGCCGCCGGACTCGCGGATCACGGGGGCCGACTCGCCGGTGATGGCCGACTCGTCGACGGAGGCCACGCCCTCGACGACATCGCCGTCGCCGGGGATGACGTCGCCGGCCTCGCACACGACGAGGTCCCCGACGCGCAGGTCGGTGCCCGGGACCTGCTCCTCGGCGCCGCCGGTCAGGCGGCGCGCGACGGTGTCGGTCTTGGCCTTGCGCAGGGTGTCGGCCTGCGCCTTGCCGCGGCCCTCGGCGACCGCCTCCGCGAGGTTGGCGAAGACCGTCGTCAGCCACAGCCAGGCCGCGACCGCCCAGCCGAACCAGTCGCCGGGCGACGTGCAGGCGTAGACCGTGGTCAGTACGGACCCGATCTCGACCACGAACATGACGGGCGACTTGACCATCGCGCGGGGGTCGAGCTTCCTGCACGCCTCGGGGAAGGATCTGAGGAGCGCGGAGGGGTCGAAGAGACCGCTTCCCACGCGCCCGTTCCCCGAGGGCACGTCCGAGTGCGGCGCACGCGTCGGAGTGACAGTGGACATCGCATCGTCCTCTTGCTTCACAGGGTGTTTCACACGGGATGGGGTCATGACGAGAGCCCCTCGGCGATCGGGCCGAGCGCGAGCGCGGGGAAGTACGTCAGACCGGTGACGAGCAGGGTCGTGCCGACCAGGAGGGTCGCGAACAGCGGCTTGTGCGTACGCAGGGTGCCCACCGTGTCCGGTACGGGTTTCTGCTCGGCGAGCGATCCGGCGAGGGCCAGGACGAACACCATGGGCACGAAGCGGCCCAGCAGCATCGCGAGGCCGATCGTCGTGTTGTACCAGTCGGTGTTCGCGTTGAGGCCCGCGAAGGCGGAGCCGTTGTTGTTGGAGCCCGAGGTGAACGCGTACAGGATCTCGGAGAACCCGTGCGCGTGGGAGTGCGAGACCGCCGTCGACGCCGTGTTGAGGATCGAGTCGGGCGGGGTCGCGAGCGCCACGGACAGGGCCGTGAAGACGAGTACCAGCGTGGGCGTGATGAGGATGTAGAGCGCCGCGAACTTCATCTCGCGGGAGCCGATCTTCCTGCCCAGGTACTCGGGCGTGCGGCCGACCATCAGACCGGCGACGAACACGGCGATGATCGCCAGGATCAGCATGCCGTAGAGGCCGGACCCGACACCGCCGGGGGCGACTTCGCCGAGCATCATGCCCAGCATGGTCAGGCCGCCGCCGAAGCCGGTGTAGGACGAGTGGAAGGAGTCGACCGCGCCGGTGGAGGTGAGGGTCGTGGTCGTCGCGAACAGCGAGGAGCCGCCGACGCCGAAGCGGGTCTCCTTGCCCTCCAGGGCGCCGCCCGCGAGGTGGAACGCCGGGCCGCCGTGGTGGAACTCCGTCCACATCATGAGGGCCGAGAAGCCGATCCAGATCGTGGCCATCGCCGCGAGGATCGCGTACCCCTGCTTGACCGAGCCGACCATCGTGCCGAAGGTGCGGGTGAGGGCGAAGGGGATGACCAGGATCAGGAAGATCTGCAGGAGGTTCGAGAGCCCGTTGGGGTTCTCGAAGGGGTGCGCGGAGTTGGCGTTGAAGTAGCCGCCTCCGTTGGTGCCCAGTTCCTTGATGGACTCCTGGGAGGCGACGGCGCCGCCGTTCCACTGCTGCGAGCCGCCCATGAACTGGCCGACCTCGTGGATGCCGGAGAAGTTCTGGATCACGCCCATGGCGACCAGCAAAATCGCGCCTATGAAGGCGATGGGCAGCAGGATGCGGACGGTGCCGCGCACCAGGTCGGCCCAGAAGTTGCCGAGCTCACCGGTGCGCTCGGAGGCCCCCTCGCGCGAGCGGAGCCGGGCGCTGGGGCGGGCGAAGCCCCGTACGAGCGCGATGGCCACGGCCATGCCGACGGCGGCCGAGACGAAGTTCTGGACGGCGAGGCCGCCCGTCTGGACGACGTGGCCCATCGTCTGCTCGCCGGAGTACGACTGCCAGTTGGTGTTGGCGACGAACGAGGCGGCGGTGTTGAAGGACTGCGCGGGGCTGACGGACGCGAAGTCCAGCGAGCCGGGAAGGACTCCCTGCACGCGCTGCATCAGGTACAGGAACAGCAGGCTGACCACCGAGAAGGCGAGAACGCCGCGCAGGTACGCGGGCCAGCGCATGCCGGTGTCGGGATCGACTCCGGCGCACTTGTAGAGCCATCTCTCGACTCTCCAGTGCTTCTTCGACCGGTAGACGCCCGCCATGTAGTCGCCGAGCGGGCGGTGGACGAGGCCGAGCACCACGATCATGGCGAGCAGCTGGAGCACGGCTGAGGGGACGGGGCCCATGCTCAGAACCTCTCCGGGAGGACGAGCGCCGCGACCAGGTAGCCCAGCAGGACGACGGCTACGGCGAGCCCGATGATGTTCTCGACGCTCACAGCTTCGCCACCGCCTTCGCGATGACGGCCACCAGCGCGAAAGTCGCGAGCGTGGTGAGGACGAAGGCCACGTCGGCCATCGTGTGCTCCTAGTTGAGAAGTGGGGGTGGAAACGTCTGACTCACCGAGGAAACCCCCTGCCGGGGAGGACTCGACGCGCGTTGACGGCTCCCATACGGCCCGTGCCGCCCCCTTTACGGAGTCCATATGCCCCCACCAGTGACCAGCACAAATAGCGGCGGGCCGCACTCCGTCCAATGGAGTACGGCCCGCCGCCGGGCACTGCTTTCAGGTCAGATTGTCATGCGGCTCCCGACACACGTTCCGTGCCGGCTCCGGCTTGTTCAGCGCACCTCTGTGATCTCGGGACCGCGCTGGAGCTGTCCCATGCCACCGGAGAAACGGGAGCCCTCCTGCTCCTCCTGCTGCACGCCTTCCGGAACCATCTGCGCGTCGTTCGGCAGCTTCAGCACGATGGGATCGCGCGGGGCCATCGGCCCCTCGCCCCGGACGATCACGGTGTCCCTGAAGACCTGCTCCAGCAGACCCGCCGTCTCCGGCTGGACGGCTCCCTGGCCGGAGATCACGCCGCGCAGGAACCAGCGCGGCCCGTCGACACCGACGAAGCGCACCAGCTGCACCCCGCCCGTACCGTCCGGGAGCTGCACGGGCACCTGGGCGCGCAGCTCCCAGCCGAGCGGGCCCTCGACCTCGTCGATGATCCCTCCCTGCTGGGTGATGCCGGAGGCGATCTCCTCGCGGACCTCGCCCCAGATGCCCTCCTTCTTGGGAGCGGCGAACGCCTGGAGCTGTACGGCGCTGTCCCGCAGCACGACGGTGGCGGCGACGATCGCGTCGCCCGCGACCTCGACCCGCAGCTCCATGCCCTCGACGCCGGGCACGAACATGCCGCCCAGGTCGACCCTGCCGTCCTCCGGCTTCGAGACCTCGGTACTGTCCCAGGGTCCGTCCGGCCTGGGCGCCGGAGGAAGATTCACGCGGCGGGCACTGTCCGCCCCGGCCGCCTCGGCCGCCGTCCCGGCTTCTTCGCCCGCGTCCGCGTCAGTGCCGTCGAGGAGCGTCTCGTCCTCGCCCGCTGCGTCCGTCGCGTCCTCTGCGGAACCGTTCTTCTTGCGACGTCCGAACACGTCACTGTCCTTCCCGGTCGGATACGACCGAAGCGTATCGATTCCCACCCTGTGTACCGTCCGTGGCGGCATGACCACCGGTGGACCCGAAGCCCCCCTCGGCCCGCGCGGACCCGGGGAGTTCCGCCACCTCGTGGAAGCGGATCTTCTCGACCTGCTGGACAACCAGTTGGGCAATCCGGTCGAACCGCTCGAACCGCACGCTCTCGCGCGGGTCCAGATTGACCACGATCACCTTGATCTCTCCACGGTACCCGGCATCCACCGTGCCGGGGGAATTCACGAGAGCCACTCCGCACCGCGCTGCCAGGCCGGACCTGGGGTGCACGAAGGCCGCGTACCCGTCGGGCAGGGCGATCGACACCCCGGTCGGGAGCACCGCGCGCTCGCCGGGGGCCAGCTCGGCGGCCTCGGTGGTCACCAGATCCGCGCCCGCGTCGCCGGGGTGCCCGTACGCCGGGAGGGGCACCTCGGGATCGACACGGCGGATCAGGACGTCAACAGGGGGTCTCAGTGGGGTGTAGCTCACATGCGCAGACCTTACCCGCGCGACAGCGCCCATAGGTCCCCGTGTCAAGCTAGCCCTCATGGAGCCCTCCGCCCTGCGCTACGAAGAACGCCTCACCGCCCCCAAGTCCTGGTGGGTCATCGCCGGCCTGTTCGGGATCTGCGGGGCGCTGATCCTGCTGCCGCTCGGTCCGATCCCCATGCTGGCCGGGCTGGTGGGTGTCGGGGCGATCGCGATGGGCGTCGTCAGTTCCTACGGCTCCGTGCGCATCCGTGTGGTGGGCGACTCACTGGTCGCGGGCGACGCCCGCATCCCGCTGGCGGCGCTCGGCGAGCACGAGGTGCTGGACCCGGAGGAAACCCAGGCCTGGCGGCTGCACAAGGCGGACCCCCGGGCCTTCATGCTGCTGCGCAGCTATGTCCCCACGGCGCTGCGGGTCGTCATCACGGACCCCGCGGACCCCACGCCCTACGCCTATCTCTCCACGCGGGACCCGCACGGTCTCGCGGCGGCGCTGGAAGGCGCTCGCGCGCTCTGAGCGGGAGCCGTCCGCGACGGCGGCCCGAGCCGCACAACGAGCGCTGAGCAACGGGCTGCGCGGAGGCTGAGCACAGGGCCGCGCGAGCGTCGAGCGCCGGGCTGCGCGAGTGCTGAGCGCCGGGCCGGTTTCCCGCTCGGCACGCTCCGCTCGGCGGGCGCTCAGATCGGCGGGAGAGCGCGCAGGCGGCTCGTACCGGATCATCCGCGCCCTGCGGCCACGGTCGCGGGTCGCGCCGGGCCCTCGGGAGTCAGTGCCCGAGCTCGGGCGGGAGTTCGGGCGGCAGCTTGGCGAGGCGCTCGATCGGCGGGAGGGCGGGCAGATCCTCCCAGGCCACCTGCGTCTTGCGCAGATCCTTGCGGATGTGGGCCGCCACGTGCTTGGTGTCCCTGCGGTTCATCATGGCGCCGACGGCGGCACCGATCATGAACGGGACGAGGTTCGGCAGGCTGCGCACCGTGCGCTTCATGATCTGCTGGCGCAGCTCACGCTTCATGCCGCTGCTGAGGGCCCCGTTGAACGTCGCGGGCCGCGTGACGTCCACCCCGCGCTCCTCGGTCCAGGAGCGCACATAGGCGAGGCCGCGCTCCCTGAGGTTGCCGGGCGGACGGCGTCCGTAGACCTCGTGCAGCTCGGCGATGAGCTTGATCTCTATGGCGGCCACGGCCGTGATCTCGGCGGCCAGCTCGGCCGGGAGGGCCGGCGGGACGGGCAGCATCGCGGCGGCGCCCACACCCGCGCCGACGGTGGCGCTGGACGCCGCGGCCCCCGCCACCAGCTTGTCCGCGATCTCCTCGGGGCCGAGCCCGGGGAAGTGCCCGCGCAGGGTCTCCAGGTCGCGGACCGGGATACGCGGAGCGATGTCGATGATGCGGTCGGCGACGAATCCAAGGCCGGCCCTGGCGCCCGCCCCGCTCTTGCGTACGCCCCTCTTGACGGTGTCGAAGCGCCTCCTGGTCGGGAGAGGCTGCTCCGGCGCGTCCGGGCCGTCTGCGAGCGAGGCCGCAGGGCCCCGCTCGTCGTCGCGTGCGCCGCTCGGCGGCAGGGAGGGGGCGGGGACCGCGCCGGACTCCTCCGGGACGTCCTGTGCCGGGTCCGAGCCGCCCTGGCGCGCCGCCGGAGAGGCCTTGCCCGGCCCCGGTCGAAAGCGCCGCTTCCGGGAAGGGGACTCGCCTGCCACGGCCAGAACCTCAGTCGCAGTCGCGGCAGATCGGCTGGCCGTTCTTCTCCCTGGCCAGCTGCGAGCGGTGGTGCACGAGGAAGCAGCTCATGCAGGTGAACTCGTCGGCCTGACGCGGCAGGACGCGGACCGAGAGCTCCTCGTTGGAGAGGTCGGCCCCGGGCAGCTCCAGGCCTTCCGCCTGCTCGAACTCGTCCACGTCGACGGCGGAGGTCGACTTGTCGTTACGACGCGCCTTCAGTTCTTCCAGGCTGTCCTGGTCGACGTCGTCGTCGGTCTTGCGTGGGGTGTCGTAGTCGGTAGCCATTCTCGGTGCTCTCCCCCTGTGGGTGTCTGTGGTGTCTTCAGCGCACGTAACGCATGAGAGGCCGGACTTGTGCCCGACCTGAGGCGGAGATTTTGCCTCACATCAAGGTCTGTTACTCAATCGACACCCAACTGCACTGATCACGAATGATCGGCTTCGGGTGGCGAAGGGGACCGTACACGGTCCTGAGGTCGTGCGACGCAGGCACCACCCCGTGTACTTCCCGTGAGCGCACCCCCCGGAAACCCGGACTTTACCGGCCTTCCGACAGATGTTTGATCACGGAACGTAGGTGAAAGCGAAAACATTCCTGTGATCCGTCGCACAAACGACCGATCAGGCGGCATGCCCAAAATTCCGCGCAAAGCGAACAAGGCTGTGGGCTCTGCGACAGTGGAGGCACGGGCTCACACGGGCAACGTGACACGCATCACGAGCCCACCTCCCTCGCGCGGCTCCGCCGCGATGCGCCCCCCGTGCGCCCTTGCGACCGAGCGTGCGATGGAAAGCCCGAGCCCTACGCCCTTGTCGCTGCCCGTGCGCTCCGTCCGCAGCCGTCGGAACGGCTCGAACAGGTTGTCGATCTCGTACGCGGGCACGACCGGCCCCGTATTGGACACCTCAAGGACCGCCTGGCCCTGCTGGACGTCCGTACGCACCTCGACCCAGCCGTCGTGCGCCACGTTGTAGCGGACGGCGTTCTGTACGAGGTTCAGCGCGATCCGCTCCAGCAGCACGCCGTTGCCCTGGACGACGGCGGGGACGCACTCCGTCCGCATCCGCACGTTCTTCTGCTCCGCCTCCGCGGAGGCCTGGTCGACCGCGCGCGCGGCGACCTCCGCGAGATCGACCGGTTTTCGCTCCACGAGCTGGTTCTCGCTGCGGGCCAGGAGCAGGAGCCCCTCCACCAGCTGCTCGCTCCGCTCGTTGGTGGACAGCAGCGTCTTTCCGAGCTGCTGGAGCTCGGGAGGGGCGCCGGGGTCGGACAGGTGCACTTCCAGCAGCGTTCTGTTGATCGCCAGCGGCGTACGCAGTTCGTGCGACGCGTTGGCCACGAAGCGCTGCTGGGAGGAGAAGGCCCGCTCCAGGCGCTCCAGCATCTCGTCGAAGGTGTCCGCCAGCTCCTTGAACTCGTCGTCCGGGCCGTCCAGCTCGATCCGGCGCGAGAGGTCCGTGCCGACGACGCGCCGCGCGGTGCGCGTGATGCGGCCGAGCGGGGAGAGGACCCGGCCGGCCATCGCGTAGCCGAAGGCGAACGCGATGATCGTCAGACCGACCAGTGCGAACAGGGACCGGGTGAGGAGATCGTCCAGGGCCTGCGCCCGCTCGTGGTTCACGCAGTCGTTCATCGCGGCGTTGGTCTGGGCGGCCGTGGCCTGCGCCTCGAAGTGGCAGGCGGCGCTGCCCCTGATCTGGCCCGAGACGATCTCGAACGGCAGGTCGCTGCCCACATGCAGGGCCTGCGCGGCGAGCAGGTAGATGATCGACAGGAGGAGGATGCCGGCGATCAGGAACATCCCGCCGTACAGCAGGGTGAGACGTATCCGGATCGTGGGGCGCAGCCACGGGACCACCTGTTCTGCGGGCCATCGCGGGTCCCAGGTCGGCTTCGGGGGCGCGTCCGGCGGCGCGGGGTGGGAGGCCACGCGCGTCAGATCCGGTAGCCGGAGCCGGGCACGGTGACGATCACCGGAGGCTCCCCGAGCTTCCTGCGCAGCGTCATCACCGTGACCCTGACCACGTTGGTGAAGGGGTCCGTGTTCTCGTCCCACGCCTTCTCCAGGAGCTGCTCGGCGGAGACCACGGCACCCTCGCTGCGCATCAGTACTTCCAGGACGGCGAACTCCTTGGGCGCGAGCTGGATCTCGCTCCCGTCGCGGAAGACCTCGCGCCTGTTCGGGTCGAGCTTGATCCCCGAGCGCTCCAGGACCGGCGGCAGCGGCACCGTGGTGCGGCGGCCGAGCGCGCGGACCCGGGCGGTCAGCTCGGTGAAGGCGAACGGCTTCGGCAGGTAGTCGTCGGCGCCCAGTTCGAGCCCTTCGACGCGGTCGCTGACATCGCCGGAGGCTGTGAGCATCAGCACCCTGGTCGGCATGCCGAGCTCCACGATCCTGCGGCAGACGTCGTCACCGTGCACCAGTGGCAGATCGCGGTCGAGCACGACCACGTCGTAGTCGTTGACGCCGATGCGCTCCAGGGCCGCGGCCCCGTCGTACACGACGTCGACGGCCATGGCCTCCCGGCGCAGTCCGGTCGCCACCGCATCGGCGAGCAGCTGCTCGTCCTCGACGACGAGTACGCGCACGTCCCTGGTCCTTCCGTTCGAGACCCGCGCCCGCGCCGGGGCAGGTGTCACCACGCTTCTTGCGCCCCCATCCTGCCCTTTTCGCGCGTAAACCGGCGGTAAGACGCCGGGGCGCGGCCCTCGGGAGGCTGTGCCCGGGGCGAGAAGGCAGGCCGTTCCGCGCGGGCGGGCGCGGTCCCGCCGGAATCCGCCGGGACGCGACGGGAGGCGCCGCCGGGGCGCGGAGGGACGGCGCGGAGGGACGGCGCGGAGGGACGGGACGGTGGGACGGGACGGGAAGCGGTGGAGTCCCGGGGCGGAAGGAACCGAAGATCCGGCGGGAATAGGCGCGATACCCGGAGAAGTTGAGGTTTCCTGCCCGCCCGGCTTGGGGAAGACCCCTTCACACCCGAGATCACACCCGAGCGCGGCTGTTCCTTCCGCGTTCTGTTTTCCAGTAGGCAGAGGGATCGTGATCACCCGCCGTCGGCACTTCTGTGCCACCCGACGACCACGTCGGCACACCCCCGTGCCACTGACCCACGACGAGGGGGCGCAATGGACGCATTCACCGCAGGGCTCCTCCAGCGCATAAAGACCACGGAAACCGAGATGACCAAGGCCCGCGAAGAGGGCGACGACTTCCTCGCCGATGTCGAGCAGGAGGAGCTGGAAGATCTGCGCCGGCTCGCCGCGGAACACGGCGTGGAGGTGAGTACGGCGAGCGCCTGAGCGCGGACCGTACACCGACGCCGTCCGACAGACGGCCGTGCGTGCGAAGGACCCCGGTGCCGAGGGGAAGGCGCCGGGGTCCTTCGGCGTGCGCTGTGCGGCGGGCCGCCCGCGCGGGGTGCGCCCGCGGCGGCTGTCCGCCCGGCCGGGCCTGTTCCACGGCCCGCGCGGGCTCAGTCGTGCCAGGCGCCGTACTCCTCCAGCAGGCTCTGGAGCGGCCCGAAGACGCCGGGCGAGGCGGCCACGGTCAGCCCGTCGTGCGGCGGTTCGCCCGGCCTGCCGCCGGTGAGCGCGCCCGCCTCACGGGCGATCAGGTCGCCCGCCGCGTAGTCCCAGGGATGCAGGCCGCGCTCGTAGTAGCCGTCGAGCCGGCCCGCCGCGACGTCGCACAGGTCGATCGCGGCGGAGCCGGCCCGCCGGATGTCGCGCAGCCGCGGGATCAGCCGGTGGGCGACCGCCGCCTGGTGGGTGCGCACCGACTCGACGTAGTTGAAGCCCGTCGACACCAGCGCCTGGTCGAGGGGCGGCGAGGGCCGGACGGCGAGGCGCCTCTCCCCCACCCAGGCGCCACCGCCGCGCACCGCGCGGCAGGTCTCCCGGCGCATGGGCGCCTCGACGACGCCGACGAGCGTCTCGCCGCCGTACTGGACCGCGACGGACACGGCCCAGGTGGGCAGGCCGTACAGGTAGTTGACCGTGCCGTCGAGCGGGTCGATCACCCAGCGGAACCCGGTGGTTCCCTCGCTGTTCGCACCCTCCTCGCCGAGGATCGCGTCGTCGGGCCGGTGGCGCGCGAGGAAGCCGGTGATCAGCTTCTCCGCGGCGATGTCCATCTCCGTCACCACGTCGATGGGGCTCGACTTGGTCGCGGCGACGGCCAGGTCGTCGGGCCGCCCGTCGCGCAGCAGGGCGCCGGCGCGGCCCGCGGCCTCCAGGGCGAGTTCGAGCAGGCGCGCGGTCAGGGCGTCGTCGGGGCCGCTGGACGGGGGCTGTGCGTCGTTCACGTGGTGCTCCTTACGGACGGGCGTCAGGTGTACGGACGGACAGGGCGGCGTCAGGCGTACGGGCTGTCGGCGCCCGCCGCGGCCGGCTTCGGGGCGCGGGCCGGACAGCAGCCCACCGGGCACAGGTCGTGGCTGGCGCCGAGCGCGCCGAGCGCGCAGCGCTCCGGCCGCTCGCCCCGCTCCGTCGCCGCGCGCTCCAGGACGAGGTCCCGGACGGCCGCGGCGAAGCGCGGGTCGGCGCCGACGGTGGGTGAGCGGCGCACCGGCAGGCCGAGCTCCGCCGCCTTGGCGGTGGCCTCGGTGTCGAGGTCGTAGAGGACCTCCATGTGGTCGGAGACGAAACCGATGGGCACCATCACGACGGCGGGCACGCCCTCGCCGTGCAGGGTCTCCAGGTGGTCGCAGATGTCCGGTTCGAGCCACGGCGTGCCGGGGGCGCCACTGCGGGACTGGTAGACGAGCTGCCAGGGGTGCTCGACGCCGGTCTCCTCGCGGACGGCCTCGGCGACCAGGCGCGCGACGTCGAGGTGCTCGGCGACGTAGGCCCCGCCGTAGCCGTGGCCGGACTCCGGCCCCGACGTGTCGGCGGCGGAGGTCGGGATGGAGTGGGTGGTGAAGGCGAGGTGCGCGCCCGCGCGTACGTCCTGCGGCAGGTCGGCGAGCGAGGCGAGGACGCCGTCGACCATGGGCCGGACGAAGCCCGGGTGGTTGAAGTAGTGCCGAAGCTTGTCGACCCGGGGCAGTTCCAGCCCTTCCGCCTCCAGGGTGGCGAGCGCGTCGGCGAGGTTCTCGCGGTACTGGCGGCAGCCGGAGTACGAGGCGTACGCGCTGGTCGCGAGGACGGCGATGCGGCGGCGGCCGTCGAGGACCATCCGACGCAGTGTGTCCGTGAGGTACGGCGCCCAGTTCCGGTTTCCCCACTCGACGGGCAGGTCGACGCCGTTCTCCGCGAAGTCCGCGCGCAGGGCGCCGAGCAGGGCGCGGTTCTGCGCGTTGATCGGGCTGACTCCGTCGAAGAGGTAGTAGTGCCGGCCCACCTCCTTCAGCCGCTCGCGCGGGATACCGCGTCCGCGGGTCACGTTCTCCAGGAACGGAATGACATCGTCCGGCCCTTCGGGGCCACCGAAGGACAGCAGGAGAAGGGCGTCGTAGGGAGATGTGACTGGCTCATCGGGCATGGTCCCGATCCTGCCATCGCACGCTTATTCCGTAACAACCGGCACCGCGGAACTCGTAACCTGTACGGGCGCATTTGGTTCCTTACCAGCCGCGTCCCCGATCCCCCACGAGCAGCGCCGGAGCGCCCGTTGCCCAGTCCCTACCGCGAGATCTTCACCGCTCCCGGCGCCTGGAGGTTCAGCGCGGCCGGCCTGCTCAGCCGGATGCCGCTGTCGATGACCGGCATCGGGGTCGTGACGATGGTCTCGCAGCTGACCGGGCGCTACCGGCTGGCCGGCGCGCTGTCCGCGACGATGGCCGTCTCCGTGGCGGTGCTCGGGCCGCAGGTGTCCCGGCTCGTCGACCGGCACGGGCAGCGGCGCACGCTGCGGCCCGCCACGCTGATCTCGGCCGCCGCCCTGGCCGGACTTCTCGTCTGCGCCCAGCAGCGGGCCCCCGACTGGACGCTGTTCGTCTTCGCGGCCTGCGTCGGAAGCGTGCCGAGCGTCGGCGCGATGGTGCGGGCGCGCTGGGCGGCGCTGCACCGGGACGCGCCGGGGCTGCTGCACGCCGCGTACTCCTGGGAGTCGGTGGTCGACGAGGTCTGCTTCATCATCGGCCCGATCGTCTCCATCGGACTTTCGACGTCGTGGTTCCCCGAGGCCGGCCCGCTGGTCGCGGGGGTCTTCCTGGTGGGCGGCGTCGTCTGGCTCAGCGCGCAGCGGGCGACGGAGCCGGTGCCGCACCCGCCCGGGGAGCACACGGGACGCTCGGCGCTGCGCTCGACGGGACTCCAGGTGCTGGTGGTGACGTTCGTGGCGACAGGCACCATCTTCGGCGCGATCGACGTGGCGACGGTCGCCTTCGCGGACGGACTCGGCCACAAGAGCAGCGCCAGCCTGGTCCTCGCGGTGTACGCGCTCGGCTCGTGCCTCGCGGGAGCGGCGTTCGGCATGGTGCGGATGTCCGGACCGGTGGCGCGGCGGTGGCTCGGGGGTGTCATCGCGATGGCCGTGAGTATGATCCCCCTCCAACTGGCCGGGAATCTGCCGTTCCTGGCCGCGGCGCTGTTCGTCGCGGGGCTCACGGTCGCACCGACCATGGTGTCGACGATGGGACTCGTCGAGGCGCACGTGCCACGCAGCGCGCTGACCGAGGGCATGACCTGGACCAGCACCGGGCTCGCCGTCGGCGTCGCACTCGGCTCGTCGGCCGCGGGATGGGTGGTCGACGCGGCGGGGGCGCGGGCGGGGTACGCGGTGCCCGGTGTGGCGGGGGCGGTCGCGGCCGTGGTGGCGGTGCTCGGCCACCGCCGGCTGAGCAGGCCGGCCACCGTGTCCTGGCGGAAAGGGCGTGAGGCCGATGGAGTCCCGCGAAACCCCCACGAACCACACGAACAGCACGAACAGCACGAACAGCCCGCGCACCACGGGCAGTACGAGCAGCACGAGCAGCACGGGTCATACGGGCAACACGGGCAGGAGCGGCCCGGCCCCGACGGCGGCGAAGGGCAGGAAGGGCAGGAGGTCCCGCGTCCCCTGGCGTGAGTCCCGCGCCTCGGCCTCCTGGCGCAACTGGGCAGGCAACGTCACGGCGCGTCCCGCCCGGGCCGTCGCCCCCGGCGGGGCCGCCGAGCTGGCGGACATCGTGCGCAGGGCGGCGCAGGACGGGCTGAAGGTGAAGGCCGTAGGTACGGGCCACTCCTTCACGGCCGTGGCGGCCACCGACGGAGTCCTGATACGCCCGGACCGGCTGACCGGCATACTCGCGCTGGACCGTGCCGCCGGTACGGTCACGGTGGCCGCGGGCACCCCGCTGCGGACACTGAACGCGGCGCTCGCCCGCGCGGGGCTCTCGCTCACGAACATGGGCGACATCATGGCGCAGACCGCGGCGGGCGCGGTCTCCACGGGCACGCACGGCACGGGCCGCTCGTCGGCGTCGATCGCCGCGCAGATCACGGCGCTCGAACTGATCACGGCGGACGGCTCGCTGCTGCGCTGCTCCGCCCAGGAGAACGCGGACGTCTTCGCGGCGGCCCGGATCGGGCTCGGCGCCCTCGGCGTCCTGACGTCGGTCACCTTCGCCGTGGAGCCGGTCTTCCTGCTGACGGCCCGTGAGGAGCCGATGGCGCTGGAGCGGGTGCTCGCGGAGTTCGAGGAGCACGTGACCGGGAACGAGCACTTCGAGTTCTACTGGTTCCCGCACACCGCCAACTGCAACACCAAGCGCAACAACCGCACCGCGGGTCCCGTCGACCCGCCCGGCCTGCTGCGGGGCTGGCTGGACGACGAGCTGCTGTCCAACGGAGCCCTGAAGGTGGCGTGCTCCGTGGGGCGCGCCGCGCCCATGGCCATCCCCGCGATCGCCCGCGTGTCCAGCCGCGCGCTGTCGCCCCGTACGTACACGGACATCCCCTACAAGGTGTTCACGTCACCGCGGAGGGTGCGCTTCATCGAGATGGAGTACGCGCTGCCGAGGGCGGCCGCGCCCGAGGCGCTGCGCGAGGTGAAGGCGATGGTGGACCGCTCGCCGCTGCGGGTGAGCTTCCCCGTGGAGGTACGGACCGCGCCCGCCGACGACATCACGCTCTCGACGGCGTCGGGCCGGGACAGCGCGTACATCGCGGTGCACCTCTACCGGGGCACGCCGCACCAGGCGTACTTCGGCGCGGTGGAGCGGATCATGGTCGCACACGGCGGCAGGCCGCACTGGGGGAAGATCCACTCCAGGGACGCGGAGTACCTGGCGGGGGTCTATCCGCGCTTCGGGGAGTTCACGGCGCTGCGGGACCGGCTGGACCCGGACCGGGTCTTCGGCAACCACTACCTGCGACGGGTGCTGGGCGGCTGAGGGACCGTGCGAGCGACGCACGCACCGCCGCCCTTTCACCCTCTTTTGGGTGAATGGGTGACGGTGCGTGAATGGGTGACGGTACATGCCGCGCGGATCGCCGTGGACGACGACGGGACAGACACGGGGACGACGACGGGACGGACGGGAACAGCCGAGCACGACGGGCAGCGGGTAGCGGGCAGCGGCGGGAGCCGGGCGGTGCGGTCAGCCGGCGGTGGAGCCGTCCGCCCCGTCCGTCCCGGAGCCGTCCTGCCCGCCGCCGCTCGCGCCGGTCCCGGCGGGGGCAGACGGGGTCGGGG
>NZ_JAIUKE010000148.1 GCF_020176795.1 Streptomyces sp. 8L
GCGGGGAGCCCCGAGGGGCGGGACGGGGTCAGGACGGGATCAGGCGGGTGTCACGTTCGAGTGGGAGCGGTACGCGGCCACGTGGGCCTCGCGCTCCTCGTCACTCATCTCGTTCAGCGACACGTTCGGGCTGATGAAGGTGTTGCCGCGGACGTCGTCCAGCGTCCACAGCTTCTTCGGGTCGTCGAGGTCCAGGTGCGGCTGCGGCACGAGGGTCCTGCCGTCGTCGCGTACGTACCCGAGGTCCTTGACGATGTCCGCGAGGTCCTGGCCGTGGTACACGGTCTCCCATTCGCGCTTGCCGGTGAGCCGGCCCATCGAGGGCGTGGCGCGGCCCTCGTACTCCGGGCGGAAGGCCGTGGTGTCGGTCCAGGCGCAGGTCTCGGAGCAGTAGGTGCGCCACTGCCCGTCGACCTTGTCGACCACCATGTCCTCACGGACGAGGCACGGCACCATGCAGGTCCAGCACCGGTGCGGGTACTGGTAGTTGACGTCCTCGAAGGCGATGGGCTTGTTGCCCTTCGGGTGCCGGAGCCGGTTGTACGCCTCCCACCAGCGGCCGTACTCGTTGTACCAGCCCGGGTACTTGGACTCGAACCACTCGAAGTCGTCGTCCGTCATGCCGTCGATCCGCCAGAAGTTGACGGGCCAGCCGGTGGCGAAGAACTGGGCGACCTTGTGCACGTAGCCCTTGTTCCAGATCCGGTCCCATGCCGCCTCGACGAGGTCGTGCGGGATCTTCAGGCCGTACTTCTCCAGCGGGATCAGGTACGACCTGTAGTAGTCGTCGTAGATCCAGCGGCGCCACATCTCCGCGTAGCTGTCGCGGTCCTTGCGGCGGTCCTTGGACCCGTACTCGATGAACGTGCCGATGGCGGCGTCCACCACGCAGTGGTTGTTCCACCACGCGTAGCGCAGGTCGCGCTCCAGCAGCTGCCGGTTGCCCTCGTCGGCGAGCGCCATCAGCAGGATCGAGTAGCCGTTGGAGATGTGCCGCGACTCGTCGGACTGCACCGAGTGGAAGACGGTCGGCAGCAGGTAGTCGCCGTTGGCGGCGGCCTCCGCGGGCATGGCCACGAACAGGGTGTTGGTGAACGCGGTCTCGGCCACCAGCGTCAGATAGACGTTGGCCGCGGTGATCGCGTCGCCGGTGATGAACCCCTCGCCGAACTGGCGGCCGATGGTGCCCGCGTAGCAGTTCGCGAACGCCTTCTCCGAGATGTCGAAGCCGGCCGGGTCGATGTAGTGGTTCATGTAGAGGCGCTTGAGGTTCATCTGGATCGTCGAGTGCCGCACCTCGTCGATCATCTGGACCGCGAGCCCGTTGTGCAGCTGCGGGTTGGGCACCGCGCCGATGGCCATCGGCATCGCGCGGGCCGCGGAGATCTCCGGGAACGGGATGATCGAGAGGAACAGCTTCTGCCACTCCATCCAGCGCTGCTGCACCTGGCGGAACATGTTGCCGCGGATGGCGCCGTCCATCGCGCCGTACACGCGGTTGTCCTTCTCCTCCTCCATCGGGAAGTAGGAGCGCAGCACCTGCTTGAGCGGGTCCTTCTTGGGCGCCTTGTCGAAGCGGTAGTCCGTGGCGAACCGGTTCGCCGGGGTGGCGAAGGTCGGCTCCCAGGACAACTCGGTGATCTTCTTGTGCGCCTTGCTGAGGCTCTGTCGGCTCACGTGCTCTCCTTACGAGTAGCTCGGTGTCCCCCGGTCCACGGACCACCGGCCGCCGCGGCGGCGCACTGCCCGCGACGATCGGCGGCAGCCTCCGGCGACCGGGTCGCGGACCACTGTGCGGCGTACGGAGCCCCCGGCGCGTCTCAAGTTGAGACACCCGGCGGCGCGCACCCTCTGGCGCCGGACGGCGCGCTTCCTTACCGTGCGAGTCATAACGCGGTGGCGGTACGTGATCGAGCGGGCGGGCCGGCCCGGTCGGACGGGACCCGCCACGGCGCAGGGTGAGGTGGTGTGCGGATGGGCCGTGACGGCGTTGTCGCGGACGATGGGCGCGGTGCCGGGGACGAGCGCCGGCGGTCCGGTGCGGAACCGGAGGCGCGCGGGCCCGGGGCGAGGTCCGGGTCCCGCAAGGCACGGGAGCTCTTCCTCGAGGGCGAGCCGGTGCCGGAGCTCGTGGTGCGCGAACCGATCCTCAACTCCTGGCAGCGCTCCCGGCTGTGGGGGGTGGACACGGACCGTATCGAGACCCCCTACGATCCGGACCTCGACCCGCACAGCAAGCTGAGCGCGGCGGCCGCTCCCGTGCTCGACCGGCTCGCCGGGACGCTCGCGGACAGTCCGATCTCGCTGATCCTCACGGACGCGAAGTCGCGCATCAGGCAGCGGCGGGTCGGCAACAGGGAGCTGTCCGGGCACCTGGACGCCATCTCGCTGGCGCCCGGCTTCAGTTACGCCGAGGAGTTCGTCGGCACGAACGGCATCGGCACGGCGATCGAGGACGGCAGGACGGCCTGCGTCTTCGGCTCCGAGCACTTCTCCGAGCGGCTCCAGCGGGTGTCGTGCGCGGCGGCCCCGATACGCAACCCGACGAGCGGGCGGATCATCGGCCTGGTCGACCTGACGAGCTGGCGCGCGACCGCGTCGCCGCTGATGGTGGCGCTGGTGCAGGAGGCCGCCGCGGACATCGAGGGCAGGCTGCTGGACCTCGCGACGCTGCGGGAACGGGCGCTGCTCGACGCGTTCGTGACCGGCCGGCGGGGCCCCGGGCGGCTCCTGGTGGCGGTCGCCGACGACTGCTTCATGGCGGACGCCACCGCCTCCGAGCTGCTCGGCCCCGCCGACCACCGGCTGCTGCGGGAGCGCGCGGCGGGCCTCGCGCGGGGCGGCGCGGCCGACCTCCAGCTCCAGGACGGGCGCAGTGTGCGGGCGCGGGCGCGGCCGGTGCAGGCGCCGGGCATCGGAGGCAACGCCGGGTATGTCGTGGAGATCCAGGTGCTGCCCGCCCACTCCCCCGAGGCGGCGGGTCCTCCGCCGCCGCCTCCGCAGGTCCGGCTGCCGGGCCTCGCGGGCCGCAGCGCGGCCTGGCGGTCGCTGGTGCACCGGATCACGGCGTTCGCCGAGGCGGGCCGGTGGACGCTGGTCGCGGGCGAGCAGGGCGTGGGCAAACTCGCGCTGGTACGTGCGGTGCACCGCCACCAGTTCCCGGGGCGCAGGCTGACCGTGCACGACTGCGCGCGGGCGGGCCGGTCCACGGCGTCCTGGCTGCGTGCCGTCGCGCGGACGCTCGACACCGACGGCACCGAGACGCTGGTCCTGCGCCACTTCGACCTGCTGCCGGCCACGGCGGTCGCGGCGCTCGACGGGCTGCTGCGGGCCGCGGCGGACCGTCCCGGCTGGGTGGTGGCGCTGTCCGCGCCGCGCGACCGGGCCGCGGAGGGCGACGCCCGCCCGGCCCGCAACTTCCCCTCGGAGGTGACGGTCCCGCCCCTGCGGCTGCGCCCGGACGATGTGGCGCCGCTGGTGCCCCTCCTGCTCGCGCGGCACGCGGACGGCAGCGACGTGCAGTGCTCAGGTCCCGCGCTGCGCGCCCTGACCCAGGCCAACTGGCCGGGCAACGTGCGGCAGTTGGAGGGAAGCCTGCGCTACGCGCTGGCGCACCGCTCGGGTCCCTGGATCGAGGAGAGCGACCTGCCGCCCTCGCTGCTCTCCCACGCACAGCACCCGCTCACGGCATGGGAGCAGACGGAGCGCGACATGATCGTGCGGGCGCTGCTCGACCACGGCGGCGACAAGTCCAGGGCGGCGAAGGCGCTGGGCATCTCACGCGCGACGATGTACCGCAAGATCACCGGCTACCAGATCAGTATCGGCGGCGCCGCGGGCGGGCCGTCCGCGGCGGACTGACCCTGCCCCGCCGTGCTCCGGGCCACCCGCGCCGGTCACCCGTCCCCGCGTTCGGCCGCCGCCGCGGCACGCGCGGGGCCGGGGAGCCCGGCGCGCCGGGCCGCCCAGCGGGCCAGCGCGAGCGCGGCCCGCTCCCACAGCAGCAGCCCCGCCCCGGCGAGCGCGACACCGCGGCCCGCGGCGCCCTGCCCCGCGAGGGCCAGTACGAGTCCGGACAGGGCCAGGCCCATCCCGCACCCGGCGAGCAGGCGTATGCGATGCAGATGCGACGTCATGGGCGGAGTGTGCACCCGCCCGGTGCCGGGGGGGGGCTCATTGTGAGACGTCGCACACACCCGGGGCGGTGAGAAGGCCCCGGCCGCTGAGAGGGCCCCGGTCGGCGGGCGCCGGTACAGGAGCGGGCGCCGGTATGGGCCTCGGGCGTCGCCGCCGGTGCGGGAGCGCCCGCCGAAAAGCACGGGTGCGCCGCGCCCGCCCCCCGTATGCTGCGGGCTGCCCGGCACCGAGGCGGCCACCGCGCGGGGAGCTGCGGGTACGCGGCCCGGGCACGGATGAGAGAGGACGCAGCGCGGATGAGCACCCAGCACACGTATCGCGTGATCGTACGCGGCACCTGGCGGGCCCTGACGGACGGGGCGCGGCGGGAGCTGCTCGCCGAGGTGGACGAACACGGCCTGGCGCAGCACCGGTTCACTCCGGAGGGCTCGCTCGTCTATGACAGGGCGCTCCGGCACTTCAGCTACCGCTACGAGATCGTCTCCGACGCCGACGAGGGCGAGGAGATGGCGGCCCTGCTGGCCGAGGAGCGGGCGGCGGACGCTCTCGACGCGCTGGGGTACGGCCACGGCGAGCTGCGTTCCACCGCGACGGACATGGACACGATGAAGATCAACAGGCCGTCGCGCCGCTGACGCGCGGCGGTGGTCCGGTCCCGGGGCCGCGGCCCCGGACCTGCTCACACCAGCGCCGGTACCTCCAGCGTCAGCGTCGCGCTCGCCGCGTCGAGCACGGCGGGCACGCCGAACGGCACGGTCAGCGCCGGAGTGCCGTGCCCGAAGCCCAGCTCCTCCACCACCGGCACGCCGAGCGGGCCGAGGCGGTCGAGGAAGACGTCGCGTACCGCCTCGTACGGGCCGCACCCCTGCCAGGAGCCGAGGCCGATGCCCGCCACCCCGTCCAGCCAGCCGGCGCGCAGCAGTTGGGTGAGAATCCGGTCGAGGCGGTACGGCTCCTCGCCGGTGTCCTCGATCATCAGCAGCCCGCCCGCGGCCGACGGGCGCGCGTGCGGGATGCCGAGGTCGGCGGCGAGCAGGCTGACACAGCCGCCGAGGGTGACACCCGTGGCACGGCCGGGGACCAGGGCGCGGGCCGTGGGTAGGCCGAGCGTCCGCACTGTCTCGGGTTCGAACAGGGTGGCCCTCAGGTGCTCCTGGCTGTCCTTGTCGTCGAGGAAGACGGCGGCCGCCGTCATCTGGCCGTGCAGGGTGGCAAGGCCGAGCCGGGTCGCGAACGCCTCGTGCAGCGCGGTGATGTCGCTGTAGCCGACGAACACCTTGGGCGGTGCGGCCCGCATGGCGTCCCAGTCGAGCAGGTCGACCATGCGCTGCGCGCCGTAACCGCCGCGTGCGCAGATCACGGCGGCGGTCCCCGGGTCGCACCAGGCGGCCAGCAGGTCGCGCGCCCGGTCGGCGTCGTCGCCCGCGAGGTAGGGGAAGCGCGGGTGCCGGGCGAGGACGTGGGGCGCGACGACCGGATCGAGGCCCCAGCCCCGCAGGAGGTCGAGCCCGGCCAGGAGCCGGTCCTCGGGCACCGGGCCGCTGGGCGCGACGATCGCGACCCGGTCGCCCGGCACCAGCCGCCGGGGCCTCGTCAGCGGGGAGACGCGGTACGTCACGGGGCCAGCTCCAGGTGGGGGACGTCGCCGCGCTCGAAGCCGAAGGTCTGCGCGTACAGCGAGAGTTCGGCCTCCAGGCAGCGGACCATGGTGTCCTTCCTGCGGAAGCCGTGGCCCTCGCCCTCGAAGGAGAGGTACGCGTGCGGGACGCCACGCCCCGCGACGGCGGCGAGGAACCGGTCGCACTGCGCGGGCGGGCAGATCACGTCGTCGAGGCCCTGGAGCAGCAGGAACGGCGCCGTGATGTTCTCCACGAGGTGGATCGGGGAGCGGTCCCGGTAGCGCTCGGGCACCTCGGCGTACGGGCCGATCAGCGACTCCAGGTACTGGGACTCGAAGTCGTGCGTCTCGTCGGTGGCCCAGCCGCCGAGGTCCAGGATCGGGTAGCTGATCGCCCCGCAGGCCCACACGTCGCGGGCGCTCTTCGAGGTCAGGGAGGCGGCGGTGGTCCAGCCGCCCGCGCTGCCGCCGCGCACGGCGAGCTTCGTCCGGTCGGCGCTGCCCTCGGCGGCGAGCGCGAGGGCGACGGCGGCGCAGTCCTCCACGTCCACCACGCCCCACTGCTCGCGCAGCCGCTCCCGGTACTGGCGGCCGTAGCCGGTGGAGCCTCCGTAGTTCACCTCGGCGACGCCGATGCCGCGCGTGGTGAAGTAGGCGATCTCCAGGTCGAGTACGAGCGGCGTACGGCTGGTGGGCCCGCCGTGCACCCAGATCACGTACGGCGGCAGTTCACCCTCGGGGCCGGTGAACTCCGGGTGGTGCGGCGGGTGCACGTGCGCGTGGATCTCCCGGCCGCCGGGGCCGGTGAAGACGCGCTCCTCGCCCGCGGAGACATATGCCGGGTCGACGGCGTCGCGGTGCGCGGAGCCGATGACCCGCGCGGTCCCGGTCGCGGTGTCGACCTCCACGATCTCGTGGGAGGTGCGGGCGCTCGCGGCGAGCCCGACGACGGTCGTGCCGTGCGCGGCCAGCGTGGACGCCCACTCGTTCCAGGGGCCCTCGATGTCGGTGAGGGTGCCCGCGGCCGGGTCGAGGACACCGAGCGCGTTGGTGCCGGTGCCGTGGATCGCGGCGATCCGGCCGCCGGGCAGCGGCAGGAACCACTGCATGCCCACGCGCCACAGCGGGCCCGCGAACTCCTCCTGCCGGGCGGGCAGGAGCGCGGTGGAGCGGGCGCGCGCGTCGGCGAGGCCGTCGGCGGCGACGCGCCGCAGCTCCCACCAACCGCCGGGGTCGGAGGCGTAGAGCAGGGCACCGTCCTCGGCCCACGCGATCTGCGAGACGGCCTCGTCCGGGCCGCCGAGCACCGTGGTGGCGCCGGTGAACGGTCCGCCGTCCGCGGGCACTTCGGCGAGCACCACCTCGGTGCCGTCCCACGGCATCCGGGGGTGGTCCCAGGCGATCCACGCGACGCGGCGCCCGTCGGGCGAGCGCTGCGGCCCGGTGACGAAGCGGTGCCGCCCGTCGGAGAGTTCCCGCAGCGCCGCCCTGTCGTCGGCGGCCGAGCCGTCGAGCGGTACGGCGACGATGACGCGCCGCACGTCGGTGGGCGCCTCGCCGGTGAACTCCTCCATGACGCACCAGACCTCGCCGCGCTCCCGCTCGACCCTGAGGTCCGCGAAGCGCAGGCCGCCGCCGACGGACGAGAGCGGGGTGAGCGGTCGGGGCTCGCCGCCGCCGTCCGGCTCGTAGGCGTAGAGCCGCTGGTCGGGGAAGTGGACGAAGACCACGAGGGGGCCGCCGCTCGCGCGGGGGGCTCCGGCCCAGGGCAGGCCGCCGTACTCGATGACGCGGCTGCGCACGTTCCACGGGGCGGGCAGCACCGACTCCTCGGTGCCGTCGGGGCGCCTGCGGACCAGGGCCCGCCTGCCGCCCTCGGCGGGGCGGGGCGCGGTCCACCACACCTCGTCGCCGACGGTGCCGAGGTATTCGGGCCTGCCGTCGTGGGACGCGGCGAGCGCGGCGTCGATCGGGGAGGGCCAGGTGCCGTACTGCGAAGTGGTGGCCATGGTCGGCTCCTTCACGCGGTCTGGAGGTAGTGGTCGAGGACGCGAGCGCCGAAGTGCAGGGCGGAGACGGGCACCCGCTCGTCCACACCGTGGAACAGCGCCTGGTAGTCGAAGTCCTTCGGCAGCTTGAGCGGCGCGTACCCGTAGCCGGTGATGCCGAGGCGGGAGAACTGCTTCGCGTCGGTGCCGCCGGTCATGCAGAACGGGACCGTGCGGCCCTCGGGCGCGAACCGCTCCACGGCGGCGCGCAGCTTCGCGAACGTCGGGGAGTCGACCGGGGCCTGGAGCGCGACCTCGCGGTGGTCGAACTCCCAGTCCACGTCCGGGCCCGTGAGCCGGTCCATGGTGGCGGTGAACTCCTCGTCGCCGCCGGGCACGATCCGGCCGTCGACCCGCGCGGTGGCGTGGCCCGGGATCACGTTGACCTTGTAACCGGCGTCCAGCATGGTCGGGTTGGCGCTGTTGCGTACGGTCGCCTCGACGAGGGAACGGGTGTCGCCGAGCCGGCCGAGGAGCGCCTCGATGTCGAAGTCCGGCTTGTCGAAGCCGGTCTCGACGTCCCTCAGCGCGGCGAGTTCCTCGATCGCGGCACGGACGGTGGGGGTGATCCGCAGCGGCCACTCGTGCTCGCCGATGCGGGTGACGGCGGCAGCCAGGCGGCTGACCGCGTTCTGCCGGTTGACCTTGGAGCCGTGGCCCGCCCTGCCGTGCGCGGTGAGCTTGAGCCAGGCGGTGCCGCGCTCGCCGGCGGCGATCGGGTACAGCTCCATGCCTCCGGCGTGGTACGTGTACGCGCCGGACTCGCTGATGCCCTCGGTGCAGCCGTCGAACAGACCGGGGTGCTGGTCGGCGAGGAAGCCGGAGCCGTCCTCCGCGCTGGCCTCCTCGTCCGCGGTGAAGGCGACGACGATGTCGCGGCGGGGCCGGACGCCGGCGCGGGCCCAGGCCCGTACGACCGACAGGACCATCGCGTCCATGTACTTCATGTCGACGGCGCCGCGCCCCCACACGACACCGTCGCGGACCTCGCCGGAGAACGGGTGCACGGTCCAGTCGGCGGGCTCGGCGGGTACGACGTCGAGGTGGCCGTGGACGAGGAGCGCGTCGGCGGACGGGTCGGTGCCCGCGATCCGCGCGACAACGTTGCCGCGGCCCTTGGTGCGTTCGAGGATGACGGGGTCGAGCCCGGCGGCGGCCAGGCGCTCGGCCGCGTACTCGGCGGCGGGGCGCTCCTGGCAGCCCCCCCCGCCCCGGTTGGTGGTGTCGATGCGGATGAGCTCGGAGGTGAAGGTGGTGACCTCGTCGAGCGCGATGCCGTCGATGGCTCCGGGGACGTGCTGCTCAGCCATACTGCTCCTCCACTGCGGACGAGGCGATCGTGGTGACGGCCTTGAAGGTACGGATGGCCTCGTACATCGTCGGGGACGTGTACGAGACGCGGCGCTCGCCGCTCGGGGCGACACCGGGCACGACGGTCGACGCGTCGGCGAGGTGCGCGGCGTCGAACTCCAGCTCCACGGTGAACGGGCCGCCCGCGACGGGCTCGTACCGGCCGGCCAGCGCGGTGGCCTCCTTGGCGGCGGCCCGGATGTCGGCGGCGGTGCGCGCGGGGGTGCGGCAGACGGCCGCGTAGCGCGAGACGTGGTCCTTGACGGCGACCTTGCGGGCGCCGGGCGCGTAGCCCTCCGCGTCCACGCAGGTCAGGTCATCGCCGGTGACGAGCACGACGGGGACGCCGTACTCGGCGACGACGTGCGCGTTGAGCAGGCCCTCGCTGGCGCGGGTGCCGTTCAGCCAGACGCCGGTGATGGAGTTGGCGAGGTAGGTGTGGGCGAGGACGCCCTCGGTGCCCGCTGCGGTGTGGTAGCCGATGAAGGCGATCGCGTCGATGTCGCCGTGCTGCACGCCCTCGACCATGGAGAGCGGCTTGTGCCGGCCGGTGAGCATCTGGGCCCGCTCGTCCAGCCGCTCCAGCAGGAGGTTGCGCATCGACCAGTGGGCCTCGTTGATGAGGACCTCGTCCGCGCCGCCGTCGTAGAAGCCGAGCACCGCCGCGTTCACGTCGGAGGTGAACAGGGCCCGGCAGCGCTCCCACTGCGGTGTGCCGGGGAGCACGTCGGCCGGCCAGGTGACACCGGTCGCGCCCTCCATGTCGGCACTGATGAGGATCTTCAAGAACCGCCCCGTTCTCCCAGGCCAGTGGGGCCTTGCCCCGCCGGCGTCCATGCTGAACGGGACCAGTAGACCACTCGGGACTCCGGCCGGCCCACACCGGTCCTGTGCGGCGGTGTGGCCGGGTGAGGGCCGCGGAGGGCCCTGCGGCGGGGCGGCGTCGCGGGTCGACGGGGAACGCCCGCCGGTCCGGCGGGAGATGGGACGGAGAGCGCCCGGAGGAGGCCGCGCGGCCGGGTGCGTACGGCCGAACGACAGCCGGTGCCGGCGGCCGACGCCGGACGGGCAGAGCCCGGCCGCAGGGGCGGGGGCCCGGCCGCACCGGAGAGGCCCGGCCGCGTCCGAGCGCCTTCACCGCGCCGGGCCGTGCTGAAGCGCCGCGCGGCGAGACGTGCTGAGAGCCTTCGCCGCGACGGGCCGTACCGAGCGCGCTCAGCGTGCCGGCGCGCTCGGCGTGGCGCTCGGGTGGGCGGTTACGCCTCGACCCAGCCGTGGCCGGTGGCGAGCCTGCCGAGGTGGCTGCGGATCTGGAGGATCTGCTCCGCGGTGATCCCGGGGGCGGCGCTCAGCAGCGCCTCCGTGACCTCGTCGGAGAACTCGCGGGCGGACAGGATGTCGCAGAGCCCGTCGTCCACCAGGATGCGGGGCTCCGAGCGCTGCACGGCGGGGACGGGCGCGGCGTCATTGCCTTCCGCGCCTTCCACCACACTGACGTGGGCCGCCTTGAGGCCCTTGTCCCCGTTCTCCACATCGAACTCGACCCGCACACCCGGCGCGATCAGGGACTTGTCCACCAGGAGGTCGTTCACGTGCAGGAAGACGTCATCACCCCCACCGCTCGGAGCGACGAACCCGTAACCGCGAACCCCGTCGAACCGGATGATCTTGCCCGTTGCCACCATGCACCCCATCACTCACACCGGATCAGCCACCCCTGCGGCGGCACCCCGGACCCGCCGCCACGCGTCACGCTACCGCACCCTCCACCGGGGGTGAAGGCGCGGCGTGGTCCAGGGTCACACCGGCTCGCGCCGCCGCCCGTGGCCGCCGAGGAGGACCCGCGGCGGGGCGTCGAGCGGCGCGCGGAGGAGCCCGCCGCGAGCCGGCCTCCGCGGCGGGGCCGGGACGGGCCCGCACGGACAGCGGGCGGCCCAATCCCCCCGTGTCCAGACACTGTTCGGCCCCCGTACGACGGCGGGCCACTCCGCGTGAACGCCGCCTCCGAGACGTCCGCCCGGTGTTGCGCGGGGCGCGACGCGGGGCGGAGACTGCCCCATGACCTTGAGCCGTCGCTCCCTCATACGTTCCGCCGCCGTCGCCTCCACCGCCCTCGTGACCGGCGCAGCCATGGCGCCCGCGCGCGCGTCGACCGTCCCGCGCGCCGCCGGCACCACCGGCAGCGCGATTCCCGCCGACTGGATGGGCGCCCTGCCCGACAGCCTCTCCCTGCTGCGGATGACGATCCCCGGTACCCACGACTCCTGCTGCACCGACCCCGCCAACGGCACCGAGTGGTCGCACACCCAGAACTGGGGCATCGCCGAGCAGCTCCAGCGCGGCGTCAGGTTCCTGGACATCCGGGCCAACGGCCTCCAGGACCATCTCGGCGACTCGTTCGGGATCTACCACTCCGGGTACTACCAGGGCATCACCTTCGACGGCGTGCTCTCGCAGTGCCGGGACTTCCTGGAGCAGCACCCGCACGAGACGATCGTGATGCGGCTGAAGAAGGAGAACGGCACCAACAACGACGTCGGCGCCAACTTCGAAAACGTCCTGAACGTGTATCTCGACACCAAGGGCTGGCGCCCCTGGTTCCTCCTCGCCGACCAGGTGCCGTCGCTCGGCCAGGCGCGCGGCCGCATCGTCCTGATCGCACAGTTCGACAACGACCTGCCGGTCCTCCAATGGCCGGGCGGGGACAACGACTTCCTGTCCAACCAGTGGTTCTCGCTCCAGGACATCTACCAGGGCCTGTCCTCGCCGTCCCAGAAGACGTCGAAGGTCACCCAGCAGTTCGACAACGCCGCCCGGGACCAGGACTCGGCGCTGATGTACATCAACTTCACCAGCTACGCGGGCGGCGGCTGGCCCAAGGTCAACGCCGACTCGATCATGCCAGGGGTGCAGAGCTATCTGGCGGGCCGGCTGTCGGACCGTACGCATCTCGGCGTCGTGCCCATGGACTTCCCGGACTTCCACTCGGACACGCTGGCCACACTCATCGACTGGAACTGGCACTGACACCGCCGAGCCGCGGGCCCGCGGGTACTCCCCGCTCCGCCCCGCCCGGCGCCGGGGGCGTCGCTCAGCGGCCGGACTCCGTGCGGCGGCGCACGGCGACGGCGACGGCCGCCGCCACCACGAGCACACCGCCGAGGGCGACGGCGGCCCACGGTGTGCCGCTCCCGCCGCCCGGCGACGCCACGCGCAGCGCCGCGTTCTGCTTCGCCAGCCCTGTGATGTCGGCCGTGACCGGCGCGACCGCGCGGATCGGGCCGACGGAGCGTACGGACCCGTCGCTGTTCAGCAGCGTCTCCCGGTTGCTGGGATGCCGGAAGTCGAACATGTTCGCGAGGCTGCCGGCGCGGCGGTCGAAGGAGTGGTCGCCGATGTCGCGCGTGCCCCAGTTCTCCTCGATGAACCGGGTGATGGACGCCTGCTCCGTTTTGGTGTGGTCGATGTGATTGACCTTGCTGTAGGGCGAGATGACGAGCAGCGGCTGCCGAGCGCCCGGCCCGCACCGGTCGGCGTAGCCGCCCGCGGCGGCCGGCCCCGACTGGCACATCGGGCTGTCCGTCGCCTGGCCGGCGGAGGTGGGCGTGGAGTCGGTGGAGCCGTTCAGCACGGGCGAGGCGACGTGGTCGTACCAGCCGTCCGAGTCGTCGTACGCGACGACGACCGCCGTGTCCTTCCACTGCGGCGACTGCTGGATCTTGTTGATCTGGCCGACGAGGAAGTGCTGTTCGTCGACCGGGTCGGAGTATCCGGCGTGGCCGTCCTGGTAGGAGGGCGCCTTCAGGAAGCTCACGGCGGGCAGCCGCCCGGCCCGCAGGGCCGCGTCGAAGTCGGTCAGGTCGTAGTTGTGGTTCGCGCGTCCGCCGTGTCCGATCTCAGCGACGGAACGCGGCGCGAGGTGGTGGGGGTTGGCGGTGGTGGCGTAGTACTGGAAGGGGTCGTGGTGCGGGCTGTAGTCGACCGAGGACGCGCCGCCGACGTTGGCGTGGGCGGTGCCGCCGCACTTGGCGTGGTCGGCGCTGTCGCCGTCCCAGGGGGTCGAGGGCCGGAACCCGCCCTGGAACCAGCCCCAGCTGACGCCCTTCTCGTTCAGCCGGTCGCCGATGTTCTTGCCGGTCAGCATCGCCAGTGAACTCTTGCTGGTGTGGTCGCTGTTCGAGCAGTCGTCGAAGGCCGGGTCCGGGTCGGTGATCAGGGTGCCGACGCCGTCGGCGTCCGGCGAGGCGACCGCGGCGGGGTCCGGCTTCGCGGTGCGCTTCGGATGCTCGGTCGACGAGGAGGGGTCGGTGGAGACGACTCCGTGGGTCTGTCCCGAGACCAGTTCGATCGCGCCGGGCGTGGAGGGGCCGTACGCGGACCCGAACGAGTTGTCGTTCAGGGAGTAGTGCTGTGCGTAGTTCCACAGGCCGGTGACGGTGTTGCCGTCGTAGTAGTCCATGACGAGCCCGGGCTCGTAGTACAGGTTGCCCGAGCACCTGCCCGAGTCGGTGTTCTGGACGAACAGGTCGGCCTTGCCGCGGTTGTAGGCGTACTGCTCGCGGTCGTAGTCGTGCCGCTGGTCGCAGGTGACGGCCTGGCCGGGGCCGAGGCGCTTCGGCTGGTACTGGTTGGGGTTGCCGGTGAGCAGCCCCGCGGTGCGCAGGTTGTCGATCCCCTTCGGGGTGCCGGGCGCCGGGGTGAAGGGGGTGCCGTCGGTGTTGGCGGCCTGCGGATACGTCGCGAAGTAGTGGTCGAACGAGATGTTCTCGTCGAACAGGACGACCAGATGCTTCACGGGCGTGGCCGTCCTTCCGCCCGGGCCCGTCTCCGCCGCGTGCGCGGTCCCACCGGTCGCCAGCGCGGCGAGCGCCGCGGCTCCGAGCCAGGCGCCCCATGTCCGGGTGCGCGCGATCCTGCCTGTCCGGCCCATTCCGATGGCCCTCCGATCCTCGGTGACGCGAAGACGATGTGCGGGTGAACGCGGAGAGTCTGCCGAAGGGACGGCCCGGTGGCCAGACGCCGTACCGCAGTCGGTCCGCGTTGCCCCGTTCCGTCCCGCCATCCGGACCCTGACGTGAGGACGGGCGGCGCGGCCCGGCACCGTCCAGGCGCTCCGCCCGGGCCTTCCACACGCCACTATTGACATGTCCAGGTACGGTGAACGGGTTGGGAAAGACGCTGTCGTCCCCCGCTGGAGCGTTCCCGTGCCGATCTCGCGCCGCACTCTCCTGTCGTCGCTCCCGGCCGGAGCCCTGGCGATGGCCGCCGCGGCGCCGCGGGCCGCCGCCCTCGCCCCCGGCGCCGCCACCGCGGGCGATCCCGCCGTCCTCGCGGCGAACACCGTCGCACTGCTCGCCGGTACCGCCGCGAGTTCCGCGCGACCCGAGGCCGCCGCCCGGCTCGCCGCCATCGAGTCCACCGCCCGCGCCCGGCTCGCCGCGCTGGACGCCGCCGGGGACGGGGAGCTGTTCCAGGGGCTGCCGCTCGGCACGAGCGACAGCAACCTGTCGGCGTCGTACCAGTACCTGTACGACATCGCTCTCGCGACGCGGGTGCCGGGGCCCGCGGGAACCACCCTGCGCGGCGACACCGGCGTCCAGGACCGGGTGATCGACGTCCTCACCCATCTCCGCGACGCCTACTACGGCGACCAGGCGCACGGCTACTACGGCAACTGGTACACCTGGGAGATCGGCATCTCCACATCGGTGAGCCGGGTGCTGGTGCTCCTCGCCGACCGGCTCGCCGCCCGGAGCCCCGGCCTGAGCGCCGCGTACGTGGCCTCCATGGACGGCTATCTGCGCAACGGCAAGGACGGCGACGTCGATCTCGACTCGCGGTTCCACACCGGCGCGAACCTCGCGGACATCACCACCAACCGCATCCTCCAGGGCTCCGTGCTCGCCGACTCGGCGCGCGTCGCCAAGGCCGTCGCCGACCAGCTCACCGTGCTCGCGACGATCGACCCGTACCACCTCGACCACCGGGTGACGGACGGGTTCTACGCGGACGGCTCGTTCCTCCAGCACGCGTCGGTGGCCTACACCGGCTCGTACGGCAGGGACCTGCTGGGCCGGGTCGCGGACACCGTGGCCGTCCTGGACGGCGCCGGGTATGCCGACACCGGCCCCGTGGTGGCGGTCGCGGTGGACTGGATCACCCGCTCGTTCGCCCCGGTGATCTTCGAGGGCTGGATGATGGAGATCGTGAAGGGCCGCGGTGTGTCGCGTACGGCCTCCGGGTACGCCGACGCGGCGGCGGTCGTGGAGGCCGTCGTGGGTCTGAGCGGCTACGCGAAGGGCGCCGACGCCGACGCGCTCGGCTCGTACGCGCGGTTCCTGCACGAGGCGTCGCCCGCGGCGCCCGCCCCCGGCGCCTTCGTCTCCCCCGTGCGCGCGGTGCGCTACGCCGACCTGCTCGCGGACCCGTCGCTCCCGGCGCGGGACCTGGCCGCGGCCCCGTCCCACCACGCGCTGTCCGCGATGGACCGGACCGTACACCGGCGGCCGGGCTGGGCCTTCGCCCTGGCCCGCAGCTCCACCCGGGTCAGCGCGTACGAGTACATGAGCGGCGAGAATCTCCGCCCCTGGTTCCAGGGGGCCGGTGCGCACCAGCTGTACCTCTCCGGGCAGGACCAGTCGCGGCACTTCGGCGTGGACCACCTCGCCACCGTCTCCCCCTACCGCCTCGCGGGCGTCACGGCCCCCGTCCAGACCCGGCGGACGGTGCCGGAGCTGTACGGGACGCAGTGGTACGACAATCCCGCCGCCGGCTTCACCGCGTCGTCCGACTCCCAGAACACGTACGTGTACTTCCCCCGGTCCACCAACTCCTTCTCCGGCGGGGCGAGTCTGGACGGCTACGGGGCCGTCGGCCTGGTGCACGGCCAGGGCGCGGCGTACGCGGCCGGGCGGGCCGGGAAGCTCCCGGAGGGCTTCGTCACCTACCGGGACGCGGCGGCGGTCACCTCGTGGTTCATGCTGGACGACGACGTCGTGGTGCTCGTCGCGGGCGCGGGCGATCCGGCGGGGCGCGCGGTGACCACCACGCTCGACACCCGTGTCTGCGACCCCGGGGACGCACCGGATGTCACGGGCCTGCGCCGGGACGGGCGCCCCTGGGCCCCCGGCGACGCGGTCGCCCCGCTCGCCTGGCTGCGGTACTCCGAAGGAGCGGACGGCCCGGCGGTCGGCTACGCCTTCCTCGACGGCCCCGCCCCCGTCGTCCGCCTGGAGACCGTCACCGGCAGCAGGCGGCTGGTGCGCTCGGCCAACCCGGACACCCCTGTCACCAAAAGGGTGTTCTCCGTGGCGTACGAGCAACAGCCGGGCGCGGCGCCGATGTCGGCGGCCCATGTGATCGTCCCGCTCGCCTCTGCGGCGCAGTTGGCCGCGTACGGTGGGCCGTCCACCGCGTACGGCACGCCCGGCTCGCCGCCGCCCGGCGGCCCGCGCGCGGCCGCCCCGCTGCGGGTGCTCGCCAACACCCCCCGCGTACAGGCTCTCGGCCACCGGGGGCTCGGCCTGACGGCGGTCAACGCCTTCACCCCGGGGCCGCACCGGCTCCCCGGCCTGACCGTGGAGGGCCCGGCCTCGGTGATCGTGCGGCACCCGGAGCCCGGCACCGTCTCCGTCGCGCTCGCCGACCCGACCACCCTGCACGACCGTACGGCCGTGACCCTGCACGGAGCCGCGCTGTCCGTGCTCGACGCCGACGCGGGGGTGTGCGTGCGCCGCGTGCCGGGCGGGACGCGGGTCGTGGCCGAGACCCGCCAGGTCTACGGCCGCAGCCTCACCGTGACGCTGCGTGGGGACCGGGAGCGGTCCGCGCGGCCTGCCGGGGCACATATCTGACCGGCGTGACCGGAACCTGTCGGCAGGGGCTGAACTCCAGGACGGGGTAGCCCAGTTCGAGAACCCGTTCGGTGATGCGCGCGGCTTCGGCACGGCCCATGGCCGGGAGGATGTACGGCAGTCGCGCGGCGAGGCTGGAGGCCTCGGGGAACCGGGCGGAGCGGGCGAAGCCCGGCATGATCCGCGTACGGCACGACGACGGCAGCGAGCCGCCGCGGCTCAGGCGGCGGGCGTCGGCGGCGAGCACGAGGTGCCCGTCCCCGGCCGCGTGGCGGCTCCCGGTGGCGGCGCCGGGTCCAGCGGCCTCCTTGAGGGGGTAGGCCCACCAGAGCACATCGGTCCTGGCACCGGCAGCCGCCGAGAGGGTCGCACGGCCGGCCGCCGGGTACACGGGGGCCTCCCCCTCGTCCGGCCCTTCGCCGCCGTGGGCCAGGCCGGTCTCGTCCGTGGCGAGCCCGCCCGCGACCGGCATCAGGTCCGCGGCCTGGCGGCCCGCCGCCTCCTGGGCCGTGGGGCCGAAAAGCCTCCGGGCACCCGTCGACCAGTGCGAGACCAGGCCGCCGCGGTCCACGACGGCGACCGCGAGCGGGACCCGGCCGGCCGCCGCGACCCGCCGCGACAGACCTGGCGGAAAACCACTGTCCATGGGGGAGGTCTCCTTCCGTGCCGCCAGGAGATCCGCGGCCCTGGACACCACGGTACGGCGCGGACAGGGCGCTGAGGGGGCGATTCGCCAAGAGATGCCCCTTCACAGGTCCCCGATTTACTGACTGAAAATCAGTCAGTGGACAGCGGCCGTCCGGAAGGCCGCCCGCGCCGCCCGGGATCAGTCCTCGTGCCCCAGCTGGAGGTCCCGCTCCGTGCGTCCGCCGCCCGCGACCTGGAGAACCGTGGCGACCGGCGGGTAGCCGGCCGCGATCACCGTGTACTCGCCCGACGAGAGGTCCACGAAGCGGAAGGTGCCGTCGGGGCCCGTGGTGAGCGTATCCACGACATTGCCCGCCGCGTCCAGCAGCGTGACGCGCGCGTCCTCGACGGGGCGTCCGCCCGACGCCCGTACCGTGCCGCGCAGGACGGCGCCGCCCGCGAGCTCGATGTCCTGCCGGGTCTCGCGCGACGACTGCACGCTCACCGGAAGGGCCGCGGGCCGGAAGGCGGGCGCGCTGGCGGCCAGCGTGTACTCACCGGCGACGAGTTCGCCGATCACATACAGGCCCTCGCGTCCGCTGCGGGTGGACGCGACGACCTCGCCGCGTACGTCGGTGAGGGTGACGGCGGCGTCCCGTACGGGCGTTCCGTCGGCGGTGACCACGGTGCCCGCCAGGCGGCCCGCCCCACCGAGCACCACGTCGAGGTCGACGGCGCGCTCCCCGACGGTCACGGTGACGGCCTGCGGCTGGTGGCCGCCGGCCGCGGCGATCATCACGTACGAGCCGGCGCCCGGCACGGTGAGGGCGTAGCGCCCGTCCTCGCTGCTCGCGCCGCGCCCGATCTGCGCTCCGTGCACGTCGATGAGGGTGAGCGCGGCGCGCGGCACCACGGAGCCGTCGTAGTGCTGGACGGTTCCGCAGACGGCGACGCCCGCGCTGTACCCGGCGGACGCGCCCTGCGGCGCGGCGGAGTACGCGCCGGCGGCGGCGTACCGGGCGCTGTCGTACCCCGTGGTGTCGTGTCCGGGCGCGGCGGCCCGGGCGGCGGGGAGGTCGGTGGTCTCGGCGGCGGGGGCGTTGTGGGACACCAGCGGTTTCTCCTTGAGGAAGAAGGCGATCAACAGGCCGAGGACGAGCACCGGCACGAGGTAGAGGAAGATCCGGGGCATGGCGGACGCGTACGCGTCGACATAGGCCTCGCGCAGCGCGTGGGGCAGGGCGCGGACCACACCCGGGGTGATGGACTCGGCGTTCGGCAGCGCGCCGCCCGCGGGGAGCCGGTCGGCGAGCGCGTCGGTGAGGCGGCCCGCGAACAGGGTGCCGAAGACGGCCGCGCCGACGCTGCCGCCGATCTGGCGGAAGTAGTTGTTGGCGCTGGTGGCGGTGCCGAGGTCGGCGGGGCGTACGGAGTTCTGCACGACGAGCACGAGCACCGGCATCACGAGGCCGATGCCGATGCCGAGGACGCCCTGCGCCACGCCGGTGGCCAGGTCGGACGTGTGGACGCCGAGCCGGGAGAGCAGGTACACGCCGACGGCGGAGAGCGCGGAGCCGAGGATCGGGTAGAGCTTGTAGCGGCCGGTGCGGCTGATGAGCTGGCCGGAGACGATGGAGGCGAGGACGACGCCGCCCATCATCGGGAGCATCATCAGGCCGGACGCGGTGGCGCTGACGCCGTCGACCATCTGGAGGAAGGTCGGCAGGTAACTGGCCGCGCCGAACAGGGCGATGCCGATGACCGCGCCCATCAGGCCGGAGACGGTGAAGACGGCGTCGCGGAACAGCCGCAGCGGGATGATGGGTTCGACGGCGTGGTGCTCGACGACCAGGAACAGCAGGGCCGTTCCGACCGCTCCGGCGCCCAGGCCGAGGATCACCCGCGAGCCCCACGCGTACTCGGTGCCGCCCCAACTGGTCAGCAGGACCAGGCAGGTGGAGGCGGCGGTCAGCAGCAGCGCGCCGAGCAGGTCGAGCCGCCCCCTGGCCCGGCGCCCCGGCAGCTTGAGGACGAGCGTGACGACGGCGAGGGTGACGAGCCCGAACGGCACGTTGAAGTAGAAGCACCAGCGCCAGGTGGCGTGGTCGGTGAAGAAGCCGCCGAGCAACGGGCCCGCCACGGAGGCCAGTCCGAACGCGGCGCCGATGAGGCCCATGTACTTGCCGCGCTGCCGTGGCGGCACGATGTCGCCGATGATCGCCTGCACGCCGATCATCAGGCCGCCGGCGCCGACCCCCTGGAGGGCGCGGAAGGCGATGAGCTGGTCCATGGACCGGGACCAGCCGCACAGGGCGGAGCCGATCACGAAGACGACGATCGCGAACTGGAAGACGCCCTTGCGGCCGAAGAGGTCGCCGAGCTTGCCGTAGATGGGCAGGCCGACCGTGGAGGTCAGCAGGTAGGCGGTGATCGCCCAGGACATCCGGTCGAGGCCGTGCAGGTCGCCGACGATCTTCGGCAGCGCGGTGGCCACGATCATCTGGTCGAGCGCGGCGAGCAGCAGCGCCAGCATCAGCCCGGTGAACACGAGCCGGACCCCGCGCGCTTCGCCGGCTCCGCCGTCGGGGGCGGCCGAAGGCCCGCGTCCGGCCGAAGCCTCGCGTCCGGCCGAAGGCCCCGGTCCTGGCGGGGCCTCGGGCGATGGCGAATCCGGCGCAGGAGAGAGTCCCCCGCCGTATCCGGCGTCGCCCGCCGTCTCCTTCACCAGCGTGGTCGTACCGCCCACGTACTGCTCCCCTCGTCACACCCTGCGCGGCGTCATTCCTCGCATTACACGCCAAGCGGGAGCAAGCGGAGGGAGGGGTCGTACCGGGGCGGACGAGGGGGGCGTACGGCACATCCGGTCGTGCGCCGGGGTGCTCATCAGGGGCTTTCTTGCGGGCGCGCGCCGTGTTCGCACACGGCCACGCTCCGAGAAAACCACCCGTATCGGTGACTCGGGCGACTAACGCGCTGACCTGGCGCCGGCACCCGCGGGCGGGGGGGGGGCCCCCCCCCCGGGCCCCCCCCCCCCCGGGGGGGGCCCGGGGGGGGGGGGGGCCCGGGGGGGGGGCCGCGGCGCCGCCGGCCAGGGGCGGGCCC
>NZ_JAIUKE010000149.1 GCF_020176795.1 Streptomyces sp. 8L
CCCCTTTCGGCGCGGCGCGGGGGGGGGCCCCCGGGGGGGCGGGGCCCCCCGGGGGGGCCGGGGCCGGGGGGGGGGGGCGGGGGCGGCGGCCGGGCCCGGGTCCCGGGCCCGGACCCCGGGGGCGTTACGCGGAGGCGTCGCCGGAGGACTTGCCCTCGGTCTCGGCGGCGAGCTTGGCGAGGATCTGGTCGTAGAGCGCGACGAGTCCCTTCGGGGCGAACTTCCGCTCGAAGAAACCGCCGATGCCGCCCGCACCGTTCCACACGGACGTGACGACGGCCTTCGAACGGCCCTCACCCGCCGGGGTGACCACCCAGGTGGTGACCATCGAGGAGTTGCGGTCCTTCTCCACCAGCTGGCCGTCGACGGGCTCGCTCACCTCGAGGAGGCAGTCGCGGACGCGCTTCTCGGTGGCCTGGAGCCGCCAGTGCACGAGCGTGCCCTCGCCGTCGCCGCCCTCCCTGACCTCGTACTCGCTGAAGTTGCCGGGGAGCAGCTTGGGACGGGTCTCCCTGTAGTCGGCCAGCGCGTCGAACACGTCCTCCGCCTTCGCCGCGATGACCCGCTCCGTGGTGGCTTCGACCTGCGCCATGGCTGTTCCTCCAGCACTCGGTTCCTGGGTGGGGTGCTGCCAGCCAACCACCCCCGCGCTCACCGCCTCAAATCGGGGTGGGGGCGGGGGCAGGCACCGGCCGCCGGGATGGCGCGCACGATCAAGGGAACATTTGTTCTATTCTCGAACGGAGCACTACCGAAGGAGGCACGCATGCGCTGGGACCATCTGGCCGACCAGCCCGCCGCGGACGGGACGCACACGGCCGGGCGCGGGGCCGGTGGCGGCGGAGCCGGGCGGGCCCCGGCCCTCTTCGCCGCCGACGCCGTGACCACCAGGACCTTCGACACGCCCGAGTTCCGCGGGATCACCTTCCACGAGATCAGGGCCCGCTCGATCGTGAACCGCGTGCCCGGCGCGTCCCGCATGCCGTTCGAGTGGACGGTGAACCCGTACCGCGGCTGCTCCCACGCCTGCGTCTACTGCTTCGCCCGCAAGACGCACAGCTATCTGGACCTCGACACGGGAGCGGGCTTCGACTCCCAGATCGTCGTGAAGATCAACGCACCGGAGCTGCTGCGCCGGGACCTGGCCTCGCCCCGCTGGCAGGGCGCGCACATCGCGATGGGCACCAACGTCGACTGCTACCAGCGCGCGGAAGGCCGCTATGCCCTGATGCCCGGCATCATCTCCGCGCTGCGGGAGCGCGCGAACCCGTTCTCCATCCTGACCAAGGGCACGCTGATCCTGCGGGACCTCGGCCTGCTCCGGGAGGCCGCCGCGGTCACCGACGTGGGCGTGTCCGTCTCGGTGGGCTTCACCGACCGGGAGCTGTGGCGCACGGTCGAACCGGGGACGCCCGCGCCCGAGCGCCGCCTCGACGTGGTGCGGACCCTGTCCGGGGCGGGCATCGGCTGCGGGGTGCTGATGGCGCCGGTGCTGCCGTTCCTGAGCGACAGCCCCGAGCAACTGCGGGCGACCGTACGGGCGATCGCGGCGGCGGGCGCGGTGTCGGTGACCCCGCTGGCACTGCATCTGCGGCCGGGCGGCTCGCGCGAGTGGTTCATGGCCTGGCTGCGGCGGCACCACCCCGGACTGGTCGGCCGGTACGAGCGGCTGTACGGGGGCGGCTCGTACGCGCCGAAGTGGTACCAGCGCCAGATCACCAGGACCGTGCACGAACTCGCCGACGAGTACGGGATCGGCCCGCGCGGGCGTTCGTTCCGCATACCGCGCCCCGACGACGCGGACGCGGAGCCGCCCGCCCCGGCACCACAGGCGACCCAGCTCACACTGCTGTGAACCAGCGCGCGGGTTGCCCTTCGGGTGACTGGCCGTTCGGCCACTCGTACGACCGTGATCCGCGGCGCGTCCCTGGTGCGCGAGGCGGCTGTACGGCGGACTGCCCTCGCCGTATTGCCGTTGCTCGCGGCCGACGCCGTCCGTGACGATGGGATCATGAGCGATCTCACCCATCTCGCCGCGCCCGAGGGTGTGGCCCCCGGCAGCGGGTACAGCCATGTCGTGCTGGGGACCGGCACGTTCGTCGCCGTCTCCGGGCAGTGCGCCTTCGACCAGGAGGGCCGGATCGTCGGCGTGGGCGACCCCGCGGCCCAGGCCCGCCAGGTGTTCGAGAACCTGCGCCGCTGCCTGGCTGCGGCCGGGGCCACGTTCGACGACGTGGTGAAGCTGACGTACTACGTGACGGACGTCGCCCACCTGCCCGTTGTGCGGGCCGCGCGCGACGCGGTGCTCGACACGGCGCGCCCGCCGGCGAGTTCCGCCGTCCAGGTCGCGGCGCTGTTCCGGCCTGAACTGCTGGTGGAGATCGAGGCGTTCGCGGTGATACCGGCGGGCACGGCGTGACGGGCCCCGGAGAAACCGCCGACGTGGCGGTGCGCGCGATGGAGTCGGCGGACTGCCCGGCGGTCGCGGCCGTCCGGGTGCGTGGATGGCAGTTCGCCTACGCGGGCCTGATGCCCCAGGCGTACCTGGACGCGATGGACATCGAGGCGGAGACGGCCAGGCGCCGGGAGCAGTTCGACGCGGGCGCCGGGCGGGTGGTCAACCTGGTCGCGGAGCGCGCGGGGGCGGTGGTCGGCTGGGGGTGCTACGGGCCGAGCCAGGACGCGGGGGTGCCCGAGGGCACGGTCGAGTTGCACACGCTGTACCTGCTACCCGAACACGTGTCGAGCGGGGTGGGCAGGACGCTGTTGGGCGCCCTGCTCGACCGGGCGCGGGCGGCGGGGCATCCGGCGATGACTCTGTGGGTGGTCACGGGCAACGCGCGGGCCCGCCGTTTCTATGTCCGGGCCGGGTTCTCCCCGGACGGCACGGAGGAACTCTACGAGATCCAGGGCGTCCGGGTGCCCGAGCTGCGTTACGCGAGGGCGCTGAGCGACGTGCCCGCCGCCGCGGAGAGCCGGGGGTGAGCGAGGGCTGCGCGCAGCACGGGGGCGGCGCGCGGGTCGGCGAGCGTTCCGAGGCCCTCGACGCAGGCGAGTGCCACCCGCCAGTGGGGCTCGTCGGGCGCCAGCAGCCCTTCGAGGGTCTCGATCAGCGCGGGCGCGGACTCGGGCGCGCGCAGCGCGGCCAGCAGCCGGACGGGGTGCAGGGCGTAGGCGGTGCGCAGCGGGTTGGTGGCGAGGGCCGCCGCGGCGCGCGCGGTACGCGGGTCGCCGAGCCGGGCGAGGGCGTACGAGGCGGCGACGCAGCGCTCGGGGTCGCGGTGGTTGAGCAGCAGGACGAGCGCCTCGAAGGCGCGGGCGTCGCGGGCGCAGCCGAGCCGGAAGGCCGCGATCTCCCGCGCCCAGAGCGGGCGTTCGCGTGCGACGAGGACCGCGGCGAGCTTCTCGGTGTCCTCGGTCTCCAGCAGGTCGGCGCAGGCGGGCGAGGCGCCGGACTCGTCGCGCACGCGGTCCGCGAGGGCGCGGAAGTCCTCGTCGGTGACGTCCATGCGGCTCAGCGTAACGGCGCGCCCGCGGTGCGTGCGGGCACACGGAAAAGTCCGGCGGCGGCCTGGTGCGCTCATTACTCGTCGGTTAACCTCATGTGAGCGGGCGGCCGGTGACGCAGCCGCCCGGGGCGCCGTCGGTTCGGCGCCCGCGATGACGCCCGGAAGTCCGCGGCGGCCGGCCATATCCCGTATCCCGGGGCACACGGCGCCGCTCTCGCCGGTCTTCCGACCCCATTCGACGCGACCACGGGACAGGGTCCGTCGGCTTCCCCGGCACGCCAGTCGCGGGCCGGCCGCCGTCTCCCCCTGGAGTCCCGTCATGGACGTCAAAGACATCAGTACGGTCGCCGTCATCGGCCTGGGCACCCTGGGCCGGGGCCTCGCCGAGACCCTGGCCAGATCCGGCCGCGCCGTCATCGGCGTCGACACCGACCCGGCCGCCGCCGCGCGGGCCGCGGGCGCACTGGACGCGTCCCTCGCGCGCGCCGTCCGCCGCGGCGACCTGACGGGGCGTGAACACCGTTCGGCGATGGCCGGGTTGCGTACCTCCACCGACCCGCGGGCCGCCGCCGACGCGGAGTTCGTGGTGGAGGCGGTGCCCGAGTCGTACGAGGAGAAGCGCGATGTCCTGCGCGCCCTGGACGCGGTCGTGCGGCCGGACACGGTGCTCGCCACCGGCACGAACGCGCTCTCGGTGACGCGTCTCGCGGCCGGCACCGCGCATCCGGAGCGCGTGGTCGGCATGCACTTCTTCCACCCGGCACCGGTGATGAGGCTGGTGGAGGTGGTGCGTACGGTCTTCACCTCGCCCGCGGCCCTCGACGCGGTGACGGCGCTCGCCCGCGGGCTCGGCAAGGAGCCGGTCGCGGCGGGCGACCGGCCCGGCTTCGTCGCGGACGGCCTGCTGCTGCGCTACCTCAACCGGGCCGCGGCGATGTACGAGTCCGGCTACGCGTCGCGCGACGACATCGACGCGGCGATGCGGCTGGGCTGCGGCCTGCCGATGGGGCCGCTCGCGCTGCTCGACCTGATCGGCCTCGACACGGCCCGCGCCGTCCTTGAGGCCATGTACCAGGAGTCCGGCGACCGTCTCGACGCCCCGGCGCCGGTGCTCGGCCGGCTGATCGCGGCGGGGCTGGCCGGCCGGAAGTCCGGCCGGGGCTTCTACCGCTACGCGGCCGACGGCGCGGCGGCGCGCGCCCACCGCCCCGCGGCTGCCGTGGCGCCGCCGGCCGGCACGGTCGGCATCGCGGGGTCGGGCACGATGGCGGCGGGCATCGCCGAGGTGTTCGCGAAGTCCGGGCACCGGGTCGTACTGGCGGGCCGCACGGACGCGAAGGCGAGGGCGGCCCGAGAGAAAGTCGCTTCGTCACTTCGTCGCTCTGTCGACAAGAAACGCATGCCCGTAGAGGCGGCGGACGCCACGCTCGGCAGGGTCGGCACCGCCGGATCGCTGGACGCGCTCGCCGGGGCCGATCTGGCACTGGAGGCCGTCGCGGAGGACCTGGACGTGAAGCGGGGTCTGTTCCGCGCCCTGGACGGGGTCTGCCGGGAGGGCGCGGTGCTGGCCACCACGACCTCCTCCCTACCCGTCGTCGCGTGCGCCCGGGCCACCGCGCGGCCCGAGGACGTCGCCGGCATGCACTTCTTCAACCCGGCGCCGGCGATGGGGCTGGTCGAGGTCGTCCGCACGGTGCTGACCTCGGACGCGGCGCACGCCCGGGTGCGGGACGCGGCACTGGCCGCGGGCAAGCACCCGGTGGACTGCGGCGACCGGGCCGGCTTCATCGTCAACGCGCTGCTGTTCCCGTACCTCAACGACGCGGTGAGGATGGTGCAGGACCACTACGCGACCCCGGACGACGTCGACACGGCGATGCGGCTGGGGGCGGGGTACCCGATGGGCCCGTTCGAGTTGCTCGACGTGGTCGGCCTGGACGTCTCGCTGGCCATCGAGCGCAGTCTCCACGAGGAGTTCCGCGATCCGTCGCTCGCGCCGGCGCCGCTGCTGGAGCGGCTGGTGGCGGCGGGTTTCCTGGGCCGCAAATCGGGCCGCGGCTTCCGCGCGTACGCGCGGGACTGAGGGTCCGCGGCACACAGTGCCACCTGCATGGAGTACGTTCACCGTATGTCGCAGTCGGCCAAACCCTCACGTACGCAGACGAACTCCGACGTTCCTGTGAGCGCCGCCGGCACCAAGGCCGCGGCCCAGCGTCTGAAAATGCGCCGCGAGCTGGCGGCGGCGGCGATGGAGCTGTTCGCGACCAAGGGGTACGAGGCCACCACGGTCGACGAGATCGCCGCCGCGGCCGGGGTGGCGCGCCGGACGTTCTTCCGCCACTTCCGCTCCAAGGAAGAGGCGATCTTCCCCGACCACGACGACACGCTCGTACGCGCCGAGGCCGTGCTGAACGCGGCCCCGCCGCACGAGCACCCGCTCGACACGGTGTGCCGGGGAATCAAAGAGGTCATGCGGATGTACGCGGCGTCTCCCGCGGTGTCCGTGGAGCGCTACCGGCTGACACGCGAGGTGCCGACGCTGCGGGAGCGCGAGATCGCCTCCGTGGCGCGCTACGAGCGGCTGTTCACGCGCTACCTGCTGGGCCACTTCGACGAGCACGCGCATCCGGGCGACAGCGACGACCCGCTGCTGGCCGAGGTGGCGGCGTCCGCGGTGGTCACGGCGCACAACCATGTGCTGCGCCGGTGGCTGCGGGCCGGCGGCGAGGGCGATGTGGAGGCGCAGCTGGACCACGCCTTCGAGATCGTCAGGAACGCGTTCGGCACGGGCTTCGCGGCGGGCGCGCCCATCAGTGCGGAGAAGCCGCAGGCCACGGCGCACACCAGTGGGGACGTGCTGGTCGCGGTGGCCCGTACGGACGCGCCGCTCGACGAGGTCATGCGGACGATCCAGCGGGCGCTCGGGACCGCCTGACCTCCACGCCACCGACCCTCGCGCCGCCGGCCCGCGCGCCACCGATCCCCGCGCGCCGGGCTCGTACACCCCCGGCTCCACGCGGCTCTCACGTCGCAACCC
>NZ_JAIUKE010000150.1 GCF_020176795.1 Streptomyces sp. 8L
CGCGCCGGGCGACGCGATGGCGCGTACGGGAACCACCGGGCCGGGTATTGCCGTTGCCCAGCCCGAAGGCGTTTGGAAAGATCGCTCAGCGCCGACGGCCGTACGCGTGCCGGCCATGACGTGTGACCGTCGGCGCTCGGCGGCCCGGCCGCCAGCCCCGTTCTCCGTTGCCACGACCTTGCGCCGCAAGCCGGTGTCCTCGCGCCTGAAAGGTGCCTGAATGACCTCTCCCAGCAGTGCTGTTCCTCGTCTGTCCGCCGTGTCGCACCCTGGCACGGAACTCGACGACGTCCTTGCCCTCACCTCCCGTGAACCCGTGTGGCGCCTGTCCGCCGACGCCTACCGGGCCGAGGCCGCCCGGCGGCGGTACCGCTCGGAGTGGACCTGGGCCGCCCGGAGCCCGGACGGCCGGCTTCTGGCCCGTGCCGTGTGGTGGGGGCAGAGCGACAGCGCCCACCCGATCGCGCTCGACTGCCTCGCGACAACCGACGAAGCACCCGCTGAGGAGAAGGCCGCTCTGGCCGCCGCGCTGGTGGACGCGGGGCATCGGGCCTTCCGTGCGGCGGGCGCCGAGACCCTGCCGCTGTACAACCTCCTGCGGCTGCCCGGCGCTTGGCGGGACGACCCCGATCATGCCGCCGCCGTGGCCTGGCGCCAGGAAGCCGCTCACCGCGCCGGACTGACCGTCGAGGTGGAACGCCTGCAATTCGAGTGGACGCCCGAGGCGCCGCTGCCCGCGGAGCCCGCGCGGCTGGTGTTTACGCCGGAACCGGACGACGACGTCTTCCTCGCCGCGATGGTGCGCGTGGCCGAGGGCACGCTCGACGCCCACACCCGGGAGAGCGAGGCGGCCAGGGGCCCTGAGGCGGCGGCCCGCGAGAGCCTGGAGTTCTACCTCGACCGGCCCGGCAGGCGGGAGTGGTGGTCCCTCGCGTACACCCCTGACGGCACCCTGGCCGGTCTCGCGATCCCCTCGGCGACTCCGTACAGCCGCAACGTCGGCTACCTCGGTGTCGTTCCCGAACTGCGCGGTCGCGGCTACGTGTCCGAGATCCTCGCCGCCATCACCCGCTTCCAGGCCGCGGCCGGGGCGGAGCGCGTCACCGCCACGACGGACCTCGGCAACCGCCCGATGGCGGCGGCGTTCACCCGTGCCGGATACCGCAACACGGAGACCCGGCTCATCTTCTCCGCACCGCTGGAATAGGGCCGCGGTGCGCGAAGACCGCCTCGTACGGCCGCTCCGTACGGCCCCTCATATATGACATGGCGAGGGCACGGCCGGAGGTGCGAGTGCGTCCGATGCGTGTCAGGGCATCGCGCATCTGCCTTCGGGCGCGTCGCGAAACCCGGGACCTGTTGGGCGAATCGGTGGAGTGCCTTATCAGGGACGGGTTTTGGCGTGGAATGAAGTGAGCCGTGCGCGCACCGTTGACGGTTTCTCCGGGCGACCCTACCGTGAGCCGTCAAAGGGCGTGGTTCATACGCGATATACGAACGTGTCGCTGAGTCGGCCGCCGGTGGCACGTCCTCGCGGGTGGTACGGCTGGGCCGGCGCCCGCACCGGATCAGGCAGGGGACGACGAGGGCGTCGTTCGCATCGCAGCGGCGGACTCACCGTCCCGATCGCACCGCAGGAGTTCGCAGTGGCCGACAGCCTCGCGCCGCACGGCAGCCCCCGGCCAGGAGTGCCGCCGCCCTCGCTGCCGCCCTCGCGTACCGAGGCGGTTCTGGAGTCCATCAGGCACGCGATCCTGACCGGCGAACTCGCCCAGGGCCAGGCCCTGGTGGAGACCGAACTGGCCGAGCGGATGGGGGTGTCCAAGACCCCCGTCCGTGAGGCGCTGAAGACACTGGCCGGTTCTGGCCTGGTGGTGATGCTCCCCTACAAGGGGGTCACCGTCCGCAGGGTGGACCCGGCCCTGGCGCGCGCGGTGTACGACATGCGGCTGCTGCTTGAGCCGGTGGCCGCCGGCCGCGCCACGGGGTCCGGCCGCGTGGCGGAAGAGGCCGAAGCCGCCCTGGACGCCGCCGACAAGGCCGGGGACGCCGCCGACCGTTCACTCGCCAACCGCGCCTTCCACCGGGCCCTTTACGCAGGGTGCGGCAACCCGCTGCTGGTGAAGGCCCTGGACGAACTGCGGGACCAGACGGCGCTGGTCTCCAGCGCGGCCTGGGCCCGGCGGCCGTCGTGGGAGCGGGAGGCCCGCGAGCACCGCGAGATCCTGGCGGCCGCCGGGGCCGGCGACTCCGGCCTCGTACGGACCCTGATGCGCGGCCACATCAGCGCCTTCGTGGCACGCAACTTCCCCGAGAGCGAAACGGAGTAGCCCGCAGATGACCGTGGACACACACCACAGCCCGACCTCTCTCGACGGCCTGCGGGGGAGACTGTCCACGGTGGTGGCCATCCCCGTCACACCCTTCCTCGGAGACGGCAGTGTGGACTGGGACACCCACGCAGCGCTGATCCACCGCCTGGCCGGCAATGGCGTCGAGGTGGTCACCCCCAACGGCAACACCGGCGAGTTCTACGCCCTCAGCGCCGCCGAGACGCGGCGGGCCGTGGAGTCGGCCGTGGCCGCCGTCGCGGGCCGGGCCGAGGTGGTGGCCGGGGTCGGGCTCGACATCGCGGGCGCGGTCGCGGCGGCCCGGCACGCCCGGGACGCCGGAGCCGGCTCGGTGATGGTGCACCAGCCGGTGCACCCCTACCGGTCCGCCGAGGGCTGGATCGACTACCACCGCGCCATCGCCGACTCCGTACCCGAACTCGGCGTGGTGCTCTACGTGCGCGACCCGCGCGTCTCCGGGGCGCAGATCCGTGCCCTCGCCGACCACAGCCCGAACATCGTCGCCGTCAAGTACGCCGTCCCCGACCCGGTGCGCTTCGCCTCGGTCGCGCGGGACGCCGGTCTTGAGCGCTTCGCCTGGATCGCGGGCCTGGCCGAGCTGTCCACGCCCGGCTACTGGGCGGTGGGCGCGACCGGCTTCACCTCCGGCCTGGTCAACGTGGCGCCCCGGCTGTCCCGCGCACTGCTGGACGCGCTGCGCGGTGGCGACTTCACCAGGGCGATGACGGTGTGGGAGACCGTACGCCCCTTCGAGGAACTGCGGGCGGCCGACGCGTCGGCGGACAACGTGAGTGTGGTCAAGGAGGCGCTGGCCCAACTGGGCCTGTGCGGAGCGGCGGTCCGGCCGCCGTCCCGCGTACTGCCCGAGGACGTGCGGGCGCGGATCGCCGGGCTGCTGTCCGCCTGGCGGGAGGGCGACTGGCTGTGAGTGACGACGGGAACGGACAGCTCGCGCTGCGCAGCGCCGCGTGGTTCGGCGAGGGCGCGACCGGCGGCGGACTGCGCGCCTTCAGCCACCGCTCGCGGATGCGGCAGCTTGGCTACCTGCCCGAGGAGCACCTGGGCAAGCCGGTCATCGCGATCCTGAACCCCTGGTCGGACATCAACCCCTGCCACATGCACCTGCGGGAGCGCGCCGAGCAGGTCAAACGCGGAGTGTGGCAGGCGGGCGGCTTCCCGCTGGAGTTCCCGGTCTCCACCATGTCGGAGACCTTCCAGAAGCCGACGCCCATGCTCTACCGCAACCTGCTGGCCATGGAGGCCGAGGAGCTGCTGCGGTCCTACCCGGTGGATGGCGCGGTGCTGATGGGCGGCTGCGACAAGACCGTACCTGCCCTGGTGATGGGCGCCGCGAGCGCCGCGCTGCCGGCGCTCGTCGTCCCGTCCGGGCCGATGCTGCGCGGCCACCACCGCGGCCGGACGCTGGGCAGCGGCACCGACCTGTGGTCGTACTGGGACGAGTACCGGGCGGGCCGGATCGACGAGTGCGAGCTGGCCGGGGTCGAACGCGGACTCGCCCGCTCACCGGGCCACTGCATGACGATGGGCACCGCCTCCACCATGACGGCCGCCGCCGAGGCGCTCGGCCTCGCGCTGCCCGGCTCCTCCGCCATCCCGGCCGTGGACAGCGCCCACCTCAGGATGGCCGCCGCCTCCGGGGCCCGTGCGGTGGGGCTCGTACGCGAGGGGCTGACACCGGCGAAGGTGCTCACCCGCGAGGCGTTCGAGGACGCCGCCGCCGCGGTGCTCGCCCTCGGCGGCTCCACCAACGCGCTGATCCACCTGATCGCGATGGCGGGCCGGGCCGGGGTCGCGTTCTCGCTGGAGGACTTCGACGCCATCGGCGCCCGGGTGCCGGTGCTCGCGGACGTACGGCCGGTCGGCACGTACCTCATGGAGGACTTCCACTACGCGGGCGGCCTCCCGGCGCTGCTGGCGGAACTGGCGCACGTCCCGGGCGCGTTGCACCCGGACAGGACCACCGTGACCGGCGAACCGTTCTCCTCCTACTACGCGGGCGCCGAGATCCTGGACCCCAAGGTGATCCGCACCCGCGCGGACCCGGTCGCGTCCGAGGGCGGAGTCGCGGTGCTGGGCGGCAACCTCGCACCCGGGCGGGCGGTGATCAAACACCTGGCGGCGGACCCGAGGCTGCTCACCCACACCGGTCCCGCCGTGGTGTTCGACTCCTACCCCGAGCTCAAGAGCCGGATCGACGACCCGGCGCTCGGCATCACCGAGGACACCGTGCTCGTGCTGCGCGGCGCGGGACCGCTCGGCGGGCCCGGCATGCCCGAGTACGGCATGCTGCCGATCCCCGCGTACCTCCTCGAACGCGGAGTCCAGGACCTGGTGCGCGTCTCCGACGCCCGTATGAGCGGCACCAGTTACGGCACCTGTGTCCTGCACGTCGCCCCTGAGGCGCACGCGGGCGGGCCGCTCGCCCTGGTGCGCACCGGGGACCTGATCACCCTGGACGTGCCGAACCGGCTGCTGACCCTTGAGGTGCACGACGAGGAGCTCCGGCGCCGCCGCGCCGCCTGGCAGCCGCCCGCACCCCGCTTCCAACGCGGCTACGGGGCGCTGTACGCCGCTCACATCACCCAGGCGGACGCGGGCTGCGACTTCGACTTCCTGGCCAGGCCCGGACACAACCCGGAGCCCGACCCGCACTGATCCGGGCCACCGGGCTCCTCCGGCACCAGCACACAGCCCATCTCCGGTGCCTTCCGGTCGGTGGCATCGCCGCCGCCGCGGCGCCGGACGGGTCGCGGCGCCGGGCGGGGGAGCGGCGCCGGACGGGTCGCGGCGCCGGACGAGGGCGCGGCCCGAGCTGGACATCGACTTAGCTTAGGCTAACCTTCCTTCATGACGAAGACCTCCAGGCTCATGCCGAAGCAGCCCGGCCTGTTCCGCGGCGAAGTGGTGCGGAGCGTGCGCCTCTCCCCGTCCATCCAGCGTGTGACGGTCACCGGAGCCGGCTTCGGTGGCTTCCCGTGGCAGGGCTACGACCACTGGTTCCGGCTGTTCCATCGACGGCCGCACCAGGAGCGGTTCGTCCTTCCCGAGCTGACCGGCGACACCTGGTGGAAGTCGTACCTGGCCATCCCCGAGGGCGAACGGCCGCACTGCGCCAACTACACGGTGGCCGGCTTCCGTCCCGGCGCCGCCGAGATGGACATCGACTTCGTCGTGCACTGCGACCCTTCGGGAGAACCCGCGGGCGCCGCGGCGATCTGGGCGTGCGCCACCCGCCCCGGCGATCCCATGGCCCTGCTCGACCAGGGGATCATCTTCGACTGCCCAGGCGACGCCACGGAGGTGGTGGTGGTCGCCGACGAGAGCGGGCTGCCGGCGACCGCGGGCATCCTGCGCTCGCTGCCGCGCGACACCGTCGGGCGCGTCATCCAGGAGATCCCGACGGCCGGCGACCGGCGCGCCCTCGACGCACCCGACGGCGTCCGGGTGACCTGGGTCGTGCGCGACGACCCCGGCGCGGTACCGGGCGCCGCCGCCCTGGAGGAACTCCGCGGGCACCAGGACTTCGACGGGTCCGGATACGCCTTCGTGGTCGGTGAATCGACGCTGGCCACGGAGGGCCGCCGCCATGTGCACCGATCGGGTCTGCCGAAGGAGCGCATCACCTTCTCCGGCTTCTGGAAGCACGACCGGGCGAAGGCGGCGGCGGTGGTGGCCTGATCGCGAAGGGGCGCGGTGCCTCCGGCGGGAGACGGCGCTCGTCGAGCACCCTGTTCCCGGCGGGAGACGCCCCGTCGAGCACGGTGCCCCCGGCGGGAGACGCCCCGTCGAGCACGCAGACGCGCGGGCCCTGCCTGTCGGCCCGCGACCGTAGGGGCCGAACGGTCGGCCCCTACGCTTTCCCGTGGCCGAGGGGCCACGCCTCGATGTCGCGGTAGCGGATCGGTTCCGGGCCGCGGCCCGCGTTGCTGCCGACCAGATGCAGACGTTCGGCGGGCCACGTGCTGCCGGTGAAGTCCGCGATCCCCTCGGCGATCCCCTCGACCGAGGACTGGTCGCCCCGTCGCGCGCGAGCCAGCGTCAGATGGGGCCGCAAGGGCCGGTCCGCGAAGGCGACACCGCGGCTCTTCACCACGGAGCGCACCCCCTCGGCCAGCAGGCGCATCGCGTCGAGATCGCCGTCCAGGCCGCTCCACAGCACCCGGCCGTCGAACGTGCCGCTGCCGCGCAGGGCCAGCGGGAACGGTTCGTGGTCCGCCGCGAGGGCGGCGAGCGGCGCGCGCAGGAGAGGGACGGTGCAGGCCGGCAGCTCCCCGAGGAAGGCCAGGGTGATGTGCCAGTCCTCGATGCGGTTCCACCGCAGTCGGGGGTGGGCGGCCCGGGCCCGGCCCAGTTCCCGGTCCAGTTCCTCCTTCGCCCGGTCGGGCGGGGCGAGGGCGATGAACACGCGTACGGTCGGAGGCTGGGGCTGTTCGTTCACATCCGACTTCGTACCGCACGCCCGCCGCGTGGGGGAAACCGCGTCCGTCCGAGGGCAGGCGTCGCGAGCGCGCGGGCCCGCCGCGGGCCGATGTCCGTACGTCCGCCGGCTCCGTCGCAGGCGGCGCTCAAGTGCCCGTGCGCCGGGCGCTCAGCGTGTTTCCGGGCGGCGCCGCTCGTCGTCGGGCGGCTCGCCCTCGGCGGAGTCCGCGAGCAGCGCGGTGTACTTCCGTGAGAGTTCCTCGTAGCGCTCGTCGGATTCCTTGGAGACCGGAATCACCGCACTCGCCACCGCGGCCCTGACCCAGCTGAAGACCCCGGCCGGCACCGAGCCGTCCGGTACGAGTTCCCTGGTGTAGGCGCGGGCCGGGGGCGCGTTCGTCTCACCGGGCCAGCCACTGCCAGAACGCCGACTCGTACGCCTGCATCATCCGTGCCGCCTCCAGCGCCGCAGAAGGGTCCTCTCCCGCGTCCAGGCCCGCCTGGAGAAGGCGTCCGGCCTGTTCCTCGAACCCTGGCGGCAGTGCCGAGAAGAACGTGAAGAACTCCACGTCACCGCCGCTCACGCCGTACCGCCTCGGTAGCGCCTCCGCCAGGCGCGCGCAATAGCCGCCCCAGAAGCCGAAGTTCACCAGCAGCGCCAGGGCCAGCTCGCTGCGCGTCCCGAACGTGACCAGCCAGCCGAGATAGTGGGGGTATCCCCGTGCGACAGGGGAGGGCCGCCATCCGGCCGGCCGGTCCTGGCCCGGATCGCCCTCCGCCGGGGCCGTCCGTGCGCCCGTCCCGGTGAGCGCCGACGTCAGCCGGGCCAGCAGTTCCAGGGCCCGCGACTCTCCCTGGGCCAGGCCGAGGAAGAGCTCCGCGGCCACGTCGTCGGCCCCGAACCGCGCAGCGGCCAGAGAGAAGCTGCGCCGGTCGCTGCGTACGAAGAACGACTCCTCCGCGGCCAGCTCGAACAGCCGCTCGCGCGGCGCCGCCCCGGCCTCCACCAGATCCACGAACTCGTTGTGCACGGCGGCGGCCGCCAGTTCGTCTCGGGCACGGGCGTACAACTCCCGTGCGTCGGCGAACCGGGCGTCAAGCGGTTCCATCACAACCTCCGGAGCGTTTGGGCAGGCAGTAGGCAGCAGTTGTCGGCCGGCAGCGGTTGTCGGCCTGTCGGCCAACCGGCCGGTCGGAGAAAACTATCCGGGTACGCCCCGCGGGAAGCGGCACCACGCCCGCCCGCGCGCGGGCCTCAGGGTACCGGCCGCCGGGGAGACGGGCCGCCGTGCTTGAACAGATCGACAACACCGCGCGGTGCCCATACCGTCGGGTCGCATGCCCACACCCCGAAGGAGGGCGAATTGTTCGGAGTCGGAAGCGCGGACACCGGCAAAGTCGCGCTGGTAACAGGAGCGGCCCGCGGAATCGGTCGGCAGATCTCCATCACGTTGGCCAAGCACGGTTATCACCTCGGCCTTGTCGACAAGTTGTCGGCCGATCTGTCCGTCACGGCGGAAAACATCGAACGGATGGGGGGCGAGGTCGTCTCGGTGACGGGAGACGTCTCCAACCCGGAGAATGTCGAACACTGCTGCGATACCGTGGAGAAGCGCTTCGGGCACGTCGATGTCCTCGTCAACAACGCCGGTTACGCCGGGCGGTTCGGCCCCTTCGCCGAGACCGATCCGGACGACTGGTGGGAGGTCATGACGACCAATGTGCGCGGGCCCATGCTCTTTTGCCGCAGGATGGTCCCGGCCATGCTCGAACGGGGCCACGGGTACGTGGTCAACATCAACACCAGGGTGGCGGTCCGGGACGACTCCGTGGCCACCTTCAGCGGGCTGGCGGCGTCCAAGGCCGCACTGGCACGGTTCACCGGCGCCCTCGCGCACGAGACCGCCGGCCGCGGGGTCGTCGTGCTCGACATCAACCCCGGCATGGTGCGCACCGCCATGACCGAGCAGCGCCCGGACTACGACGACATACCCGACACGGCGTTCCTGCCCGTCACCGTGGGCGCGAAGATGGTGGCAGCCCTGGTTTCCGGGCGGTACGACGTCCTGCACGGGCGGTTCATCCACGCCAGGGACGACCTGGACGCACTGGCCGAGGCCGTGGCGAAGGACCCCAGGGCCCGCGTCCTCGGGTTCGGCGCCACCGGGCCCGGCGACCCGGTCGCGTGACGGACGGCCCCGGCCGAGTGAGCGGAAAGACGCCGAGCCGCCCGTCGGGCACGAGTCGGCGTCGACCCGTCGGAGGGTGAGACGCCCCGTCCGGCCCCGGACGCGGTCGGGCTCAGCGCCTGATCGCGTCGCCCGGCGCCGTTCAGGGCCAACGGCCCCGTAACATCGCCCTCTTGGCCGCGCGAGTGCGCGGTGACAGCGCGTCCCGTGGGCCCGCCCCGTACCGGCTCAGCACCTCGCACGGTCCCGGCACCGGCCTGCGTGGATCGCGTCGCTCCCACCGGGACCGCGCCCCGCTGCCGCCGCCCGCCTCACACCGGCGCGCCTCTCCGTACGTCCGCGTCTCCTCGTATCCCGCCCATCCGCGCCTTCGACGACGGCACGGGCCGGCCCCGGTGACAGCTCCGGTTATTCCCGGCGCTTTTGTCAGGGCGACGTTTCGCCGTATCGATGAGTGTTTTTCGGGTGTTCAATCGCGTTCAGTGTTTGACTGGGCATCAAGGGCGACAATTCAAAATAGCTGAGGATAGCCTTCCGGTATGGATGACAAAGCGATCGGCCTGGCGATGCGGCAGCTCCAAGTCTACGCGGCCATGGTGTATTTCGCTCCGGAATGCGACGAGGAGCTGGGCGCCGCCGGTCTCGAACCCGGCGTGATGTGCTATTTCGGTGGCAGGGCTGCGCCCATGGGCGCGGTGCCCGCCTCGGTGGTCCATGCGACCTTCTACAACTTCCACCCGGACCGGGTTCGGGAGAACATTCCCAGGGCCTGGGAGCTGGCGAGCCCGGCCAAGGTGATCGAGGCCCGTCTCGTGGCGGCGGATCGCGCACTCCACCGGATGCTGGGCTCCGAGGTACTCGCTTCGCCCCGGGTCGCGGAGGCCGCGGAACTCGCGCGGCGCGCCACGCTGAGCGCGGACACCGAGGGACGCCCGCTGGCGGCGTCGCACCAGGAACTGGACTGGCCGGACGAACCGCACATGGTGCTGTGGCACGGACTGGCCACCTTGCGCGAACACCGGGGCGACGGGCACATCGCCGCTCTGGTCAACGCCGGTCTCGGCGGACTCCAGTCCATGGTGAGCCACTCCGCGACCCACGCCGGCTTCCTGCCGTCGTTCGCGCAGTCCCACCGCGGCTGGTCGAAGGAGCAGTGGAACGACGCGATCGAGGAACTGCGCGTGCGCGGGATCGTCGACGCGGCCGGTGACATCACCGAGCAGGGCGCGGCGTTGCGTGCGCGGGTGGAGGAGGACACCGACCGGATGGCCGCGGGGCCCTGGCGCGTTCTCGGGGACGAGGGCGCGCGGCGGTTGGCCGAGATCGGCGGCGAGTTGTCCAAGTCGCTGGTAGCCGCGGGCTGTCTGCCGGCCGAAGGGGTGTTCTTCAAGCATTGACCACCGCCGTCGCGGGGCCGGGCCGGTCGCGGCCGGGCTCCGCGACGGCGGTGCCGGTCCGGCCAAGCAGGCGTCGCCGACCTCCGGGGCCGCAGGCCGGGGGTCAGTCGTCGGAGGCGAACCTGATGACCTCGAAGGAGGTCGCGAGCTTGGAGCCGAAGTAGGTGCCCGCCCGCCGGCCCAGGGACTCCAGGAACTCGGCCGGGTCGAAATCCGCCCGGCCGAGGCCCTTGATGTACGCCTCGTGCGCGTTCAGCGAGGCCACACCGCTGTCGAAGGACTCCGTGACATCGACACCGTGCTCGGCCAGCGGGGAGTGTGCGACGAGGACCTGGCGCACACCGCCCCACGGTTCCAGGCCCTCGTCGAGGAGGTCGGTGAAGACCCACCGGTTGGCGGCGTCACGGACCGCGTCGATGATCGCCCGGCCGGTGGCGGTGTGGTCTGCGTGGTTGAGCGGAGCGTGCTCCCTGCCCAACTCCTCGGCGTCCCAGGTGTCATGGAGGTTGTTGGTTATCACCATCTCGGGACGGCGGACGCGGATCTCCCGCGCGATGGCGCGCCGCAGCGGCAGCCCGTACTCCAGGACGCCGTCCGGGAAGCCGAGGAACGAGACGGTGTCGACACCGACGATCGCGGCGGACGCGTGCTGTTCCGCCTCCCGGACCGGCCTTGCCTCGTCCGGCGCCATTCCGTCGATACCGGCCTCCCCGCTGGTCACCAGGCAGTAGGAGATCTTCTTGCCCTGCGCGGTCCAGCGCGCGATCGCGGAGGCGGCTCCGTATTCAAGGTCGTCGGGGTGCGCGACCAGGGCGAGACCGGTCTGCCAGTTCTCCGTCACGGGCGCGAGCTTCTTGCGGGGAGACGTCACGACGCACTTCCTCTCTTCTCGGGTTCCAGCCAGGAGTCACCCGACCGCTCACGCAGCCTCCCGGCCAACGCGTACCACTCCGCGGCGTAGATCTCCGCGAGGTCGGCGATTCGGTCACGGCAGTGCGGTGGGGAGTTGGTCATCAACGCCATGCACCCCTCACGGCCGGGCGCATGGGCGTGCAGCCAGCGAAGCAGGTCGCGGCCCGCTTCGGAGGATCTGAGGGCCGGATCGTCGCGGAGCTGCCGCAGGACCGGCCCGGGGTCGGGCTCCGGGTCCCGCGAGGCGGGCGCGGGCCGGCACGGCACACTGCTGAGGACTCCGGTGCGGGCCGACCCGGTGGGCACCGGGTCCTCTCCCCGCGCCATCCGCCTGCGGACGTCCAGGACGGTCGCGGGGGAGAGGCCCACCTCGCCGGCCACGTGCCGCAGGGACGTACGGGGTTCGAGGGCGAGGAGCCGGGCCGCGAGCCTGCGCCGCTCGGCGCCGTCGGCGGGCCGCCTGCGCTCGTCCGTACCCGTGCGCGCGTTCGGCCGCGGAACTTCCGAGGTTGAACGGAGCCTGGCGACCGTCTTGTCGGAGAGGCCGGCCGCCCCCGCGATGCAACGGTCCGACCGGTCGGGGAACATCGTGATCAGCCTGGCCGCCGCCGCCTTGCGCTCGGAGAGGGAAAGGGGCAGCCCATGGGCCCGGTTCGCGCGGACCGAAAGGAGGAAGGCCTCCTCGGCGGTACCGTCGAAGAACCGGGCCCTGATCACGTTCTCGCCGCGCAGGAGCGCCGCCCGGCTGCGGTGGAGGCCGTCGATGACGGTCATGGTCGGACGGTGGACGATGATCGGCGGCAGCAGTTCCGCGGCGATCTCCGCCAGGGCCCTGGTGTGTTCGGTGTCCTCCTCGGGAATGCGCAGCGATCTGCCGAATCTGAGCCCCGGCACATCGACCTCCCCGGCATCGGGGAGATATGGCTCCTCTTGACGCTCCGCGCGCTGCCGCACCGCGGATCTCCTGGGCGTTTCCTGCACGCGACCTCCCCAATGCGCACTCCCGCGTTATGAATAGAGCTGCACCAGCGAGAGTTTGAGTACCTTTCCGCTGGGACCCGTGGGCAGGGTCTCCGTGAACTCGACACGGCGCGGATACTTGTAGCCGGCCAGCCGGTCGCGGCTCCACGCGACGACATCGGCGGCCAGCGCGGGGTCCCGCGCGATACCGGGCCGGACCACCACGACCGCGCATACCTCCTCGCCCAGACGGTCGTCCGGGAGCCCGATCACGGCCGTCTGCGCGACGGCGGGATGCCGCAGCAGGACCTCCTCGACCTCGCGGGGGTAGACGTTGTAGCCGCCCCGGAGGATGACGTCCTTCTTCCGGTCGACCAGCCGCAGCATGCCGTCCGCCTCCAGCACGCCCAGGTCGCCCGAGCGGAACCAGCCGTCGACGAGGGCAGCGGCCGTCTCCTCGGGCAGGCCGAGGTATCCGGACATGACGTTGTGGCCGCGGATCACCACTTCTCCGACCTCGCCCGCGGGCAGCAGGTCGATCCGGTCCTCTCGTGCCGCACGGGCGATGCCGACCTCGACCCCGGCGATCGGGGTCCCGACCGTGCCCGCCCGCGTGGGCCGCCCCGGGTGGTTGTAGGCGACGCACGGGGAGGTCTCGGTCAGCCCGTACCCCTCGTACACCTGGCAGCCGAACACCTCCTGGACCCGTTCGAGGACCGGTACCGCCAGAGCCGAACCGCCGCTGTACGCCCGGCGCAGCCGGGGCGCGCGGGTGCCGTCGCCGGCCGCCTCAAGCAGTGCGTGATACATCGTCGGCACGCCCATGAACACGGTGCAGGCGTGTCGCGCCATCAGTTCCGCGGCGGCGGCCGCGGTGAATCTGGCCATCAGGACGACGGCCGCGCCGACATGGAAGGCGACGCTCATGATGCAGGTCTGGCCGAAGGTGTGGGACAGCGGGAGAGCGCACAGCAGTACGTCGTCGGGCTCGGTGGCGAACGGGGAGACGGCCGTGACCTCGATGTTGGTGACGATGTTGCGGTGTGTGAGCATGGCGCCCTTGGGGCGGCCGGTGGTGCCGGAGGTGTACAGGATCGCCGCGATGTCGTCGGGGGAGCTGGGGAAGTACCCGGCGCCCCGGGGAACGGGCTGGTGTGGATCGAGCCGTATCCCCTCGGTGCCGCCGTCGCCGGTCGTGAACAGGGTGACGTCGGCGGCGGCAGCCGCCTTCGCGCCCTCGCTCACGGTCGCCGGGGCGCAGATCAGCGCTCGCGCGCCACTGTCGGTGAGTACGAACTCGATCTCTTCGCAGCGCAGTTGCGTGTTCATCGGGACCACGGTGGCGCCCAGCGCGATGGCCCCGTAGTAGGCGACGGGAAACTCCGGGGTGTTGGGCAGCAGTATCGCGACGCGGTCGCCCGGCCCGATCCCGTGCGCGCGCAGGCCGGCGGCGCAGGAGAGGGCGCGCTCCCACAGCAGCCGGTAGGTGAGGGTGGCGGATTCGAAGACCACCGCCGGCGCGTCCGGCCGCCGTGCCGCTGTGTCGGCGAGCACGGCGGCCAAGGGTCGGGTCACACCGCTTCCCTTACGGCCGTGGACGTCCCCTTCCGCTCGGAGACGGTGGGTATACCGAGGTCGAGCCAGATCCCTGCGAGCGCCTCGGCGAACTTGCGCACGTCCGACGTGGTGTGGGTGGCGGAGGGCGCGATCCGCAGCAGTTCCTCACCCGCGGGCACGCTGGGGGCGTTGATCGCCTGCACGTACATGCGGTGCCGGGCGAGCAGCAGTGCCGACGCCTCCTTGCACAGCGCGTCGTCGCCGACGACCGCGGAGACGATGTGCGAGTCGGTGGACTTGAAGGGGATGCCGGCCTCGTCGAGCAGCCGGTGCAGCAGTTGGGCGTTTTCGAGGAGCCGTCCCCGCTCCGCCTCGGACCCGCGCAGGTGCCGCACCGCGGCGAGCGCGCCCGCCGCCGTGGCCGGCGGCAGCGAAGTGGTGAACACGAACGCCCGGGACGTGCTCCTGACGTAGTCGATGAGGTCGCGGGGCCCCGCGATGTAGCCGCCCACCGTCCCGAGCCCCTTGGCGAGCGTTCCCATGATCACGTCGAAGCGGTCGGCGATGCCCAGACGTGCCGCGATGCCCGCGCCCTGCGGCCCGTACATGCCGATCGCGTGCACCTCGTCGAGGAACGTGGTCGCGCCGAACCGCTCCGCCAGGTCGGCTATCTCGGCGAGCGGGGCGACATCGCCCGACATCGAGTAGACCGACTCCAGCACGATCAGCTTCGGCAGCTCCGGGTCGGTCTCGGCGAGCAACTGCTCAAGGTGCCCGACATCGCTGTGCCGGAAGATCCGCTTGGTCGCGCCGCTGTGCCGCAGCCCGTCGATGATCGAGGCGTGGTTCAGCGCGTCCGAGAAGACGACGGTGTCGGCCGGGGTCCCCGCGAGCACCGTGAGCGCACCGTCGTTGGCGGTGTAGCCGGAGGCGAACAGCAGCGCCGCGTCCTTGCCGTGCCAGTCGGCGAGCTCGTGCTCCAGCGCGACATGCTGGTGGTTCGTGCCGCCGATGTTGCGTGAACCGCCGGAACCCGCACCGAACTTGGCGACCGCGTCGTGCACGGCCGCCAGCACCATCGGATGCTGTCCCATACCGAGGTAGTCGTTGCTGCACCAGACACTCACCTCGGTCTCGCCGTCGGGTACCCGTGCCATGGCGCTCGGGAAGTGCCCGGCTCGTCTGCTGATCTCAAGGAATTCACGTGTGGGGGTCCCCGCCGGGGCCAGCTCGGCCGTGAAGTGTTCCAGATGCGTTGGCATGTTCTCCGACTCCGTTGTGGGTTGTGGCTCCGTCTGCTCTCACGCGTGCGAGGTGTGCCGCAGTCGCAGGCGCGGTTTGTCGGGCTTTCCAGCGGCGTTCAGGGGGACTTCGTCGAGGACCAGCACGGTCTCGGGGACGTGCGCGGGCGAGAGGATGTTGCCGATGTGCCCGCGCACCTCGTCGATGCTCACCGAGGCGCCGCGGCGCAGTGTGATCGCCGCGTGCAGATGCTCAAGGCCGTCCTCGCCGAGGAACCCGTAGACGACCGCCTGGGTGATGCCGGGGAGCGTCAGGGTGGCGCGCTCGATCACCGTGGGATACACCTTGACGCCGTCGACCTTGACCACATCGGCGACCCGGTCCAGCAGATGCAGCCGGCCGTGCTCGTCGATGAACCCGATGTCGCCGGTGTGATACCAGCCGTCGCGGAGCACCCGCGCGGTCAGCGCCGCGTCGACATAGCCGTCCATGACATGCGGGGAGCGGACCCGCACCTCGCCGGCCTGCCCCGCGCCGAGTTCGGCGCCCGTCTCCAGGTCGCTGACACTGATCTCCACACCGGGAAACGGCCGTCCCACCGTTGCCCGCAGCTCTGGATCGGCGTGCTCCTCCGGCAGCAGGTTGCAGATCCTGGCGGTCTCGGAGGTCCCGTACTGCTGGTACAGGCTGGGGCCGAACAGGTCGACCGCCTCCGCGAGCCGGGCGGGCGCCGCCGGGCTCCCCGCGTAGTCGAGGCGGCTCAGGCCGGCCAGGCCGGCGGCCGCCGCGTCCCGCAGCCCCTGCTCCTGAAGGCGGTCGATGATCCGGTACAGATGGCTCGTGGCCATGAAGGTCCTGGTCGCGTTGTGCTCGCGCGCCGCACGGAGCCAGGCCTCAGGTTCGAACTCCTCAAGCAGCACCAGCCGGCCCCCGTCGATCAGCGCGGCGTCGGCGAGTTGCGCGACCGTCTGGGCCAGCGGGGTGCCGACCAGGGCCGTGATCCGCTCGGCCTCCCGGCCCTGGGCGATCGTGCCGTACACCACGCTGTCCCAGGCCCGTCGAGACTTCCTGATGCCCTTGGGCCGCCCGGTGCTGCCACTGGTGAACGCGATGGCGGCGAGATCCCCGGGCGACCAGGGCACAGGTTCTGCCGGGCCCGGGTCGTCCCCCGGCGCGACCTGCCGCGCGCCCGGCACGCCGGGGCCGATCAGCGGGAGACCGGCCCGCCGCGCGAGCTCGGCCGCCCGGCCGGCGCTGTCCCGGTCGCAGTACAGCACCGCCGCCCCGGTGGTCCGGAGGATGTCCAGCTGGTCCTCGATCCCCAGCATCGCCGCACTCGACCCCGGATTGGTCGACCTCAGGTGGCCGACCGCCGCCCGCAGCAGATGGGCGGCGTGCCGCACCGCGAGGATGTCGGGGCTGTTCGGCGCGGTGAGCACGCCGACGACCGTGCCGTGTCCCACACCGCACTCGTGCAGGGCCCGGTGGGTCCCGGTCACCGTGCGCACGTACGCGCCCCCGGTGATCCAGGAACCGCGGTAGTGCAGCACCGGTGCTCCCGGCTCCTTCGCGAGGACGGAGAGCAGCTCGGCGACGTAACCGCCCGCTGCCGTCCACCACGCGCGACCGTCGGTCGCCATACTGATCTCTCCCTCCGACACGGATTCATTTCGCTGACAGGCGGTCCCGGGCGGGACCGGAGGTGTGCAGAGCCGGCGGTGGCCCCCTCGCGAGCGGCCCCCGGGGGTTCGCCGTCAGGGGCTCCTCGACCGGGGCGCCGCGCTCAGCTGCCCGCGAACTCGGCCCGCACCAGCCAGCTGCGCGAGGGCCCCTTCCGGTCGCGGGGCTGCACCTCGAAGGGCCAGTCCTCGTGCGCGGTGCTCGCCTCACCCGGCTCCTTGACGTCGCGCGCCTTCCAGCCGACCGAGGCGAGATACTCCTCCGGCTCGTCGGTGCCGAACAGCCAGGGAGTGCCGTCCTCCGTCAGGTTGCGGCGGAAGTCCCGGGAGAACGGGCTGCGCAGCAGCGCCTTGCTGACGAAGTCCACCCCCAGCCAGCTGCCGGGGGCCGAGGCCGAGCCGAGAGTGCGCAGCAGGTTGGTCGCCTGCTCCTCGGTGAGGAAGAACATCAGCCCCTCGACGACCCACAGGGTGGGCCTGCCGCGGTCGAATCCGGCCGCTTCGAGCTTGGGCAGCCACTCCTTCCGCAGGTCGACCGCCACCTCCTTGCGCGTCACCCGCGGCCGCGCGGACAGCTTGCCCAGCCGGCGGCGCTTCTCCTCGAGCAGGGCAGGGAAGTCGACTTCGTACACGGTCGCGTCGTCCGGCCAGCCGAGCCGGAACGGCCGGGTGTCCATGCCGGCGGCGACGAACACGATCTGCTGGATGTCGTTGTCGGCGAGGATCTGCTGGATGCCCTCGTCCAGGTACCGGGTGCGGATGGCGATGAACGGGATGAGCCCGCTGCCCCGGTTCTTCTCCAGCAGCTCGAATCCGCGGGGCGCGGCCAGCGCACGGGCGTGGGGGTCCGCGAAGATCGCCCGGTCGCCGCGTTCGGTCTCCAACGCCCGTGCCGCGGCTGTCCACTGGGACGTGTATGAGACGGCTTCCATGGGTGCTTCCCTTCAGGTGTGTGTCAGGCCGCGATGAAGAAGGCTTTTTCGATGGCGGCCAGGGTCTGGAAGTCCTGGATGTCGATGTTGTCGAAATCGATCTCCACGCCGGTGGCGTTCTCGATCACGTAGACCAGCTCGACGAAGGTCAGCGAGTCGACCAGACGGGTCTCGATGAGGTTCTCCTCGCTGTCGATGGTCTGCCGCTCCGGATGCCGCTTCAGAATCCAGTTGCGGACTTCGTCAATGCCTGTCGCTGCCATCTGCACTCCTGTTGTGTGGGTCGCAGGCCGTGAACGCCACGGCCACGGCACAGGGGTCGTCGTGGGTGATGCTGACCGAGATGTCCTCGATGCCTGCGCGCTCCGCCAGCTCCGCGGCCCGGCCCGCCAGCCGGACGACCGGCCATCCGCCGTCGGCGGTGAGGATCTCGATGCCGCGCCACGGCAGGGTCTGGCCGGGCGCGTGGAACAGTTTGAACACCGCTTCCTTCGCGGCCAGCCGGCCCGCGATACCCGGGATGTCCGGTCCCTCGGTGCCGTGGGAGAGCTCGATCTCCTCGGGGGAGAGCATGCGGGCCAGCAGGGGCCCGTCCCGTACCAGGTCGCGGACCCGGCCGAAGGGGACCATGTCGATGCCGACCCGGCCCGCCACCGTCATGTGACGCGCGCGGCGGCGTCCCGTACCGCCGCGCGCGCCTCGACGGCGCCGCCGTGTGCGTCCAGCAGGACGGCGAGCCAGCGTTCGAGACCGAACGCCACGCAGCTGGTGAAGGCGTGGCCGGAGCCGCCGGCCAGCCGGATGCCGCAGCGTTCACCGAAGAAGTTGCGGTGGGTGTTGACCGACGCGATGGCCAGGTCGCCCGCCTGGAACTCGTACTTGACCGGGCTGAGCCTGGACATCAGGGCGCGCGCGCCGTCGTTCTCGAAGAACGGGTCCGACGCCGCGAGCCGGTTCAGGCCGAGCCCCAGCTCCGCGCCGAACGCGGTGATCCGCTCGGTGAAGGCGGCCAGAACCCGCTGGGTGTGCTCGTAGGAGCCGAGCGCCACGATCTCCCGCATCTGGAAGCTGGCGAGACGGCGCAGCGGGACGTAGTGGTCCTCGTTGCGGAAGCACCGGTTCACCAGGGTCACCAGGGTGTCCTGGGTGAGCTCGGCGCCCTCGTAGAACAGGTAGGCGCCGAAGCAGGTGGCGTGCGGCAGGCCGAGCCTGGCCTCCTCCAGCGCGGCCGTGGGAAACCGGCCGTCCGCCGGCTCGGGCGGACCGCCGGCCAGCTCCAGCGAGGCAGCCACCAGGGCGAGTTGCGGGAAGTTCTGGTAGACATCGAACTTCTCCAGATCCGACACCGGATACATCGGGGGCGGCAGGATCTCCCGGGCCCCCGCGGCCCGGCCCCAGCCGGTGAACACACCGTCCAGCTCGCGGAGCAGATCGGTCTGGTCCGGATCGAGGATGGCCAGTGCGCCCGTGTGTGTGACCGGCGCGGTACGCGGCGCCATCAGATGATCCCTATCTTTTCGAGGAATTTGGACGTCTTGCGGAAGATGCTCTGCTCGTACGCCACCCGCGCGGGCGAGGCCAGCAGCTCCTCGCGCACGGCCAGCGGGTCGGCGAGTCCCGCGTCCCGGTAGACGTGCGGGTTGAACAGCGACTCGATGCTGTACGTCATGTACCGGCGCACGTAGTCGGCGATGTCGGCCAGCTCCTGCTCGGTCGACGTGCGCTGCACGTCGGTGAAGAGCGCGGTGACCAGCTCGCGGCCGAACGCGATGTGCCGGGACTCGTCCTGGTGGTGGATGCGGTTGATGGCCCGGATGGTCTCGTGCAGCCGGTCGTCCAGGGCCATCCGGGAGTTGAAGTGGTCGACCAGCTCCTCGAAGATCAGGATGCGTACGAAGACCAGCAGGCTCTCGACCTCCGACTTGGGGATCTCCGCACTCGCCCCGGCGGGCTGCCGGTAGATCTTCTTGCCGTAGCGCAGGCAGAACTCGGCGAAGAACCACATGTGCTCGTTCTCCTCACCGATGAAGTGGTGGAAGAACTCCGACGGCGTCTCGAATCCCCGGGTGTGGATGCGTCGGGTGACCTCGATGAGCAGTTCCCGGATGCCGTGCACGTTCAGGCTGTAGAAGTTGATGCTCTCGAACTTGGAGAGAGTGTGCAGCTGTTGTTCGGTCAGGCGCTCGGCGACGGAGGTGCCGTGAGTGGCGGTCAGCTCCGGTGTCATCCACCACATGTCCTCGGGCAGGCGCTCCGGCCACTCGAACAGCCGGTAGGGGTTGTAGTAGTCGTCGATCGACTTGTTGGTCAGCCGGTCGAGGATCTCCAGGAATCGTTTGTCGGTATTGATCAGCTCGCTGACCATGAGTGCCACTCCATTCGAGATCATGTGTGCCGTGCCGTGGCGCCGTGCCTGCCGTGCTGTGCTGTGCGGTGGTGTGTGCCGTGCCTGTTCGCGCCGTGTGCCGCCGTACGTACGCCCGTTGCTGTCGTCCGCCCGTCAGGTGCGGACCGGTGTGCGGACCGGGACCGGCTCGGCGGCCCGGCTCCGGTCCGTCGTGACCAGCCGGGCGGGGTACAGAGCGCGGAGCAGGGGTCCCGCCATCGCGGTGGTCACCACCGCCATGAGCACCCTCAGCGAGTACAACCCCCGCTCGGACCGGCAGCAGAAGGTACGCCGCGCCGAGCCGCGAGCAGCCCGACCGGCGCCACCACGTACGGTTTGCGCACGGCCCTCCGTCTCGTCTGCCACTCGGCCGGCACGGGCCGCGGCACACCGAACGCCGGGCCGGTCGGCGAGCCGCCGTGGTGCAGGACGGCGGCGGTACCCCGGCGCGGTGGACGGCGGGCGGGTTCCCGGCCGATCAGGAACAGGAACGGGGCGATCCCCCGGAGGTCACTCCGTCTCGACGGCCGGTTCGGCCAGCCGCCGGATGCGCAGCCTCGGCTGCATCTCCAGATACAGGCCACCCACCGCCTTGTCCGGCGAGGACGGCATCGAGTTCATCGCCTCGTTGTGGCCGGCGAGTACGCCGCCCTCGGTCTTGCTGTCGCCCTGGGCGTGGATGCGTTCGGCCACCCTGTCGAGCGCCGAGCTGCCGTCCCGGGAGTCGCTCAGGTCCTCGACCCCGGTCACGATGTGGAGGAAGGACTCGTACAGGTTGAGCATGTGCCGTTCGCGCCGGGTCAGCTTGTCGGCCTCGAAGAACTGCGACTCGCGGTTGTAGCTCTTGTAGAAGAACGACACCACGACCAGCAGCCGCTCGTACGCCTGCCGGTACGCCTTGGAGAAGAACCCGGTGGCCTCCTCCTCCGACAGGTCGCCCTCCACGACGGCGGAGATGGCCGCGGCGGCCAGCAGCGCGCTGAAGGTGGCCAGGTGCACGCCCGTGGACAGCAGCGGGTCCAGGAAGCAGGCGGCGTCGCCGACCATCAGGTAGCCCGGGCCGGTGAACCGCTCCGAGGTGTACGAGTAGTCCTGCTCGACCTTGAACTCGGGCAGCCGCTCCGCGCCCTCCACCGAGTCGGCGATACGGGGGCACTGGGCGAGGGCGTCGAAGTAGACCTCCTCGATCCCGCCGAGCCGCTCCCGCTCCGCGGCGAACGTCGACCTCTTGGCGACCAGGCCGACCGACTGCGTGCCGTCGTGCAGCGGAATCGACCAGAACCAGCCGTAGGGAACCGAGCAGACCGCGATCGCGCCCGCCGGGCCCACGTCCAGCGGTTTGACACCGCGCCAGTAGGACCACACCGCGACGTTCTTGAACGCTTCCTGGTAGTGGCGGTTCTTGAGGTATTTGGTGGCCATCACACCGGCCCTGCCGGACGCGTCCACCAGGAAGTCGAAGGTGATCTCACCGGTGACCGACCGGTCGGCGGTGGAGGCCCAGTGGGCCTTGACCGGCCTGCCGTCGTCGAATTCGATCTCGGTGACCCGCACCGCCTGTCGTATGTTCGCGCCGAGTTCACCGGCGTTTTCCAGCAGAATGTGATCGAATTCGGATCGGATCACCTGGTAGCTGTAGCGGCCCGGTCCTGTGAGGTGGTCGAAGTTGAGGTCCCAGTTCTCCGGGCCCCACTCGAAGTACGCGCCGTCCTTGCGGACGAAGCCGTAGTTGTCGATCTTCTCCCGGACGCCGAGCAGGTCGAGTACCGGAAGAACCGAAGGCAGGATCGACTCGCCGATGTGGTATCGCGGAAAGGTCGAGCTTTCCAGCAGAGTGACCTGGATGCCCTGTCGTGCAAGGAGTCCGGCGGCTGTGCTGCCGGCCGGGCCGCCGCCGATCACCAGTACTTGGGTATGTTCCCCCATTACCGATTCCTCGTCTCGGGTTGATGTCCAACTTCGGACGCAGGAGACGCTATGTATCGGCTGTCGAAACCCGCAACAACCGGAAGAGGGTGGCCACATGTGGCCATCCTCCACTTGTTCCGCGGCCGTCTGTGGGCCCGGCCGTACGGTTATGGTGATCGGCGCGGCCCGGTGCGGGGAAGGGCCGTCCCGCCGCCGCGGTGACTGAATGCGGTCATCCACTTCCGGGAATATGAGGCACCCCTCTTCTCTTCAGGATTCGGCCCGCGGCGGCCCGGTGCGGGAGATATCCGGAAAGGATCAGCAGTGACCACACACGAGAACGCGACGAAGCCGGTTCTGGTGACCACGACCTCGGGCGTGGTGGCCGGCAAGGTGCGTGAGGGTGTCGTCTCGTTCAAGGGAATCCCGTACGCGGCGGAGCCCTACGGTGACAACCGCTTCAAACCGCCCCGGCCTCCGCGACCGTGGGACGGGGTGCTCGAAGCCTTCGAGTTCGGGCCGTGCGCGCCGCAGCCCCCGACGTACTCGCTCGTGGACGCCACTCCCCTCTACCCGTGGGAGACCGACTGCCTGAGCCTCAACGTCTACACGCCCGACGCCGGGGCGGCGCGGCTGCCCGTCATGGTCTGGGTGCACGCGGGCGGCTACAGCTCGGGCGGCGCCTCCACCCCCCGGGCCGACGGGTCGGTCTTCGCGCGCGAGGGCGTTGTCGTCGTCGCGATGAACTACCGCCTCGGCGTGGACGGATTCCTGTCCCTGCCGGGCGGCACCACGAACGCCGGCATGCTCGACGTGGTCGCCGCCCTGCGCTGGGTGCGGGACAACATCGCGGCCTTCGGCGGCGACCCGGACGCGGTCACCGTCTTCGGCAACTCGTCCGGCAGTGCCATCATCGCGGCGATCGCCAAGACCGTCGCGGGGGAGGGGCTCATCCACCGGGCCATCCTGCAGAGCCCGTGCCCCACGCTGGTGGCCGAGGCGGACGAGGGACGCGAGGTCGCCGAGCGCGTCCTCGCCGACATGAACATCGGGACCGACCTGCGCGACATCCCGCTCAAGGAGCTGCTGGGCCGTCGCCACCGCGCCCTGGACGTCCGCTTCCGCGACGCCGCCCGCTGGCACCCGTACACGTACTGGTTCAGCCCCTACATGCCGGTGGTGGACGGCACCCTGTTCACCGACTCCGCGCTGAGCGAGCGCATTCCCGCCTCCGTCGATCTCCTGATCGGCACCAATCGCGACGAGTCCCGGTACTTCCTGATGCGCAACGGGCAGTTCACCTCCGCCACGGAGCAGGACGTACTCGACGCGCGGAAGGCGTACGACGTGCCGGACGAATGCCGTGCCGCCGCCGACTCCCTGTACGGCCACCTGCCGATCGGAGAGCAGCTCGCCGAAACGGTCACCAACTGGATCTGGCGCGGCCCCACGATCGAACTCACCAAGCTGCACGCCGAATCGGGCGGCAATACGTTCGCCTACGAATTCGCCTGGCAGGAGTCTCCCGCTTTCGACGGCTGCTACGGCGCGGCGCACTTCCTTGAGGTTCCCTTCCTCTTCGACCAGCTCGACGATCCGGCGTTCGCCCCCCAGGTCGGTCCCGACGCCCCCGCCGATCTCGGCCGCGCCCTGCGCCGAAGCTGGGTGCAATTCGCCACGACCGGTGACGCCGGCTGGCCCCGCTATGACGACGAAAGCCGCTCTGTCATGATTTTCGACAGCTCCCGGCGAGTCGAGAGGGACCCTCGTGAATACCACCGCGCGGCCTGGGACGCCCACCGCACAAGCCCTGCCTCTCACAGGTGACCGTGCCGACGCCGCGTTCCGGCGTCCCGTCTGGGAGTATCCCGATGCGTAGCTTGATCATCGACAATTACGACTCGTACACGTTCAATCTCTTCCAGCTGATAGCCGAGGTGAACGGCAGCGATCCGGTCGTTCTGCGGAACGACGACCCGGTCCTGACCACGCTGGACCTCGCGGAGTTCGACAACATCGTGGTCTCACCCGGTCCCGGAAGCCCGCGGACGGCGCGCGACCTGGGCCATGTCCCCTCCCTCCTCGCCAGGACCGGTCTGCCGGTGCTCGGGGTGTGCCTCGGCCACCAGGCGATCGCCTTCGGCGCCGGCGCGAACGTCGACCGCGCCCCCAGGCCGCGGCACGGCCATCTCACCACGGTCCGGCACACGGGCGACGGCCTGTTCAGGGGCATCCCGCAGGACTTCACCGCCGTGCGCTACCACTCGCTGTGCTGCGAAGAGCCCCTGCCCGGCACGATCGAGGCCACGGCATGGGCGGAGGACGGTGTCGTCATGGCGATCAGGCACCGCCAACGGCCCCAGTGGGGCGTCCAGTTCCACCCCGAGTCCATCGCCTCGGAGTACGGCCGCGAGATCGTCGCCAACTTCAGGGACCTCACGCTCGCCGGTGCGGGGGAGAGCGGACACACTCCCCGTGACCGGACACGCAAGCCACCGGCGCCCGCCCGGCCGGCGCCCCGGGCCGGGGACGACGCCTACCAGCTCCTCGAAGTCACCGTCCCCGGCGCCGTCAACACCGAAGCGGCCTACACGCAGCTGTTCGGGCGCTCCGAGTACGCCTTCTGGCTCGACAGCAGCCGCGTCGAGCCGGGACTCTCGCGCTTCTCCTTCCTCGGCGACGCCTCGGGACCGCTCAGCGAGGTACTGACCTACCGCCTCGCCGACCAGGCCGTGGTCGTACGGGACGGGCAGGGCGTGCACACGGAGGCCGGCACCATCTTCGACATCCTGGACCGCCGCCTGAGCGAGCGCCGGATGACCGGCGCGGGCATGCCGTTCGACTTCACGGGCGGCTATGTCGGCTACCTCGGCTACGAGTTGAAGGGCGATCTCGGCTCGGACAACCGGTACAGCGCCGAAACCCCCGACGCGGCCTGGATGTTCGCCGACCGCCTGATCGCCGTCGACCACGAGCGTGAACTCACCTATGTGATCGCGCTGCACCGCGGCGACCCGGATGCAAGGAAAGCCGCTCAGGCGTGGATCGACGACACCGCCGCCTTTCTGGTCGCGCTGCTCGGCGCGGCCGGAGCCGGGGAAGAGGGGCGGACGGGCGCCGCCGAGGCGGCGAGCGACACCGCCGATCCGGGCCCGTCGCTGTCCCGGGACCCGCAGGGCTACGTCCGCGACATCGAGGAGTGCCGGCGCCAGCTCGTCGCGGGGGAGAGCTACGAGATATGCCTGACCAACAAGGTCAGGGTCCCCTTCGACGGCGACGACCTGGAGTACTACCGCAGGCTGCGCGCGTCCAACCCGGCGCCGTACGGGGCGCTGCTGCGGCTCGGTGACGTCACGGTCTTCAGCTCGTCGCCGGAACGGTTCCTCAAGATTGACGCCGATCGGGTGGTGGAGACGAAGCCCATCAAGGGAACGGCGCCCCGCGGGTCGGACCCGGCCCAGGACGCGGAACTCGCGGCGGAGCTCGCCAGCAGCAGCAAGACGCGCGCCGAGAACCTCATGATCGTCGACCTGCTGCGCAACGACCTGGGCCGCGTCTGCGAGATCGGCAGTGTCGGCGTACCGCGGTTCATGGCAGTGGAGTCCTACGCCACGGTGCACCAACTGGTCTCCACCGTAAGGGGAGTTCTGCGACCGGAGATCAGCGCCGTGGAGTGTGTGCGCCACTGCTTCCCCGGCGGATCGATGACCGGTGCGCCGAAGCTGCGCACCATGGAGATCATCGACGGCCTCGAAACGGAGGCGCGGGGCGTCTACTCGGGCACACTGGGCTTCCTCGGGCTGACCGGAACGGCCGATCTCAACATCGTGATCAGGACCGCCGTCCGCTACCGCGACGAGCTGAGCATCGGGGCCGGCGGCGCCATCGTCCTCGACTCCAGCCCGCAGGGCGAGCTGGACGAGATGCTCCTCAAGGCCAGCGCCTCACTGCGGGCCCTGCCGCCCGCGCCCTCGCACACCAGCCGGCGCCCGGTGTGAGCGCCGAAGGAACCCTCAGCCGGCGCTGGTCCTGGTCCGCGTCGAGCGGGAGGTTCACGGAGGTGCCGACCGGCGGCGGCGTGGACGTCATCGACTCCTGGCTGGTGGCCGACGGCGAAGTCGTCGACCTCGGCGCGCACTTCGACCGGTTCGCCACGTCCTGCGTCGCACTGTTCTCCGTGCCGCGGGAACGTACCTCGGCCTTCCTTCGCGCCGCGGTGTGCCTCGTCCCCGGCGACGGCCGGTGGTTCCCCCGCGTCGAACTCGCCGCCGTCGGCGGCGAGCCGGTCTTCCATCTGTGGCTCAGGCCGGCGCCGCCCCGTGCCGAGACCGTCCGGGCCTGGGTCTACGACGGTGACGACCGGCGCGGGCACCCCCGGGTGAAGGGCCCCGACCTGGACTGGCTGGCGGACGTGCGGTCGGCGGCCCAGCGGCGGGGCGCGGATGAGGCGGTCCTCCTGTCCGCGGACGGGCGGCTGATCGAAGGGACGACGACCAGTCTGCTGTGGTGGCAGGGCGACACCCTGTACGCGCCCGACGCGGAACGCCTTGATCTGCTTCCCAGCGTCACCCGGGAGGCCGTCCTGCGGCTCGCCACCGCCTCCGGGACGCCCGTCGCCCACGCGTGCCCCCGCCCGGAGGACCTGGCAGGGCTCGAAACCTGGACGGTCAACGCCCTGCACGGCATCCGGCCGGTGCGTGAATGGGTCGGATCATCCGGGATGCGGCCCGGGCCGGCTTCGCGGGCGCGAAGGTGGCAGGCACGGCTGGAGGCGCTGGCGGCCGACCGGGGCCAGGAGCCCGCCCGTCGATGAACCGAGGTGCCCGCAAAGCGAGTTGCCGCCTGTGACGGCGGTTGCTCCTGCTCATAGTTCGGCCATCCCGAACTCTCGTACTGTGTGCTACCGTACTCACCATGCAACCGCTGCCCGAGCCTGCCCCCGAGTCGCTGACGCTTG
>NZ_JAIUKE010000151.1 GCF_020176795.1 Streptomyces sp. 8L
CTCGCCCCCCATGGGCGCCCACCCCACCTCCCCCGGCACCCCCAACGGCTCACGACTCGTCGCCAACACCGACAACCCCGCACACCGCGTCAACAACACCTCAGCCAACTCCGCAGCCGCACCCACCACATGCTCACAATTGTCCAGAACCAACAACAACCGCCGCCGCCCCAGATGCTCGACCAGCAGCTCGGTGGCGCTCCCCCGGCCCGTGCCGCGCTCCTCGCGCGGGGCGAGCTGCGTCTCCCGCAGGCCGAGCGCGCTCAGGACGGCGCCGGGGACGGCGGACGGATGGTCGAGCGGGGCGAGTTCGACGAGCCAGGCACCCGGCGGGGCCGCCTCCTCCGCGAGCCGCGTCTTCCCCGCGCCGCCGGGCCCGAGCAGCGTGACGAGGCGGGCCCGCTCCAGGTCGGAGCGGACGGCCCGGATGTCCGCCTGCCGGCCGACGAAGGACGTGAGCCTGGGGCGGATGTTGCCGCCGTCGGCGATCGGGTCGGCGGGGGCGGTGACCGCGCCGGTACCGGGCGAGGGGGCCCCGGCCGCGCCCGGCACCGCCGGTGCCGCGGCGGATGTTCGGTCGGGGACCGGCGCCGCGAGGAGTTCCGCGTGGAGCGCCGCGAGCTCCGCCCCCGGGTCGGTGCCGAGGCCCTCGGCGAGTACGCGGCGGGTCCGCTCGTACGCCGCGAGGGCGTCCGCGCCCCTGCCTTCGGCGCGCAGGGCGCGGATGAGCTGCGCCTGGAGCGGTTCGTCGTACGGGTGGTCGCCTGCCAGTCCGATCAGCTCGGGCAGTACGTCACCTGAGGCGCCGCGCCGCAGGTCCGCCTCGATGCGCTGGCGCAGCACGGCAAACCGCCGCGCCTGGAGGCGTACGCCGTGATCACCGCCGCCGGAGTGGCCCGGCAGGTCGTCGAGCGCCGGGCCGCGCCAGAGCGCGAGGGCCTCGCGGAGCGTGCCGGCCGCGGCCTCCGCGTCGCCCGCGGCCAGCTGCGCCGCGCCCTCGCGGCCGAGCCGCTCGAAGGCGTACAGGTCCACCTCCGCCCGGGAGGCCGCGAGCCGGTAGCCGCCGGGCGCGGACGCGACGGCGTCCTTGCCCAGGGCGCGGCGCAGACGGCCGACGAGGGCCTGGAGCGCGGCGGGCGAGTCGTGCGGGGGCTCGTCGGCCCACACCTCCGCCACCAGGTCGGCGACGGCGACCACGCGTCCGGGGCGCAGGGCCAGCGCCGCCAGCAGGGCGCGCAGGCGCGCGCCGCCGAGCGGGACGGCCCGGCCCCGCTCGTCGCGCGCCTCCGTGGCGCCCAGGATGAAATACCGCACGAGGTCATTGTGGCGCCCGGTACGGACATCGGGGACGCCCACCACCCGTCCAGGCCCCCGCGCTCTCGGGCGCCCGCGCCGCCCTCAGGCCCGCAGCGTCGGGCGCGGTACGACGCCGCCCTGCACCGCGCGGCGGCGCGGGGCCGCCGTGCCCGTCCAGCAGGTGCCGCGGCGCGACAGCAGGCGGCGCAGCCACAGCTCGGTCGAGACCAGGTCGGCCAGGCCGTCCAGGGGGACCGCCTCGCCGTCGGCCGCCGCGCGCAGCGCCTTGCGGACGACCCGCGCCTCGACCAGGCCCGCGTCCGCGAGGAGCGGCGCGTCGAACAGGTCGACCAGCTCTCCTATGGCCGCGCGCAGCCCCACCCGGGTCACGGCGGCCGAGGTCGCGCGCGAGGTGGCGCCCCAGCCGGGCGGCAGGTCGTGGATGCCGGCGCCGGACAGGACCGTACGGAGGATCTCCGCGCGCGCGTCGGGCTGGACGCGCAGCGCCTCGGGCAGCTCGCGGCACGCCCGTACGACCTGGTTGTCGAGGAACGGCGCGTGCAGGCGCTGGCTGCGGATCTCCGCGGCCTGTTCGAAGACGCGGTGGTCGGCCGCGTAGCGCGCGAGCGCCGCACGCGCGCGTGCCTCGCCAGGGCGCTGCACGGCCACGGGCCGGGTCGCGGCGGCGTGGAGCCGCCGGGAGACCTGGGCGAGTGCCTCGCCGGTGAGCCAGCGCGCGGCGGGGCCGGGCCTGGACCAGGTGAGTGCGGCGAGGGACGCGTCGACGGGGCTGCCGTAACCGGGCTGCGGGGCGGCCCTGTTGGCCTCGGGCAGCCGGGCGGCGGCGTCCTCCATTCCGGTGCGGTACGGGGTGCGGGCGAGGCGGCGCGCCGCGCGGTAGAGCGTCAGCGGTACGAAGAGGGAGGACGGCGAGGCGCCCTCGGAACGGGCGAGTTCGGCCACGGGGTGCAGCAAGTGGCGTCTGCGGCGGTCGAGAAGCAGGTCGGCCAGGCGCGCGGGGTGCGCGTCGAGCACCTGCCGTGCGCCCGCGCCTGTGAGATGGTCCGCGCTCCCCGCCGCGAGCCGCAGCTTGTGCCGGGCCGCCGTGACGAGGGCGGGCCCCGGCTCGTCCGTCAGGGGCCCTTCGAGCTCCGCGTACGGGAGCGCCTCGCTGCCGCCGGGGACGACGACGTGGTGCAGGCGGGGGTTCTCGGCGATGAGGCCGGCCCGTTCGAGTTCGGCCTCGTCCCTGCCTCCTTTGGTGAGGTCGTTGAACGTGACGGCGAGCAGGCGCTCGCCCGCGCCCGTACCGTGTCCGAGGACCGTGCCCGGCGCGCCCGGCAGCCCCGCGGCGAGCAGCGCGAGGGTGGCGGACGCGCTGCCGCCCGACAGGTCGGCGCCGATGCCGGGCAGCGGCGCCCCGCGGGCGGCGCGCCGGTCCGCGGGGCCCATGCCGGGCACCGGCCCCGGGTCGGGCAGCGGCGCCTCGGGCGCGTGCCGCGGGGCGGTGAGCCGGGTGCGTACGGCCTCGACGAGCGCGTCCCGTACGTCCTCGATCGCGCGGTCGGCGTCGCGCTGCGGCGCGGCGACGGCCAGCGAGGAGACCGTCTCGTAGCCGGTGATCTCGCGGGAGCCCTCGCGCAGGATCAGCGCGTGCCCCGGCGGGATGCGCCTGACACCCTCGTAGGGCGTCGAGTCACGCAGCGCCTCCGGGGTCTCGGGGCAGGCGAGCAGTGCGGCCAGGTGCCCGATGTCGAGCTGCGCCTCGATGAGGTCGGCGAGCGGCAGGGCGGCCGTGGCGTAGGCGGTGCCGCCGGCCCAGGGGGTGTAGAAGACGGGGCGAGCGCCCGCGAGGTCCCCCGCGACGGTGACGCGCCGTCCGATCTGCGCGACCGCGGTGTAACTTCCGGGCCAGGCCGTCAGGTGGCGCAGCGCGCCGCCGCGGGCCGCGACGATCCCGAGGCGCAGTTCGTCGTCCGTGGCGCCGCAGCAGCCGAGAACGGCCAGGCGGTTGAACGGGTCGACGGAGACAACGCGCACCTCGTCGGGCCGCCAGTCGCCGACCGCCCACAGCGGGTCCGGGTCGCCCCACAGGAGCTGGGAGCCGACGGGCGTGATCGTGCCGCCGTCGCCCGCGTCCCCCACGGCGTCGACGGCGCCCACCGTGCCGAAGTGCGCGGCGATACTGCTCCACCCCACCAGCCAGCGCATCGGCCGCCTCCAGAGCCTGTGAGCAATCCCGTCAATCCAAGCCATAGCCCGTTCGGGACCATGCTGCCACGACAACGGCGCACAGGAGGGAGGACGGTGGCACACGCGCGGACGCGCATGCGCCCCTGGCATGAGCCGGTTGGCCGGAACCCGTCGGCCGTGGGGGCGACGCCGTCCGGCCCCGTAAGTCTCCGGCGATCTTCGGCGAACGGCCGTGTGCCGTCCCGGAGACAGGCGTCATTCAGCCAATCTGCGGCGCGCGAAAAAGCGCCGTACGGCACCACACGGCGCCGCCCGCGCGCGCGGGCGGCGGCGGCCCCTCCGTCCCCGGGGGGCCCCCTCGCGACGCGGGCCGCTGCCGCGCCGCCCCCCCGGGGGGCGGCCGCGGGGGGGCCC
>NZ_JAIUKE010000152.1 GCF_020176795.1 Streptomyces sp. 8L
CCCCCCCCGGCCGGCGGCGCGGCCCCCCCCCCCCCGCGGCCCCGCGGCCCCCCCCCCCCCCCCCCCCCCCCCGGTCCGCCGCCCGCGGGGAATGGGGGCGGCGGGTGTCCCCCAGCCCGCTGGTTCCAGTACGCAGCGGGCCGACCCACGCAGGTCCATGGAAGCGCTCTCCCCCGCGCCCGGCCACGGCGCACAGCCGGGCGCACGGCCACACACGAGGAGCATGAGAGGCCCTCACGACGGCGTGCGCCGCCGTGGAGGCCGCGGTCGCGGCGGCTTCCGCACGGCCACAATCCCGCCATCCGGAACTCCGCCCCTTAACGGTCGGGATGTGGCGAACTACGCTGGGTTTACGAATGCCGGGCGCCTATGCCAGGACGCGGCGGCCGTCTGTGTGTCGAGGGGTGACGCATGACCAGGGAGCTACGCGGGCCGAACGAGAAGCTCGGGACTGTCCTCGCCCTCGCGGGAATCAGCAACGCCGGGCTCGCCCGGCGGGTCAACGACCTCGGGTCGCAGCGCGGCCTGACGCTTCGTTACGACAAGACGTCCGTGGCCCGGTGGGTGTCGAAGGGGATGGTGCCGCAGGGCGCCGCCCCGCACCTCATCGCGTCCGCGATCGGGGCGAAACTCGGCCGGCCCGTGCCGCTGCACGAGATCGGCCTCGCGGACGCGGACCCCGCGCCCGAGGTCGGGCTCGCCTTCCCGCGCGACGTCGGCCAGGCCGTCCGTACGGCGACGGAGCTGTACCGCCTCGACCTCGCGGGCCGCAGGGCCGGCGGCGGGGGCATCTGGCAGTCGCTGGCCGGCTCGTTCTCCGTGAGCGCGTACGCGACGCCGGCGTCACGCTGGCTCATAACCCCGGCCGACTCGTCGGTCGCACGCGACACGTCCGTGGCCCTCGCGGCGCGCGGTGCGCGCGGCGGGCAGCAGGCGGCGCGCCCCCAGGCCGCCGGGCCCACGGGACCGACGACGGCCGGCGCGGGCGTCGCACAGCAGCCGGGGGGCACACCGGCCACCCAGGCCCCGGCGCCGGGCGACGGCGCGAACGGCGCCGAGGGCGCGGCCCCGCTCCGGGTCGGCCACAGCGATGTCGCCAAGCTCAGGGAGGCGGCGGCCGACGCGCGCCGCTGGGACTCCAAGTACGGGGGCGGCGACTGGCGTTCCTCGATGGTGCCGGAGTGCCTGCGAGTCGACGCGGCGCCGCTGCTGCTCGGCGCGTACAGCGACGAGGTCGGGCGCGGCCTGTTCGGCGCCACGGCCGAACTCACCAGGCTCGCCGGGTGGATGGCCTTCGACACCGGCCAGCAGGAGGCCGCGCAGCGGTACTACATCCAGGCACTGCGGCTCGCCCGCGCCGCGGCGGACGTCCCCCTCGGCGGATACGTCCTCGCGTCGATGTCGCTCCAGGCGACCTACCGGGGCTTCGCCGACGAGGGCGTCGACCTCGCGCAGGCGGCCGTCGAGCGCAACCGCGGCCTGGCCACGGCCCGCACGATGAGCTTCTTCCGCCTCGTGGAGGCGCGCGCGCACGCCAAGGCGGGCGACGCGACGACCGCGGGCGCCGCCCTGAAGGCCGCCGAGGGCTGGCTGGAGCGCTCGCGCGCGGGCGACGCGGACCCGACCTGGCTGGCGTTCTACTCGTACGACCGGTTCGCCGCGGACGCGGCCGAGTGCTACCGGGACCTGAAACTGCCGCGCCAGGTACGGCGGTTCACCGAGCAGGCGCTGTCCAGACCGACGGAGGAGTTCGTCCGCTCGCACGGCCTGCGGCTGGTGGTGAGCGCCGTCGCCGAGCTGGAGTCCGGCAATCTGGACGCCGCCTGTGCCGCGGGCACCCGCGCGGTCGAGGTCGCGGGCCGCATCTCCTCGGCGCGCACCACCGAATACGTGCGGGACCTGCTGCACCGCCTCGAACCGTACGGCGACGAGCCGCGCGTCGCCGAGCTGCGGGAGCGTGCGAGACCCCTGCTGGTGGCGCCGGCGTAACGGCGCGTATCCGGCGCCGCCCTCCCTGCGTGCGCGCCGCCCTCCCCCGCACACCCGCTGTCAGTGGCGGGGTGCACCATCGGGGTGGGAGGTGAGGCGGATGGCCGCGCGGGCGGGCTTCGACTGCGACGTACTGGTGATCGGGGGCGGGATCGTCGGGCTGTCCACGGCGTACGCGCTGACGCGTACCGCGCCGGGCGTCCGGGTGACGGTCGCCGAGAAGGAGGCGGGCCCGGCCCGCCACCAGACGGGCCGCAACAGCGGGGTCATCCACAGCGGGATCTACTACCGGCCGGGTTCGCTGAAGGCCAGGTACGCGCTGAGCGGCTCGGCGGAGATGGTCAGGTTCTGCGCGGAGCACGGGATCGCGCACGCGGTGACGGGCAAGCTGATCGTCGCCAAGGACACCCGCGAACTGCCCCGGCTGCGCGCTCTCGCCGCCCGCGGGCGGGAACACGGCATCCCGGTGCGGGAGTTCGGGCCCGCCCAGATCAGGGAGCACGAGCCGGAGGCCCGGGGGGCGGCGGCCCTGCATGTCGCGACGACGGGCGTCTGCGACTACGGGGCGGTCGCCGCGCGGCTCGCCCGGTCGGCGGTGTCCGCGGGGGCCGCCGTGCGCTACGGGGCGGCGGTCGTGGCGGTCGACCGGCGCGCGTGGGGCGTCGCCGTCCGCACGGCGGCGGGCGAGATCATCAGGGCGCGCGCCCTGGTCAACTGCGCGGGGCTCCAGTGCGACCGGGTGGCGCGGCTCACGGGCGACGACCCGGGGATGCGGATCGTGCCCTTCCGCGGGGAGTACTACGAGCTGGCGCGGCCCGAGCTGGTGCGCGGCCTGGTCTACCCGGTGCCCGACCCGGCGTTCCCGTTCCTCGGCGTGCACCTCACGCGGGGCGTGGAGGGCGGCGTGCACGTCGGACCGAACGCGGTCCCGGCGCTCGCCCGCGAGGGCTACGGGTGGGACGTCGTACGGCCGCGCGAGGTCGCGGCGACCGTGGCCTGGCCCGGCGCGTGGCGGATGGCGGCGCGGCACTGGCGGTACGGGGCGGGCGAGGTCCACCGGTCGCTCGCGAAGCACGCGTTCGCGAAGGAGGTGCGCCGGCTGCTGCCCGCCGTGACCGACGACGACCTGCGGCCCGCGCCGGCGGGGGTACGGGCACAGGCGGTCCTGCGGGACGGGTCGCTCGCGGACGACTTCCTGATCCGCCGGGGCCGGCGCACGGTCCATGTCCTGAACGCGCCGTCCCCGGCGGCGACGGCCTCCCTGCCGATCGGCCGCGCGATCGCGCGATGGGCCCTGGAGGCAACGCCGTTCAGTTAGGCGTGGTAGCTGTTCGTCAAGGTTGGTGAACGAGGCAGCGGAGCTGCTGTAGAAGAGGGATGTCCTCCAAGACATCCTCACCACAGGAGCTCCGCTGTTGGAACAGGCTGCCATAACACGAACCGTCGGGGTAGCGGCCGGGGTGTTCGCGCCGGGGCATATCGGTGAGCTGACCCGGATCATCCCGTTCGAGATGGTCGACGAGGTGCTGGCGGCCACCGGTGCTGTGCAGCGCAGGGTCCGGCTGGTGCCGGCGCGGGTCACGGTCTACTTACTGCTGGCCGCGGCACTCTTCAACGGGCTGGGCTACCAGCAAGTCTTCGACCGGTTGTGCGCCGGTCTGATGAGCCTGGTGCCGGTCCGGCCCAGTGCCAGCGCACTTCGCCAGGCCCGTCAGCGGCTCGGGCCGGCACCGATGAAAGCTCTGTTCGACCTGGTGAGCGGACCTGCCGCCACGACCGCTGCCGTCGGACGATGGCGCGGGCTGAGGGTCGTCGCGGTCGACGGCACCCTGCTGTCGGTCCCGGACTGCCCGGCCAACCTTGCGGTGTTCACCCGCCAGCGGCTCGGCAACGGGATCTCGGGCTACCCGCAACTGCGTCTGGCCACGCTGGTGGCCTGCGGGACCCGAACGGTGATCGGGGCGGTGTTCGGTCCAGCCACGACCGGCGAGCTGGAGTACGCCCGCCGCCTGGCGGTGCACCTGCGGGCCGGGATGATGCTGCTGGGCGACCGGAACTTCTCCTCCGCCGCGCTGCTGAACCAGCTGGCCGCCACCGGCGCCGATCTGCTCGTGCGCTGCAAGGCCAACCGGAACCTGCCAACGGTTGCCCGCTGCCGTGACGGCTCGACGCTGACTCGCCTCGGAGGCTTGACCGTGCGCGTCATCGAGGCCGAGATCACCACACTGCTCAGGGCACGCGCACCGGCCATTACCGGCTGCTGACCACCCTCACCGACCCTGCCACCCACCCGGCCGGTGAGCTCGTCAGGCTCTACCACGAGCGCTGGGAGATCGAGACGGCTTATGCGGAGCTGAAGTCCACGATTCTCAGCGGGCGCGTCCTGCGGGCCCGCACCCCGGACGGCATTGAGCAGGAAGTCTGGGCCCTGCTGACTGCCTACCAGGCATTACGCACTGCGATGACCGACGCCACCGACAGCGTCCCGGGCACCGACCCCGACCGGGCCGGCTTCCTCACCGCCCTCGCAGCTGCCCGGGACCAGCTCGTCCTGGCCGCCGGCGTCATCACCGACACCCACGTCGACCTGGTCGGCACCATCGGCAGCCACGTCCTGGCCCACCTCCTGCCCAACCGGCGGGTCCGCACCAAAGGCCGCATCGTCAAACGAGCGATCTCCAAGTACAACGCACGCGGACCCGCCATCGACCGCACCACCTACAAAGCCACCATCAGCATCAACATGCTCACGAGCAGCGCAGCCCTTGACAGCCCGGACCCCGCCCTAACTGAACGGCGTTGGCCCTGGAGGCGCTGAACTGAGCTCCCCCGACATCACGCCCTTCAGGTTCCCGGCAGGCCCGGGCGGGCGCCCCCGCGGCCCGGCATCCCGGCGCCCCCACGTTCCCGGCAGGCCCGGCAGGGAGGCTCTCTGGCCCGTTTACCATGGGGGAACCATGTCCCAGTCCCAGAGTCTCAGCCGTATGTTCCCCGACGGCGGCCCCGCGGCCGACCCCGCCGGGGACCGCTTCGAGCGGCGCATCCGGAGTTTCCAGCCCCGCAGGAGCCGGGTGACCGCCGGGCAGGCCGACGCCATCAGGCGGCTCTGGGCCGCTTGGGGCTTCGACGTGGACGGGCGGCGCGTGCTCGACCTCGACGCCCTGTTCGGCGGGGGGCCCGTCGTCCTGGAGATCGGGTTCGGCATGGGCGAGACGACCGCCCGGATGGCCGCGGCCGAGCCGGACACCGGCATCCTCGCCGTGGACGTCCACACCCCGGGGCAGGGGAACCTGCTCGCGCTCGCCGAGCGCGAGGGCCTGTCCAACGTGCGTGTCGCCAACGGGGACGCGTTCATCCTGCTGCGCGAGATGCTGCCGCCCGCGTCGCTCGCCGGCGTCCGGGTCTACTTCCCCGACCCCTGGCCCAAGAAGCGCCACCACAAACGGCGGCTCGTACAGCCCGAGTTCCTGGACCTCGCCGCCACCCGGATGGCCCCGGGCGCCGTCCTGCACTGCGCGACGGACTGGGAGCCGTACGCGGAGCGGATGCTGGACGTGCTGGGCGCGCACAGCGCGTTCGAGAACACGGCCCCCGGCGGCGGCTTCGCGGAACGCCCCGCCTTCCGGCCGCTCACGCGCTTCGAGGGCCAAGGGCTCGACAAGGGCCATGTGGTGCGCGACCTGCTGTTCCGCCGGACGTCGGACTGACCCTCCCGCACGGCCGGGTGGAGTGAGCGGAGCGCACGGAGGGTATTGATGCGCTCGATGCCCCCATCGCCGTTGTCGGTGCCCGTCGTTAGGGTCGGCATGTGAGCCAATCGACCGCGCAGTTCCTTCCGCCGCCGCCCGCGGTGCGCCTCGGCGGCCGGCCGGTGCTGCGCCGGGGCCGCGAGCTCTGGCGGCGCCGCGGCGTCCGGGGCGGGGCGCTGGTCGTGCTGCTCGCCGTCTGCGGGGCCGTCATCCTCGCGCTCGTACGCGACCAGACCGGGACGGAGGGCTTCCTCGTCGGCCTGGCCCTCGCGGTCCTTCCTGTGCCGGTGCTGATGGCCGTCTTCCGGTGGGTGGACCGCGTCGACCCGAGCCCCTGGCGCAATCTGTTCTTCGCCTTCGCCTGGGGTTCCTGCGGGGCGGCGCTGGTCGCGATCATCGCGAACTCGTTCGCGACCCAGTGGCTCACGACCGCCACAGCCGACCCGTCCGGCGCCCAGTCCCTGGGGGCCACGGCGATAGCCCCGGTCATCGAGGAGAGCGCCAAGGGCACGGCGGTGCTCCTGCTGTTCCTCTTCCGCAGGCGGCACTTCACCGGCGTGGTGGACGGCGTCGTGTTCGCCGGGTTCACGGCCACCGGCTTCGCCTTCACCGAGAACATCCTCTACCTGGGCAACGCCTTCGGCGAGGACAAGCTCCTCGGCGGCAGCGGCCTCGGCTCGTTCACGGTGGCGACGTTCTTCGTGCGGATCGTGCTCTCGCCCTTCGCGCATCCGCTGTTCACCGTGCTCACCGGCATCGGCTTCGGCCTGACGGCCGTGGCCAGGGGACGGCGCCGCAGAGCGCTGCGGGTGGCGCTGCCGCTTGCGGGCCTGCTGTGCGCCATGGGCATGCACGCGCTGTGGAACAGCTCCTCGGGCCTCTTCAGGCCGTTCGGGTTCTACCTGGTCTACGGGCTGTTCATGGTGCCCGTGTTCGGCCTGGTGACCTGGCTGACGATCTGGGCGCGCCAGCGCGACCTGCGTACGGTCTCCGCGGTGCTGCCCGCGTACGTCGCGGCCGGCTGGTTCGGCCCGGCCGCGCCGCGCGCGCTGTCGTCGATGCGGGCGCGGACCGCGGCGCGCGACTTCGCCGGGCGTACGTACGGCCCGACGGCCGCGCGGGCCGTCGCGGAGTACGGGCGGCACGCGACGGCGCTCGCGGTCCTGCGCCACCAGGCGGAGCAGGGCGTGGCCGTGTCCGACTTCGCGGTGCGCGAGCGCGAGCTGCTTGACCGGATATGGGAGCGCCGGGAGCCCGCCGGGTCCGCCCTGCTGCACGCGGCGCGGGCCACGGGCCGGCTGCCGG
>NZ_JAIUKE010000153.1 GCF_020176795.1 Streptomyces sp. 8L
GGGGGGTGTTCCCCGTTTTTGGGCCCGCGGGGCCGCCGGCGGGGCCCGCCGGGCGCCCCGGGGGGGGGGCCCGGGGGGGGGGGGGGGCCCCGCCCCCGTATCTGGACCGCCTCGCCTACAACCCGTACCGGCAGCCCTGACGCCTCAGGCACCCCGGTTCCTGGCGCCCCGGCAGCCGGCGCCCCGCCCGCTGGCCCCCCGGCTCCCGCTACCGGGGCCTCAGGCGGAGGCCGTCGTCAGCCGCGCGATGTCCGCGTCCGTCAGCCGCAGGTCCGCCAGGGCGAGGAGGGCGGGGAGCTGTTCGAGCGTGCGCGCGGAGGCGATCGGAGCGGCCACGGTGGGCCGCTGCGCCAGCCAGGCGAGGGCGACGGTCGCGACCTCGGCGTCGTGCTCACCCGCCACGACGTCCAGCGCCGCCAACACCTTCCGGCCCCGCTCGGTCTCCGCGTAGCCGCCCGCCTTCTCGGCGCGCACGCTCTCCACGTTCGTCCCCGGCCGGTACTTGCCGGTCAGGAAGCCGGCGGCGAGGGAGAAGTACGGCAGGGCGCTGAGTCCGTTCGCCGCGGCCAGGTCCTGGAGGGCGCCCTCGTACGTGTCGCGGGAGACCAGGTTGTAGTGCGGCTGGAGCGCGACGTAGCGGGCGAGGCCCTCGCGCTCCGAGAACGCGAGGGAGGCGGCCAGCCGCTCCGGGCTGATGTTGGAGGCGGCGATGTGGCGGACCTTGCCCTCCTTCACCAGCTCGTCGAGCGCCGAGACGATGTCCTCGATCGGGACCGACTCGTCGTCGCGGTGGGTGTAGTAGAGGTCGATGTGGTCGGTGCCGAGCCGGCGCAGCGACTGTTCCGCGGCCCGCTTGATGTTGCCGGGCGCGAGGCCCAGGTAATCGCGGTGGAGGCCGACCTTGGTCGCGACGACCATCTCGTCGCGGTTGCCGCGGGCCGCGAGCCACTGCCCGATCAGGTTCTCGGACCCGTCGCCCTTGCTGCCGTCCGGAAGCCGTCCGTAGGTGTCGGCGGTGTCGAGGAAGTTGCCGCCGCCCGCGCGGTAGGCGTCGAGGATGTCGAAGGTCGCCTTCTCGTCGGCGCTCCAGCTGAAGACGTTGGCGCCCAGGCAGAGCGGGGAAACGGAGAGGTCGGAGCGGCCCAGTGTGCGTCGATCGGTCATGCCTTTGTTCATGTCCCGGTTCACGCCGTTCATGCCGTTCACGCCGTTCAGGCCCTCGTTCACAGCCTCGTGCATGGCCTCGTGCATGCGCTCATGGAACAGCGGCCGGAGGTGGTCCGCACCGCGAAAGGCCGACGGCTCCGGCGTCGGGGGGTGAGCGCCGGAGCCGCCGGGGTCCCCGGGCGGCCGGGGGGGGGGGGCGGGGGGGGGCGGCCCCCCCGGCCGGGCGGGGCGGGGGGGGCACGCGGTGTCAGGTGTCAGATGTCAAGTGCAGGATGTCAGTGCAGGGTGAACTTCTGGGCCGAGGAGCCGTTGCAGTCCCAGATCTGGAGCCGGGTGCCGTTGGCGGTGGCGCCGCTGGGGGAGTCGAGGCAGCGGCCGGACTGGGGGTTGAGGAGGGAGCCGTCCGACTGCTGCACCCACTTCTGGCCGCCGACGCCGTTGCAGTCCCAGAGTTCGACCTGGGTGCCGTTCGCGGTGCCGTTGCCGTTGATGTCGAGGCAGTGGCCGATCGTGCTGAGGGAGCCGTTCGACTGGTGGGTCCAGTACTGGTCCTCTGCGTAGGTCTGGCAGTCCCACAGCTGCACGGCGCTGCCGTCGGTGCCGGTGTCGTCGGCGGCCACGTCCACGCACTTGCCGCCCGGTCCCGTGATGGTGCCCTGCGGTCCGTTCGGCACGTTCGTCTCGCCGGAGTAGCCGGCCGAGACGACGTTGGCCTGTACGGCGTTCTCCGCGGCGTCGGTCGGATACCCGGAGACCATCACACCCTCGAAGAAGGTGCCCATGTTCCAGTTGCTGTTGTCGCCGCCGGTGCCCAGGATGATGCCGCCCTCCTGCTGCATCGGCCGGTAGCCGCCGCGGGTCGGCAGCGCGCCGTTCCACCAGGTCGACAGCCCGCCCGACTGTGAGTTGCCGCCCTTGAGGGCGTACGTGGTCTGCCCGTCGTTCTTCAGGACCGCGGTGACGAAGGGGCTGTTGTTCCCTGCGTTGGCGGTGTTGGACCCGTTGTCGCCCTGGAACATGCCATTTTCCATGTCGGCCTCGACCCAGGGGCCGTTGCCGGTGCACGGCGCGAAGTAGCAGGTGGTGGCGATGGACACGGCGTCCATGTGGCCGTTGCCCGTGTCGGCGGGGGTGCTTTCCGCGTTGCCGTAGTCGAAGCAGCAGGCGGAGCCGACGTGGGTGCCGCTCGCGACCATGTAGGCGCCCTCCGCCTGGCCGTTCACCGCGGTGCCAGAGGCGGCGCCGTGCGAGCGGTAGCCGACGCCGGGTGAGACCCAGACGCCGTAGGCCTTGTGCCCGCCGACGGTGACCGAGAGCTCACTGGCGTCCGCGCCGCGGTCGGCGCCCATCCCGGAGGTGCCCGCGGGGCCGGGGAAGAGGTCGTTGTGGCGCGAGGTCTGGTCGTAGATCTTCGAGATCCGGCAGGTGGTGTCGGCGCAGAAGGTGTCCTGGGCCTGGGCGTTGGCGTAGCCGCCCTGGGAGAGCAGGCCGATGTCGCTGGTCGCGCCGTCGGAGGCGCGGGTGACCTGGTAGAGCGGTCCGTTGTAGGAGGAGAGGAGGGCACGTGTGGTGCTGTGTGCCGCCACGCAGGGCGTGCCCGCCGCGCCGTAGATGTCGCACGGCAGCGAACCCGCGGCCTGTGCGGCGCCCGGCAGGGCGGTCAGGAGCCCGAGGACGAGTCCCGCGGCGGCCAGGGCCGCCAGCAGGACCCGCCGACAGCGGACGAGTGCCGCGACGGCGGCACTTGACCCGGGTCTCGCGGAAGGAGGTCGTGTCTCGCGCATGGTGTGCTCCTGAGGTGGGGGATCAGAGCTCGGACTCAACTACGCGGCGGCCGAAGCGACCGGCACGGAAGCTACGCCCGCTGTTCGGGCGTGTCAACATTTGTTGCTCTTGCGGGTGTTGAAATTACGTATTCTGTTTGGATGTGTTGACTCCCCGCAGGGCGTGGCCGATCTCCGTGCCGTTCTCCCCGGTCCCGACGGGGCTGCTCGCGCGGCCGGCGCGGTGTGCGTGCGGCCGGCCGGCGGTCCGCGGCACGGGCAGTCGGACGGTGGCCGGTACGGGCCCGGCGGGCGGCGTCACACGCGTCGGTCGATCGCGTCGGGCCCGTCCCCTTGCACGCGCTCCGGCCTCCCGCGACATTGGACCGCGTTGCCTTTCGCCCGGGGCCGCGCCCCCGAAAGGGCGGCCCGGCGATCCCGGAGAAGCCTGGAGGAATCGCATGACCGGCACCGACACCGGCCCCGGCCCCGCCTTCGGGTCCTGCTGCGCCCCGTCCCGGGAGGGCGGCGCCCCGCGCGCCGTCCCGCCCGAGCCTGTCCCCGATCCGGCCGGGCCCGCCGGCCCGGCGGGAGAGGGCAGTGTTCCGGCGCCGGCTCCGGTCCCGGCGCCGTCGCCCGTGGCGGACGGCATGGTGCGGCTTCCCGGCGGCTCGTTCCTGATGGGCACCGACGACGCGGAGGGTTTCCCCGAGGACGGTGAGGGCCCGGTGCGGCCCGTGACGCTGCGGCCGTTCCTGCTCGACGCGCACGCCGTGAGCAACGACCGCTTCGCCCGGTTCGTCGAGGCGACCGGCCACGTCACCGAGGCCGAACGCTTCGGCTGGTCCTTCGTGTTCGCGGGCCTGCTGCCCGCCGCGCTGCGCCGTGGCGCGGCCCGGCCCGAGCAGGCGCCCTGGTGGTGCGGTGTGCCCGGCGCCACCTGGCGGGAGCCGCTGGGTCCCGGCAGCACGCTGGACGGGCTCGGGCGCCACCCCGTGGTGCATGTGTCGTGGGCGGACGCCGGCGCGTACTGCCGCTGGGCGGGCGGCCGGCTGCCGACCGAGGCGGAGTGGGAGTACGCGGCGCGCGGCGGCCTCGAACAGCGTCGCTACCCGTGGGGCGACGAGCTGACGCCCGGCGGCGAGCACCGCTGCAACATCTGGCAGGGCCGCTTCCCGACCAAGAACACCGCGGAGGACGGGTACGCGGGCACCGCCCCGGTGGACGCCTTCCCGCCGAACGGGTTCGGGCTCCACAACATGGCGGGGAACGTGTGGGAGTGGTGCGCCGACCGGTGGACCACCGACCACCGCGCCGCGCGGCGCGCCAATCCGACCGGTCCCACCGGCGGTACGAACGCGAACCGTGTGATGCGGGGCGGCTCCTACCTCTGCCACCACTCGTACTGCAACCGGTACCGGGTGGCCGCCCGTACGTTGAACACACCGGACAGCACGACAGGGAACCTCGGCTTCCGTCTCGCCCGCGACGCGTGAACGGCTCCGCGCGACGGTGTCGGTAGCGCCGTAGCGCCCGTAGCCCCGCCCGGCCAACGCCTCGTGGGCCGTGGGCAATTGTGAACGCGTGTGACGGCGACGCGACAGGCGTGCGAAACCTGGGCCGCCGGGCGGCAGTTGCCCCGGCGCCGTCGGTCCGTCGCGACCTGCGGCGATCCCCGGCCGGCACCGGCCGGGGCATGCCCGGGCGTGCCAGAGTAATTATTCCGGGGTCTTGACGTAAAAAAACCGGGGTCCCCATCCTGTCGCCATGCGGCAACACGGCGGCCCCCTGTCGCGGCTACGCAGGGGCCATGAGGAACTGGTGCTCGACCTCCTGCGCAAGCACGGGCGGCTCACCCGGGCCGAACTCGGCGCGTCCAGCGGGCTGTCGCGGACCACGCTGTACGACATCGTCGCGGCGCTCGTCGCGAACGGCGCCGTGGTGGCCTCGGCGCCCGAGGCCGAACCCCGCCGACGCGGCAGGCCGGTGGAGCGGCTCGCCCTCAACCCCCTCTCGGGGCAGGCGATCGGCATCGACTTCGCCCGGCGCGCGGTCCATGTGGCCGCGGTGAACGTCGCGCACGAGGTGGTCGGGACGGCGAGCGAGCCGCACGGCCCCGACCTGGCCTGGACGGAGCGGATCGGCCTTGCCGAGCGGCTGATCGACACCATGGCCGGCGACTCCCTGCGGCTTGAGGCGCTCAGCGCCATCGGCGTCGGGGTCGTCGGCCCGGTGGAGCGGGACCCGGCCGCGGACGACGCGGACCAGCCGGGCGACGTCGTCAGCCCGTTGCTGCGGGAGCGGTTCAAGGTCCCCGTGCTGGTCGACAACAACACCAGGCTCGCCGCGCTGGCGGAATCGACCTGGGGCGCCGCCGCGGGCGGCCAGGACGTCCTGTACCTGCGGCTCTCGCACGGCGTCGGCGGCGGTCTCGTGGTGGGCGGAGCCCTGCACCGCGGCGCGTACGGGCTCTCCGGCGAGTTCGGCCACATCACGGTGGAGCCGGACGGCCGCCCCTGCGTATGCGGCGGCGCGGGCTGCCTGGAGACCGTCGCGTCGGTCGGCGCCGTGCTCGACGCCTACCGGTCGGCGGGCGGCCGGGCCGAGGGCATCGACACCGTCACCGCCGCCGCCCGCGCCGGCGATCCGGGCGCCGTCGCCGTCTTCGAGGCGGTGGGCGGCCACCTGGGCACCGTGCTCGCCGCCGTGTCCAACGCCGTCGGTCCCGGTGTGATCGTCGTGGGCGGCGAACTCGCCGCCGCGGGCGAGGCGTTGATCCGGCCCGTCGAACGGGCCCTGACCGCGCGCCTGATGCCGATCTCCCGGCACCGGGTGGACCTGCGGGCCGCGACGCTCGGCGAGGTGGGGGCCGCGCTCGGCGGAATCGCGCTGGTCCTGCACGAATCACCCCTGCTGTCCCGCTACCCGGGGCGGCCTCGGACCGAAGAGGACGCATGAGACGAGCGAGGCTGCGATGGACGTAGAGGCCATGAGTGAAACCGTGGGGACACCGGGTAAGGCCCCCCTGGGGTCCGGTGGTTCACCCGAACCGGTCGCACCGGGGTCCGCGGGCAGGGGACGGCGGGTGCCCGCGCTCGCGCTGAACGTGATCGCCGTCGCGTGCGGTATCGCCGTGTGGGCGCTGCTCGCCGCGAACGGGGTGGGCGGTCTGCCCGGGCCGCTGGCCGTCGCGCGCCGGGGCGCCGAACTGCTGGGCGACGGCACGCTGGAGGGCGACATGCTCGCCAGCCTGCGCCGCGTGTTCACCGGCTTCGCGCTGGGCACCGTGTCGGCCGTCGTGGTGGGTTTCCTGATGGGCTGGTACCCGGTGGTGCGCGCGCTGTTCGAGCCCTACGTGCAGTTCTTCCGTACGGTGCCGCCCCTGGCACTCATCCCGCTGGCGATCATGCTGATGGGCATCGGGGAGACCCCCAAGATCTTCGTGATCTTCCTGGCCGCGTTCCTGTCCAGCGTCGTCGCGACCCTCCAGGGGGTGGTGGGCGTCGACCGTACGCTCATCGACGCGGCGCGGGTCCTCGGGGCGGGGGACCGGACGATCTTCCTGCGCGTCGTCATCCCGGCCTCGGCGCCGTTCATCCTGGTCGGCATGCGGATCGGGCTCGGCTCCGCGTGGGCGACGCTGGTGGCCGCCGAACTGATCGCCGCGCAGCAGGGCCTCGGCTTCCGGATGCAGCACGCCGAGACGTACTACGACCTCGACACGATCTTCGTGGGACTGATCGCCATCGGTGTGCTCGGCCTGGTCATGGACCGGCTGCTGCTGCTGGCCGAGCGCCGTCTCACCCAATGGCAGGAGCGCCGATGACCGACAAGATCTCCTTCCGGGACGTGGTGAAGACCTACCCCGTGAAGAACGGCACGTTCACCGCGCTCGGCGGCGTGACCCTGGGCATCGGCGAGCGCGAGTTCGTCACCGTCGTCGGGCCGTCCGGCTGCGGCAAGAGCACACTGCTCAACATGGCGGCCGGGCTCGGCGAACCCACCTCGGGCGAGGTGACGGTGGACGGCCGGCCGGTGACGGGCCCAGGCCCGGACCGCGGGGTGATCTTCCAGCAGTACGCGCTCTTCCCCTGGCTCACGGTACGGCGCAACGTCGAGTTCGGGCTGCGGCTGACGGACGCGGACGCCGGGGAGCGCAGGGCGCGCGCCGAACGGGCGATCGAGCTGGTCGGCCTGTCCGACTTCGCCGACGCGCTGCCCAAGACGCTGTCCGGCGGTATGAAGCAGCGCTGCGCCATCGCCCGCGCGTACGCCGTCGACCCCGAAGTCCTCCTGATGGACGAGCCGTTCGGGGCGCTCGACGCGCTGACCCGGGTGCAGTTGCAGGAACAGCTGCTGGACACCTGGAGTCGCCAGACGCGCACCGTCCTGTTCATCACGCACGACGTGGAGGAGGCGGTGTACCTCGCCCGGCGCGTGGTCGTCATGGCCGCGCGGCCCGGCCGCGTCCACGAGGTGATCGACGTGGACCTCCCGTACCCGAGGACGGAGGAGATGCGGCTGTCGCCCGAGTTCGCCGCCCTGCGCAACCGCGTGTGGCACGCCGTCTACCACCAGGGCGCGCCCGCCACCCGCGCCTGAACACCACACCGTGGCGAGCCCGCCCGGCACCAGCCACCCGCGCCTGAACACCACACCGTGGCGAGCCCGCCCGGCACCAGCCACCCCCGGCCCCGTTCGAAAGGAACCTCCCATGTCGTCCGTGTCCCGCCGCGGCTTCCTGTACGGACTCTCCGCGTCCGCGCTCTCCCTCACCCTGGCCGGCTGCTCCTCGTCCAAGGGCTCCGGCTCCGGTTCCGGGGGCACGAAGGTGCGCTTCGGCTACATCGGTGACTTCAACGGCTCCAGCCTGCTGGCGATCGCCGACCACCAGGGGCTGTGGAAGAAGGCCGGACTCAGCCCCGACGTCAGGGTCTTCACCAACGGGCCCATCCAGATCCAGGCGCTCGGCGCGGGCGACCTCGACTTCGGCTACATCGGCCCCGGCGCGATGTGGCTGCCCGCCGAGGGCAAGGCGAAGGTCATCGCCGTCGACACCCTCACCTTCGCCGACCGCGTCGTCGCGCAGCCGGGCATCACCTCGATCGAGGGCCTCAGGGGCAAGAAAGTGGGGGTGCCCGAGGGCACGTCGGGCGAGATGGTCCTCAACCTCGCACTGGAGAAGGCGGGGATGAAGATGTCGGACATCACGAAGGTGCCGATGGACGCCCCGACGATCGTCTCCGCGCTGTCCGCGGGGAAGATCGACGGCGCCGGCTTCTGGTACCCGCTGATCGACACCGTCAAGAAGCGCGTACCGAAGCTGCGGGAGCTGGCGAGCGACCGCGACTTCCCCGACCACGCCTTCCCCACCGCGTTCGTGTCCGGCCCCAGGACCTCCCCCGCGCTCACCGCCAAGGTCCTCGCCGTGCTCCAGCAGGCCAACGACTGGCGCGCGGCCCACAGGACGGAGGCGATCCACCTCGCGGCCGGGCTCCTCCAGGTGAGCGACGCATCGGCGGCGAAGGACGCGGAACAGGTCCAACTCCTCACCACGGCGCAGCTGGTGGCCAAGACGAAGGACGGCACGGTCGACACCTGGCTGAAGGGCCTCACCGACTTCTTCGCCGGCACCGGCCAGTTGAAGAAGTCGCCGGCGCCCTCGGCCTACTACGACGGCGCGCTGTTCACCAAGACGGCGGCGGCGAAGTGAACATCCTCTTCCTCATGACCGACCAGCACCGGGTGGACACCCTGGGCTGTTACGGGAACCCGCACGTCGCGACGCCGAACCTCGACCGGCTGGCGGCGGCCGGCACCCGCTTCGACCGCTTCTACACGCCTACCGCGATCTGCACCCCGGCCCGCGCGAGCCTGCTCACCGGCCAGGCCCCCTTCCGGCACCGGCTGCTCGCCAACCACGAGCGCAACGTGGGCTATCTGGAGGACCTGCGCGACGACGTCTTCACCTTCCCCACCGCGCTGGCCGAACGGGACTACCAGCTGGGGCTGATCGGCAAGTGGCACGGCGGCACGCGCCGCAACGCCGCGTCGTACGGCTTCGAGGGACCCGACCTGCCGGGCTGGCACAACCCGGTCGACCACCCCGACTACCGCGCCCACCTCGCCGGGCAGGGCCTCCCGCCGTACCGGATCTCCGATCCCGTACGCGGCACCACACCCAACGGCAACCCGGGCAACCTGCTCGCCGCGCGCCTGCACCAGCCGGTGGAGGCGACCTTCGAGCACTACCTCGCCACCCGGGCCATCGAGCACCTGGAGCGCTACGCGGACACCGGCCGCCCCTTCTTCCTCGCCACCCACTTCTTCGGCCCGCACCTGCCCTACCTGCTGCCCGACGCGTACTACGACCTCTACGACCCCGGACTCGTCGAACTGCCGCCCTCCATCGCCGAGACCTTCGAGGGCAAGCCGCCCGTGCAGCGCAACTACAGCGCACACTGGACGTTCGACACCATGCCGATCGAGGTGACCCGCAAGCTCATCGCCGTCTACTGGGGCTACGTCACACTGATCGACGAGCAGATCGGCCGCATCCTGAATCGGCTCGACGAACTCGGCCTGACCGAGGGGACATCGGTGTTCTTCACCGCCGACCACGGCGAGTTCACCGGCGCACACCGGCTGCACGACAAGGGCCCCGCGATGTACGAGGACATCTACCGCATCCCCGGCATCATCCGGGTGCCGGGCGCGGCGCCCCAGGTGCGCCACGAGTTCGCCACCCTCACCGACTGCACGGCCACCATCCTCGACCTGGCCGGCTGCGACCCGGCGCCCGCGGTGGACAGCCGCAGCCTCGTCCCGCTCGTCCGCGGCGAACACCCGCACTGGCCGCCGGAGCTGCTGGCCGAGTTCCACGGACACCACTTTCCCTACCCGCAGCGCATGATCCGCGACGAGCGCTACAAGCTCGTGATCAACCCCGAGTCCGTCAACGAGCTCTACGACCTCGAAGCGGACCCCCATGAACTCGCCAACCGCTATCCCCACCCGGAATTCCACACTGTGCGCTCCCGCCTCACGCGGCGGCTCTACGATCTCCTGCGCGACCGCGGCGACAACTTCTTCCACTGGATGACCCCGATGTTCGACATCGGGGCCCTGGACCACGACCCGACCCTCAGCTCCTTCGAACCGGGCGGGGCCGGGTAGCCGGACGGGCCCGCCGCCCGGCCCACCGGAGCGGCAACCCGCCCGGCCGCCCGGGGGCGCCCCGTCACCCGCCCGGTGTCGTGTCCGCCGGGGGAGGCGCGGCCGTACGCAGCGGCCGGGGACGGCCGTCGATGGGGTGGGAGCGACCGCGTTCGATGATCAGCAGCGCGGTGTCGTCGGCCTGCCTGCCGCCGGTATGGGCGAGGAGGTCGTGGTGGACGCGGCGCACCAGGGCGTCCGGGCTGCCCGGCGGGAAGGAGGCGATCCGTTCGGCGAGCGGATAGAAGTCGCCGTCGGGCGAGCGGGCCTCGACGACCCCGTCCGTGTACAGGACGAGCAGGTCGCCGGGTTCGAAGGCGAACGGGTCCGCGCGCGGCGTGGCGGCCGGCAGGTCGCACAGGCCGAGCGGGGGAGAGGCGCTGCGCGGGTACAGGGGGGTGACCTTGCGGCCGCGCACCAGGAGCGGCGGCGGATGGCCGCAGTTGATGATCTCGGCGCCCGTGCCCTCGTCGGGGAGGTCGAGGACGAGCGCGGTGATGAAGTGCTCGCCCGGGTCGTACTCGGTGTCCGCGACCTCTTCCAGATTGCGGCAGATGCTGTCTTCGAGGGTTTCCACGAGGCCGGGCAGGGTGGTCTGCCGGTGGGCGGCCTCCCGGAAGGCGCCGAGCACGACCGACGCCTCCCCGATGGAGGCGAGCCCGCTGCCCCTGACATCACCGATGATCACCCGGGTGGAGGGATGCGCGGCGCGGGCCGTAGCGAACAGGTCGCCGCCGATCCGGCTCTCGTCCTCCGCGGTCAGATACAGCCAGGCCACTCTCAGGGGGCCGATCCGGCGGGGCGGAGGCCGCAGCAGCACCTGTTGCGCTGTCTCGGCCACCGTCCGTGCCCGGCTGAGCTGACGATTGCGCCGCTCCCGCGCGAGACTGACGAGGACCACCAGGGTGGACAGCACGGCCAGCCCGATGATCTGCGACACATGGTTGGCGGTACCCAGCCCGCCGTGGAACACGGCGATGAACACCTGGGCGACCACCGCGACCCCTCCGGCCAGCGCGGTCAGCCAGGGCCCGGCCACGGCGGCGGTCAGCGCCGGGGCGATCACCAGCAGCGGCCCGAGGTGGACGTCGGACGGCGCCTGGACGTCCACGGCTGTGATCGTGGCGATGAGCGCGAAAGGGATCATCACGAGCCGGTTGCGGCCCGAGGGCTGTTCCAGGAGCCGGTCCACCGACACACGCCTGTGTTTCATTCACCTCGGTTACCCGATTTGCACCTAAATGCACTTTTCGCTGAGCCGTATCGACGGCACGGCGTCCGGACTCCGTCTCCGGTCATCCGGGCCGCCTCCGGTCATCGGACGGCGGGCCCACCGGTCACGCACCGAACCCGCCTCCGCCGCCCTCGGCCCCCGCGGGTCGGACGAGGCTCGGAGCCTCTTCCTCCGCGTCCCGGGCCGCGCTCTCGCGGCGCGGGAGCAGCAGCGGGCTGGCGAGGAGCAGCACCCCGGCGGCCGCGATCGCGGTCCTGGGGCTCGTGAGGTCTGCGAGCACACCCCACAGGGCGGTCAGCGCGGCGATCGCGACGCTGCTGCTGACCGACCACGCGGACAGGACGCGGGTGACGCGGTCGGGGGCGGTGTGGTCGAGCCGATAGGTGGCCAGCACCGGGTTGAAGACGCCGATGCAGGTCACGAGACCGAACTGCAGGACGATGATGAGCGCCATCCCGGCGAGCCCCGGCCGTACGAACGCCAGCCCGAGGGGCCAGCACGCGCGCAGCACCCCGGCGGTGCGCATCACCCGGTGGCGGCCGAACCGCGCCACGAGCCGGCTCGCGAGGCGTGAGCCGAGCAGGCCGCCGACGCAGGGGGCCGCGAAGGCGAGACCGTACTGCCACGGCGCGAAGCCGAGCCGGCCGAGCAGGAGTACGGCGAGAAGCGGGTCCGCGGCCATGATCAGGCCGTTGACCAGGAGCACGTTGAAGAACAGCGGGCGCAGTACGGAGTGGCCGAGGATGTGGCGCCACCCTTCGAGCAGATCGCCCGCCCGCGGCCGGGCCGCGCCGGTGCGTACCGGGCGTGGTTCCGTCCCGCCGATGGCGCGGATGCCCAGCGCCGAGAGCAGATAGCTGGCCGCGTCGGCCACCACCGTCGTCACCGGACCGAACACGCCGATCGCGGCCCCGCCGAGCGGCGGCCCCACCACGGTCGTGGTCCAGGTCGTCGACTCCAGGCGTCCGTTCGCGACGAGCAGGTCCCCCGGCGGCACCAGCGCCTTGAGATACGCGCCGCTCGCCGCCTTGAAGGTGATGTCGGCCGCCGCGACGACCACGGAGACGGCCAGGAGCTGGGGGAAGCCGAGCAGGCCGCACGCGAACGCGGCGGGGACGGTCATCAGCGCCGAGAACCGGGTCAGATCCATCGCGACCATCACCGGCCGCTTGCGCCGGAACTCCACCCACGGGCCGAGCGGCACCGCGACCACGGCCCCCACCGCGCGCCCCGCGGCGGCCAGCGCCGCCACCTGCGTCGGCCCCGAGTGCAGCACGAGGACCGCGATCAGCGGGAACGCCCCGAAGCCGAGTCCCGTGCCGTACGAGCTGACCGCGAACGCCGCCCACAGCCACCCGAACCGCCGTCCCAGCGCCCGCCTGCCCGCCATCCCACGCACCCCTCGCCGATCCGGACAGCCGCGCACCGGCCCCGGCCTCCGGCATCAAAGCGAGTCGCGGCCGGGGAGAGCAAACAACCGGCCGGCCGGGACGTACAACCGCTGGTTGTGCCGATACGCTGAGCGGCGTGGACCTCGTCGCCGTGCGCACCTTCGTGGCCGTCGCGGAGGCGGGGCGGTTCCAGGACGCCGCCGCGGAGCTGGCGGTCACCCAGCAGGCCGTCTCCAAGCGGATCGCGGCACTGGAGAAGACCCTCGGAGTACGGCTGTTCACCCGCACCCCGCGAGGGGCGGGGCTCACCGTCGACGGACAGGCGTTCCTGCCGCACGCCCGCGATCTCCTGCGGGCGCGGGAGCGAGCCCTCGCCTCCGTCCGCTCCGGCCGCCGCGTCCTGCGGGTCGACGTGGTCGGCCGGCGCTTCGCCCCGGCCGCCGCGCTCGGCGACTTCCGGCGCGCGCACCCCGAGGTCGAGCTCGATGCCGTGACGCTCCTCGACATCGACGCGGCCGTCGACGCGATCCGGTCCGGCACGGTCGACGCGTCGTTCCGCGCCGTCACCATGCCGGGACGGCCGCTGCCCGACGACATCCGCGCCGCCCGGGCCTTCGACGAACCGGTCCAGCTCCTGACAGGACCGGCCCACGCGTTCGCCGCCGCCCGTACGGTCACCCCCGCCGACCTCGCGGGGCACCGGATCTGGATGCCCGGCCTGGTGCCGGGCACCGAGTCGGCCGCGTACTACGAGGCCCTCGCCTCCGCGTTCGGGCTCACCATCGAGATCACAGGACCCGACTTCGGCACCGAGCCCCTGCTCGACACCATCGCGGGCTCCTCGTCGCTTGCGACCTTCGTCGGCGCGGGCACCCGCCTCGTCTGGCCCGCCGACCAGGGCCTGCGCAGGATCGCCGTACACGGTCCCGCGCCGGTGTACGCGCACTCGCTGGTGTGGCACCGGGACAATCCGCACCCCGCGCTGGCCGCGCTCCGCGACCACCTCGGCTCCGGGCCGTTCGACCACTCGGGCCCCGGGACCTGGACACCGGCCTGGGTGCGCGCACCACGCCCACCGGCTCAGGCCCCGGACGGCGACGGGTACTGACCGGGCGGCAGCGCGGAGCGACGCACGCCCGCGGCGAGGGCACCGGCCGGTTCCGCACGTGCCCGCCACGGCGGTTCAGGCTCGTACGCGATCTGGCTACGGTGTCGCGTATGGGAGACGAGCCGCGGGACCACGACACGGGATCGGAGCCGTTCTCGCGGACCGCGCGGGCCGAGGACGTCCTCGCGCTGATGCGCCTGGCCGGCGGGCCCGGAGCGGTGGGCGCCGTCCTGGAGTGGCTGGCGCGGCGGACCGGCGGGGCGGCGGCGCTCGTGACGGGCGGCGGATCGGTGCTCGCCGCCGCCCCGAGCCGTCCGGGGCGCGACGCCCTGCTCGCCGTGGCGGAGCTGCACCGTCGAGGGACGCCGTCCGGCGTGCGGGGCACGGGCCGCGGGCGGACGGTGCACATCGTCGCCCTGGGAGGCGATCCCTACCTGGTGCTGGAAGGCGGCGCCGACGAGCGGTACGGGGCCCTGCTCACCGACACCGCGCGCCTGCTGGAGCTGTCGCTGCGCGCCGAGGAGCACAGGCGGGCCGCGTACCGGATGGAGAAGGCACGGGCGCGCGGCCGGGAGGCGGTACTGCACCTGCTGGTCGGCGGCAGTGTGGCCCTGGCCCACCGGGTCGCGGGGGCGATGGGCGACCGGCTGCCCGGCAACCTGCGCGTCTGCGTGGTCGAATCGCCCGCCCGGGAGCGGGTCGCCGCCGCGGCGCGGCTGGAGCGTGCCGCACCGGGCACGGCGTGGATCGTGCCGTGCCCGGTGCGCTCCCGGCACCTCATCGCCCTGATACCGGCCGAGGACCGCCGGTGGGAGCAGGAGGCCCTGGACGAGATGCCCGAGTGCCGCATCGGGGCGAGCGGCGAAGTGCCCCTGCGGGACACGGCACTCGCCTACGAACAGGCCTTCCACGCGCTGTCCGTCGCCCGCGGCGCCCCGGCCCGCTGGTCGCGGTTCAGCGGGCACGGCGACCTCGCGCCGCTGCTCGGGTCCGAAGGGGCGCGCTGGGCAACGCGGTTGCTCCGTCCCTGCCTGGCGTACGAACCGGCCAGGCGGTCCGATCCCGGCGCGGAGGAGCTGGTGGACACCCTCGCGTCCTGGCTGACCTTCAAAAGCGGCGCCGGCCGGCATCTGAAGATCCACCGCAACACGCTGACGGCCCGGCTGCGGGTCGTCGAAGCGCTCCTCGGGCTGGATCTCCTGACCGGGGTGGCCCAGCAGTCCGCGGTGTGGCTGGCCCTGCGGCTGCGCACCGCGCACACGCCGCCGACGCCCGGATGCCCCACCGACCTGCCCACGCTGCTCGCCACCCCCGCGGCACAGACCTGGGCGCGCACCCTCATCGGGCCGCTCGGCCCGTCCGGCGTCGACACGGTGTGCGCCTGGCTGCGCGCCGACACCCGGCTCTCCGAGGCGGCCGCCGCGCTCGGCATCTCGCCTCCCGGCCTGCGCAAACGCCTCGTACGCGCCGAGGAGGCACTCGGCCGGTCACTGCTGCACGCGCCGAGCTGCACGTACGAGCTGTGGCTCGCGCTGAAGGCCCTTGACCGGATCTGAGCCGGTCCGGGGGAGCAGAGGTGAACGGCCCCGGCCGTCCGCGAACCGGCCCGGGGCCGGGACCTGAACCGGCCGAGGGGGACACGGGTGAACGAGCCCGGGCCGCCCGTGAACCGGTCCAGGACCGGACCTGAACCGGCCCCGGGACGCGGGCCGCTGTGCGGGGCGAAACCGGCGGGCCCCTCCGCTGTGCGAGCCTGACCTCGCCGGGGCCCCGCAGGCTCCTCTACCGTCCTGATGCGACCGCGGACTGACCGGCCGGGTCGCGGGGGGGGGGGGGGGGGGGGGGGGGGGGGGGGGGGGGGGGGGGGGGGGGGGGGGGGGGGGGCGGCGGGGCGCCCCCCCCCCCGCCCCCCGCGGCGGCGGCGCCGCG
>NZ_JAIUKE010000154.1 GCF_020176795.1 Streptomyces sp. 8L
GCCGGGACCGGCGCGTACGGGGGCGGGGCGGCACGCTCTCCTCGGCGCCCTTAGGGTCGATGGCATGGCACGACCCAGACGTATCGTCCTCGTCCGGCACGGCGAGTCGGAGGGCAACGCCGACGACTCGGTGTACGAGCGCGTGCCCGACCACGCGTTGAGTCTGACCGAGCACGGAGAGTTTCAGGCCGAGCAGACCGGGAAGCGGCTGCGCACCGAGTTCGGGCGCGAGCGCGTGAGCGTCTACGTGTCGCCGTACCGGCGCACCCACCAGACGCTGCGGGCCTTCGGACTCGACTCCGATCTGGTCCGGGTCAGGGAGGAGCCGAGGCTGCGCGAGCAGGACTGGGGCAACTGGCAGAAGCGCGAGGACGTACGGCAGCAGAAGGCCTACCGCGACGCCTACGGGCACTTCTTCTACCGCTTCGCGCAGGGGGAGTCGGGCGCCGACGTGTACGACCGCGTCGGCGCGTTCCTGGAGAGTCTGCACCGTGGGTTCGAGGAACCGGACTCACCGCCGAACGTGCTGATCGTCACGCACGGCCTCACCATGCGGCTCTTCTGCATGCGGTGGTTCCACTGGTCGGTCGCCGAGTTCGAGGCGCTGGCCAACCCGGGCAACGCGGAGACCAGGACCCTGTTGCTGGGCGAGAACGGCCGCTACTCGCTGGACCGGCCCTTCGCCAAGTGGCGTGAACCGCAGCGGTACGACGTCGCCTGACGCCGGTCGGGGCCGGCGCGTGATCCGGACAGGCGCTCGCCGTGCAGGCCCTGCGGGGTGCGGTGCCTTGGAGGTGCGACGGCGTCGCACCCGCCCCGCCGCCCGCGACCATGTCGCGTCGGCCAGGACCGCGCTCGCTCACTCCTTCGCCCGGCGCCACTACGTCGACCGGGGGCACGGCCCGGCCGGGCGTGCAGCGCGTGCCCGGTTCCGGTACGCGGACGGCCGCCCGCGCGGGCGGGGACCCAAGAAGGCCCCGCGTGCCGGGCCTTGGGTGCCATGGTCCACATGGTGGGTACCCCGGCTGTCGCGGTCGGTTCGAGCGGCGTACGCTAGCGAGCGCCATGCCGTATGAAGCACCCACGCACACCGTCGAGCGCTCGCTCCGCGCCACCACGGGCGCGAAGACCGTAGCGGGTATCGACGAGGTCGGCCGTGGAGCGTGGGCGGGGCCCGTCACGGTGTGCGCCGCGGTCACCGGACTGCGCAGGCCGCCGCAGGGACTCACCGATTCCAAGCTCCTGACCCCGAAGCGCCGCGGCGAACTCGCCGCCGTGCTGCACGAGTGGGTCACCTGCCACGCGCTGGGACACGCCTCGCCCGAGGAGATCGACGACCTCGGGATGACGGAGGCGCTCCGGCTCGCGGCGGTACGCGCCCTGGAGGCGCTGCCGGTCGTCCCGGACGCGGTGATCCTCGACGGCAAACACAACTACTTGGGCGGGCCCTGGCGCGTCCGCACGGTCATCAAGGGCGACCAGTCCTGCGTGTCCGTCGCGGCCGCGTCCGTGCTCGCCAAGGTCCGCAGGGACGCGATGATGGCCGAACTCGGGGCCACGGCCGCCGAGTACACGCCGTTCGCCTTCGACGACAACGCCGGCTATCCCTCGCCGGTGCACCGGGCCGCGCTGGAGGAATGGGGGCCGACACCGCACCATCGGATGTCCTGGTCCTATCTCGACGCGCTGCCCCGATGGCGTCATCTGAAGAAGACCCGCATCCTGGCGGATACGGCCGCAAGCGAGGACGGGGTCCAACTCGGTCTCGATTTCTGAAACTTCCGACAAAGCCTCCCGTCCGTGTGCCTTACGGCCGCAGACACATGGGTACAGCCGCAGACATAGGCACACATGTACCCACCCGCCGACGCTGTCCAGGCCGGCGTTTGATAGACATCCAGTCATGCCTCTCACCCCCGAGGAGCCTCAGATTCCCGAGAGAGCCCAGGGTCCCCGCGCGACACCGGCCGCAGGCCACACCGCGCCGACCCCTCGTCCCGTACCCGGTCCGCGTCCCGTCCCCGGGCCGCGATCGGCGGCCACCCCGCCGGCCGGCCGGGGGGGGCCGCGACCCGCGCCGCCGGCGGCGCCGCCGGCGCCCCCCCCCCCCCGCGCCCCCCCCCCCCCGGCCCCCGCCCCGCGAGGCCGGCGGCGCCGCCGGCGCAGCGCTCGCACGGGTCCGCAGGTCAGCCCCAGGCGCCTGCGCGGAGCGCGCCCGCCACCGCACCCCAGATCCAGTTGATCCCCGCCCCGGCGGACGGAGCGCTCGACGCCGCGGAAGAGGCCGTCGACATGCTGCTCGACTCGGGCCGCGCGCCCGGCGACGTCCTGGTGCTCACCACCGGTGAGCAGCACCCGTGGGCGACGCACGAGCTGTCCTTCGGCGAGGCGTCCTACTGGGCGCAGCACGACGCCGCGGAAGACGTCTTCTTCGCCGACGGTACTGCCGTGGAGCGGGCACGTCCCCGTCCCGTGGTCGTCGTCGCCGTCAACGGCGGGGAGGACACCGTCTCCCGTGTGCTGCCCGCGGCACTCAAGCGCGCCTCGGCGCTGCTCATCGTGTGCGGCGACCCGCAACGGATCAACTCCGTGCTCGGCGCGGGCGTCTGAGCCGTACCTGACCCGGGGGCCGGGCCCTGAGGGGGCCGGCGGCCGGGTTGTGCGCGTACGGGACGATGGCCGGGTTGTACGCGCGACCGCGACCGTACGTTACGTATGCGGTCGCGCGGCGTTCGGTGCGGGCGACCGGGCGACCGGGCGACCGGGCGGCGAGGCGGCCGGGCGGTGAGGCGCCGGGCCCGCCGCCGCTCAGCGCGCTGCCGTACGGTGCAGCGCGACCGGGCCGCCGCCCGAGCGGGCCGGCGGCGTGGTGGCGTGCCCTGCCGAGGACGCGAGATCGACGGGAGCCGAGCGGGAGTTGGGCCGACGGCCGCCCCGGCCCTCGCCCAGCACCTGCCAGCCGCCGGCCGTCAGCGTGATGTACGCGCCGCAGCGCAGGCCGTGCAAAGTGCAGGCGTCCCGCAGCCCCCACATCCACGCCCCGTCCTCCTCCGTCCACCGCTCGTCGCCCTCGCGGCAGTAGAGCAGGACGGCGGTACGTACCGGCGTACGGCGCCGCAGGTCGTGCGGGATGACGCGGCGCAGATGCGCGAGGAGCGCGTTGCGGAACTCCCAGCCGTCCTCCTGCGCGGCGCGGCGTGCGAACGAGGCGCTGGCGACGAGGCGTTCCTCCGGGTCCAGCACCGCCACCACCGCCGTGCCGGGCACCGGGCGGTGCCTGCTGTGCAGGCCGCCGACGATCTCGCGCGGGCTGCGCAGCAGCGGAATACCGGCTGCGGCCCACTCCGAGGGTTCCAGGATGCGGACCAGATGGCTGGGCCGCCCCCCGGCACGGCCGGTCGGAGCGGCTGCGGACGAAGCGAATCCGAAGGTCACGATTCTCCCTTCGCAGACGCGTCCACGCGGCATGCATGGTCCAGTAGGAGGCGCACCGCACAGAGCCGCTCGGGGGGCGCGAGCGGGAGGATACGGAGGCACTACCGATTCTCGCCGCCCAGCCGTCATGCGGCAACGAGCAATTGAGCCGGGTGACCGTAATGCTCTGGTATGTACGCCATATTCGTCGCCCCGGGTGACAGCCGGCGGCGCACACCACGGCTGGCGTCACGCCCGGACGGCCAGGACCAGAGGGACCAGCCCTGTGCTGCGGCCCCCGTGATGGCCGGCCCGCGCCCGCGCACATCCGGGCGCCGCCGCTCTTCCGGGACCCGTCCGCGGCGTGTCCGTACGGACAACGCGCCCGTACGGACAACGCGCCCGCGCCGCCCGGGGCAGCACTGTTCCTCCGGGGAGTGTCCGCGTTCCCCCGAGGGGAGTCCGCACCGACACACCTGCGGGGCCCGACTCCTCCGGGGACGGACGGCCGTCACGCGGGGTGAGGTGGCCGATTGTCGGAGTCATCGGGTTGCATGGGGGCATGGACAACCTGGAGCTCCGCACCGAAGCCGACACCATCCTCGCCGAGCTCGTCGGCGACCCCGGCGGTCCGGCGCGGCTGCGCGAGGACCAGTGGCAGGCGGTGGCGGCCCTGGTACGGGAGCGCCGGCGCGCCCTGGTGGTGCAGCGCACCGGCTGGGGCAAGTCGGCGGTGTATTTCGTCGCGACGGCCCTGCTCCGCCGGCGCGGCTCGGGTCCCACGGTGATCATCTCGCCGCTGCTCGCGCTCATGCGCAACCAGGTCGAATCGGCGGCGCGGGCCGGCATCCGGGCGCGCACGATCAACTCGGCCAATCCGGAGGAGTGGGAGACCATCTACGGGGAAGTGGAGCGCGGCGAGACCGATGTCCTCCTCGTCAGTCCCGAACGCCTCAACTCCGTGGACTTCCGCGATCAGGTGCTGCCCGAGCTCGCGGCCACGACCGGACTGCTGGTCGTCGACGAGGCGCACTGCATCTCCGACTGGGGACACGACTTCCGTCCCGACTACCGCCGGTTGCGCTCGATGCTCGCCGAGCTGCCCGCCGGAGTGCCGGTGCTCGCGACCACGGCGACCGCCAACGCGCGGGTCACCGCGGACGTGGCCGAGCAACTGGGCACCGGCGCAGGCGAGGCCCTGGTGCTGCGGGGCCCGCTGGAGCGGGAGAGCCTGCGCCTCGGCGTGGTCGGGCTGCCGGACGCCGCGCACCGCCTGGCCTGGCTCGCCGAGCACCTGGACGAGCTGCCGGGCTCGGGGATCATCTACACGCTCACCGTCGCCGCGGCCGAGGAGGCCACCGCCTTTCTGCGACAGCGCGGCTTCCGCGTGGCCGCGTACACCGGCAAGACGGAGAACGCCGAGCGGCTCCAAGCCGAGACCGACCTCCAGGAGAACCGGGTCAAGGCGCTGGTCGCGACGTCGGCGCTCGGCATGGGGTTCGACAAGCCCGACCTGGGCTTCGTGCTCCACCTCGGCTCACCCTCCTCGCCCATCTCCTACTACCAGCAGGTGGGGCGGGCGGGCCGTGGCGTCGCCCACGCCGACGTACTGCTGCTGCCGGGCAGGGAGGACGAGGCGATCTGGCGCTACTTCGCCGATACGGCCTTTCCGCCCGAGGCGCAGGTGCGGGCCACGCTCTCGGCTCTCGCGGAGGCGGGAAGGCCGCTGTCCGTGCCGGCCCTTGAGGCGGCCGTGGATCTTCGGCGCAGCCGGCTGGAGTCGATGCTGAAGGTGCTCGACGTGGACGGCGCGGTCAAGCGGGTCAAGGGCGGCTGGACGGCCACCGGGGCCGACTGGGTGTACGACGCGGAACGCTACGCGTGGGTGGCGCGGCAGCGTGCCGCCGAGCAGCAGGCCATGCGCGACTACGTGGGCACGTCCCGGTGCAGGATGGAGTTCCTGCGGCGGCAGCTGGACGACGAGGGGGCAGCGCCCTGCGGCCGCTGCGACAACTGCGCGGGCGCCTGGGCCGACTCCTCCGTTTCGGAGGAGACGCTGACGGGCGCGGCGAAGGAACTGGACCGGCCGGGCGTCGAGGTCGAACCGCGCCGCATGTGGCCGACGGGGATGCCCGCACTGGGAGTCGAGCTCAAGGGGCGCATCCCGGCCGGTGAACAGTGCTCGACGGGGCGCGCACTCGGGCGCCTCTCGGACATCGGCTGGGGCAACCGGCTGCGCCCACTGCTCGCGGAGAACGCGCCCGACGGACCGGTCCCCGACGATGTCCTGCGGGCCGCTGTGTCGGTCCTCGCGGACTGGGCCCGCTCTCCCGGCGGCTGGGCGGCTGACGGACCCGACTCCACCGCCCGGCCGGTCGGGGTCGTCGCCGTCCCGTCGCTGGCCCGCCCGGAACTGGTCGGTTCCCTCGCCCGGGGGATCGCGACCGTCGGCCGTCTGCCCTACCTGGGGGCCCTCGCGTATGCCGGGGCCGGCGGTGCGCACGCGGTGCGCCGCAGCAACTCCGCCCAGCGCCTGAAGGCACTGTCCGACGCCTTCGCCGTCTCCGGGGAACTGGCCGACGCCCTGTCCGCGAACGCCGGCCCCGTCCTGCTCGTGGACGACTCCACGGACTCCGGCTGGACCCTCGCGGTCGCCGCCCGCCTGCTCCGCCGGGCAGGCAGCGGGCCCGTGCTGCCGCTGGTCCTCGCCGCGGCGGGCTGAGCCGGCGGGCTGAGCTGACAGGCTGAGCCGGCGGGCTGAGCCGGCGAGCGGCTTCCGTTCGATGCGGGCGGGACCGGAGGGGCCGCAGGCGGGCTGCGGACAGGAGCCGGACGGGCCGCGAACAACGTCGCTCTCGCGATGGGCGCGGGGCGGGCGGTGCCGGGTGGGCTGCCCGGCTCGGGGCGGGCAGCGCCGCGCTCACCCGCGAGTCCTCGCTGACCGGACCGACGGACGGGTCTCCCGGATTCGGGCGCGGATCGCGGCGTCGAAGCGGTCGGCGTCGCGACCTGGCGGGCGGGGCGCGTCGCCGCGTGGGCAAGAGGGCACACCGTCCGCATACCAGCCGGGCCGGTACAGGCCAGGCCGGTGCGAGCCAGGCCAGTCCGACCCGGGCGACCGGGCATATGACCTGACCAGGCCTGTGGACAAGGTTATCCACAGGGGTCGCGCCGCGATGTGCTTCCGCGGGACGGTCATGCCATGAGCAACCACCACGACACGACAGACCCCGCCGAAGAGCAGCCGATCACCCTGCGCGGCCCGGCCGAACTGGTCGACGCGCTGCCTTACCTCCTGGGCTTCTGGCCCAGCGATTCCGTCGTCCTCGTCACGCTCCACGGCGACCGCGCCCGTTTCGGCGGCCGGCTCAGGCTTGGCATCCCGCCCGGGCCTGAGGAGTGGCGCCCCGCCGCCGAACACCTCGCGGAATACGCGGTCGAGGCCTCGGAGCGGCGCGGCGCCCGGCCCGACGGCATCCTCGTCTTCCTCTGCCAGGACCCCGATAGGGCGAGGAGCGAGTCGGGTCGTCAGGTCATGGAGCGGCTGCGGCCCTTCGCCCAGCAGCTGCGCACCGCCTGCGGCGCGCTCGACGTGCCGGTGCTGGAGGCGCTCTGCGTCTCCGACGGCCGATTCTGGTCCTACTGCTGCCCGGACGCGCGCTGCTGCCCGCCCGAAGGCACGGAGACGGTACTGCCGGGCACCTCGGTGATGGCCGCCGCGGCCACGTACGCGGGCCTGCGCGTGCGCGGCTCGATCAAGCAGATGGAGAGCCGTATCCAGCCGCGCGACAGTGTCTGTACCCCCGAGCAGGCCCGTGCCTTCGACGCGGCGAGCCGGGTGATCGTGCCGGAGATCCTGGGCGGCGGCAGAACGGCCGTCGCGGCCAGGACGCTGACGCTCGCCCGCGACCTGGTGCGCCGTCTGGAGGCAGCCCAGGGGCGGCCGTCCGGGGCGCCCGAGACGGAGGCCGCGTCGGAGGCCGAGGCCGACGCCCTGGACGACGTTCTCGTCCTGGACGAGGAGGCGGCCGCGCTCGTCCTCGGGCTCCAGGACCGCGAGACCCGGGACAAGGCCGCCGCCTGGGCGGACGAGCGCGGATCGGGAGCGGCCCTGCGGCTGTGGCGCGCGCTGGCCCGGCGGTGCGCGGGGATCTACGTCGAGTACGCGGCGGCGCCACTGGTCCTCACGGCCTGGTTCGCCTGGGCGGCCGGGGACGAGCCGGAGGCACGGGTGGCCGTGTCGCGGGCGCTGACCGTCGATCCGGACTGCCGGCTCGCCAGGCTGCTGCACGAGGCGTACAACCGGGGCCTCGACGCGAGCGCCATGCGTACCTGCTTCGGCGACGAGACCGGACGGGCCGGCGCGGACCCCGCCGGACGGACCCCGCGCCCGGCCGCTGCGGTGCCCGCCGGCGCGAGGGCGGACGCGTTCGGTCAGGCCGGCCGGCGCGTCCCGCGGGCCCGGGCCCTGCGCGCGGTCCCCCGCGGCGTGCTGCGCCGGGCGCGGCCGCGGCTGCCGCGCCCGCCCGGCAGCGGGGACGCCCTGCACAGGACGGTGGAGCGGCCAGGCGGCGGCGCGGCGAGGCGGCGCTCCCGGCCGCGCGGCGGCAGGCGCGGCCGTGCGAGCGAGCGATGAGGAGCGTGACCCCAGCGCCGCCACGGGCGTTCACAGGAGCGTCGGACTCGTACCAACCGCGCCGCTCCCCGGCGGCCCGGTGCACGGAAGGCGCACCAGAGACCCCATGGCCCTCACCGCTCCGCCCGTACGAGGCGGCCTTCCGCGCGGCACGACAGCGGGCGGACCGCCCCCGCTGCACCGGCTGCTGCTCTGCGTCGCACTGCCCCACCTCGCCGTCAGCGCCGACCACGGCCAGCTCACCGGCGCCGGCATCGAGGGCTACTACCAGGCAGGGCGCCGTGTGCTGTCCCGCTGCCGGCTGCGTGTCGCCGACCGTGAACCGGTCGCGCTCCAGGGCAGGCTGGCCGCCGCCGGGCAGGCGCACTTCCTGTCTGTGGTCCGCACACCCGCCGACACCGGGCCCGACCCCGAGCTCAGCGTCGAGCGGCTGCGCGACGCCGACGGGTCGGAGCGGATCACCGTGCACAGCGCGGCCACCGGGCCGCGGCGGGTCCCCGTGGAGATCGCCTTCGGGTCCGACCTCCGCGACCTCGCCTCGATCGCCGCGGGCCGCGCGGGGCCGGAGCTGTCGGCCACGGTGCACGACGGGGGACTGCGGTGGGCCGCCGGTGACGGCGGCAGCGCCGTCGTCACCGCGGAACCCCCGCCCCAGGAGGCACTGGCGTCGCCCGGACTGCTGCGCTGGGTACTGGAGTTGCCGCCCGGCGGGTCCCGGACGATCGAGCTGCGGATTCGCGCGGCGACGACCCCCGGGTGGCGCGGCTGTTCGCCGCGAGCCTCGACGATCTCCGGGCCCTGCTCCAGCGCGGCCCCGGCGGGCCCGGTGACATCTACCCCGCGGCCGGCGTTCCCTGGCGCTGCGGGCCCCCGGCGGCGGAGGCGCTGTGGGCGGTGCGGATGGCCCTCCCGCTCGGCACGGGACTCGCCGCGGCGACTCTGCGCGCGGTCGCCCGAGGACAGATCCGCGACGGAGGCGCGGACCTCGGACGCATTCCCGGGCCGCTCAGGGACGCGGGGCCGCACCTGCCGCCGAGCTGCACCGGTGTCGAGGCGACGCTCGCCTTTCCCGTGGTCCTCGCCGAGGCGCGGCTGTGGGGCCTGCCCGGGCACGACCTCGAAGAGCTCCTGCCCGCCGCCGAGCGCTGCCTGCGCTGGCTGCGGACGGCTCTGGGCGACGGGCAGCCGCTGGGTGAACCGGGCCCCGACGGACCCCGGCGCGCGGCGACACAGGCCCACGCCCACCGGGCGGCCCTGCTCGGCGCGGAACTGCTGGAGGCATGCGGCAGGCCCGGGGCCGACGCCCTGCGGGAGGCCGCCGCCGGCCTGCGCGGGACCTTCGTGCGGACGTTCTGGATCGACGACGCGTCCGGCGGGAGGCCCGCCGCCGCGCGCACCGCCGAGGGCGGACTCCTGCCCTGGCCGAGCGCGGACCTGGCCCATCTGCTCGACACCGGCCTGACCGCCGGAGGCGGCCGGGCGCGCGGACTGCTGGACGCGCCGCGCCGCGCCCTGCTGGCGAAGGTCCTGACGGGCCCGGACCTCGACTCCGGGTGGGGGCTGCGGGGGCTCGGCGGCAGGGAGCCGGGCCACAACCCGTTCGGCCACCGCGCGGGCGCGGTCCGGGTCCATGAGACGGCCGTCGCGATCTCCGGCCTGGCCGCGGCCGGACACCAGGCGGCGGGCGTCCTGCTGCGGGGGCTGCTCGACGCCGCGGAATCGTTCGGGTACCGGCTCCCGGAGATGTACGCGGGACGGCGGCGCGCGGAGGGCGGGGCACCGGTGCCGCACCCGGCCGCGTGCCGGCCCGCGGCGGTGGCCGCGGCGGCGGGCGTCCATGTCGTCGCGGCACTCGCCGGGATCGGGCCCGACGCCCCCGGGGGACTGGTCGCGGTGCGTCCGCTGCGCGAGGCGCCGCTCGGCGCGGTCAGGCTCTCGGGCCTGCGGGTGGCGGGCGAGCCGTTCTCCGTGCGGGTGGGACGGAAGGGGCTCGGTGTGGTGGAGGAGGCTGCGGACGGCCTCCAACTCGGCGCGTGACAAAGGCCGGAAGGCGATCGGCGGGATCGGTGGACAAAGGGCGGTGCCTGGCCGCGATGGCGGGATCACGCCCTCATGAGGAGTGTTTATCGTCAGGCAGACGACTATGATCACCGCCATGTCGCCCTACGACCCGTCGGCTTTTCTCCCGTTCGCCGTGACCGTCGATCTGGTGGTGCTCACCGTGCGCGGGCACGCGCTGTGCGCGCTGGCCGTCCGTCGGGGGGAGCCGCCCTTCCAGGGCCGCTGGGCCCTGCCCGGCGGCTTTGTCAGGGGAGAGGAGAACCTGGCCGAGGCCGCCGCGCGCGAGCTGGCCGAGGAGACCGGCCTGTGCGTGCAGGACGCGGGCTCGTCGGAGCCCACGCGCACGGCCCACCTGGAGCAACTGGCGACCTACGGCGACCCGGGCCGCGATCCGCGGATGCGGGTCGTCAGCGTGGCGCACCTGGCCCTCGCACCCGACCTGCCCGCGCCGCGCGCGGGCGGCGACGCCCAGGGCGCGCGCTGGGCACCCGTCGGGGACCTGCTCGGAGAAGACCTCCTTGGCGGGTCGGGTGGCGCCGGCCGGGAGGGCGACCTGCCCGCGCCGCTCGCCTTCGACCACGCGCGCATTCTCGCCGACGGGGTGGAGCGCGCCCGTTCGAAGATCGAGTACTCGTCGCTCGCCACGGCCTTCTGCCCGCCGGAGTTCACCGTGGGCGAGCTGCGCCGGGTCTATGAGGCGGTGTGGGGCGTCGCGCTCGACCCGCGCAACTTCCACCGCAAGGTCACCGGCACGCCCGGCTTCCTGGTCCCGTCCGGCGGTACGACGACCCGTCAGGGCGGCAGGCCCGCACAGCTGTTCCGGGCCGGTGGCGCGACGGTGCTGAACCCGCCCATGCTGCGACCCGAGAGCTGACGCGGCGTCCGGATCGCGGGCGGCCCTACCGGCGCCGGAGGCCCGAGTCCGCGTTCTCGGCGACGGGCGCATCTCGGACACAGCACACTTCACCTTCCGTTGCAAATCGGACATATGGCGTTATCTTGCTGGGGTACCCGCTCTGCCGCGGAGCGGGCTCAACCCCTGCGAGAGATGAACGATGCTCCAGGCCATCGGACTGACCAGTACCCCCCGTCGCGACCAGCCGGCCGCCGTGGACGATCTCACCTTCGAGGCGAGGCCCGGCTCGGTCACGGCGCTGCTCGGCGCCCCCGGCGCCGGCAAGACCATGACCCTGCGCCTGATGCTCGGCCTCGAACACGGCCGTGGCGTCGCCTACTTCAGAGGCAGGCCGCTGCACCGCATCCCGCACCCCGTACGCGAGGTGGGCGTGCTGCTCGGTGATGTGCCGGGGCACCCGGGACGCACCGCCAGGGGCCAGCTGCGCATGCTGTGCGCCGCCGCGGGCGTGCCCGCCTCGCGCGCCGACGACCTCCTCGACGTGGTCGGGCTCGGCGCCCTGCGCGACGAGCGTCTGGGCAACCTCTCCCTCGGCATGGACCGCCGGCTCGGCATCGCCACCGCCCTGCTCGGCGACCCCCACACACTGGTGCTCGACGCGCCGTCCGCCGGCCTGTCCCCGCGCGAGACGAGCTGGCTGCACGGCCTCCTGCACGCCCACGCGGTCCAGGGCGGCACGGTCCTCTACACGACCGACGACCCCAAGGAGGCGGCCCGCGCCGCCGACCGGGTGGTCACCATCGACGCCGGGCGCCTCGTCGCCGACCAGGACGCGGCGTCCTTCTCCGGAACCCGGCTGCGCCCCCGTGTCGCGATCAGGACGCCGCACGCGGCCCGTCTTGCCGACGCGCTCAGCAAGGAGGCGCGCGCGGGCCGCCGCTCCGTCGAGGTGGTCGCCGACGGCGGCAGCAGGCTCACCGTCTACGGCAGCAGCTGCCCCGAGATCGGCGAGACCGCCTTCCGGCACGGTGTGCTGGTGCACCAGCTCGCGGACGAGATCGGTGACAGCGGGCCGGTGCCCGCCGCCCGGCAGAGCGACGAGGACGATGTGCCGCCCGTGGAGGGGGAGTCCGTCCTCGTGCGCCTGCCCGTCCCGGCCGCGCGCCGCACCAGCGCACTGCCGCCCGCGCTGGAGGCCCGCCCCCTGCGCGGCCCGCTGCGCCCCGTGCGCTACGAGCTGCGGCGGATGTTCGGTGTCAAGACGGCGCCGCTGATCTCCGCGGCCGTCCTGCTCGTCTCGCTCGCCGTCGCCCTGCCGCTCGCCCGCACCGGTACGACACCGCTGTCCGGGCTGCTCGCGGCCTGGCCCGCCCTGCTCCCGCTGCCGCCCGCCGCCATGGGCGCGGGACTCATCGGCGCCCTGTCGTACGGGGACGAGTACCGCCACCCCGCCCTCGCCGGCGCGCGCGGCACGGTGCCGCGCCGGCTCGGCCTGCTGTTCGCGAAGCTCATGGTGACGGGGGTGGTGGCCGTCCTGCTCGCCCTGCTCGCGGCGGTCGCGGACGGCGGCGCGCTCCGGCTCGTCTACGGAGCCGGTGCCGTACCGCTCCCGCACGACTGGCCGGCCCTCTGCGCCGGCTGGTCGGGCCTGGCCCTCGGGTGCGCCTGGGCCGGGCTGCTCGGAGCGGGCGTCTTCCGGATCACCGCCGCGGGTGTCACCGCGGTGGTCGCCGTTCCGGTGCTGGTCGTGCCGCTGGTCAGGAAGGTGCTTGCCGGTCCTTCGGCCCATCCGCTGGGCGGACTTGTCGACCGCCTGCGCCAACTGAGCTGGCTGGGGCGGCCCCATGGGACGGACAGCTGGCTCCTCTCGCTGCTCCGGCTCGCCACCCGCCCTGAGGCCACCGCTCTCGCGCTGTCCCTGGCGGCCCTGTTCTGCGCATTCCTGTTCACAGGGCTTCGCCGAAAGGCCCGTTGGTGACCGGTAACGCTGGCTTTTCGATCGTCGTGGCCATAACTCGCCAGACCAAAAGGTCTTTTCGGGCGTAAGAGTCACCGTCCGTCAATGGAGGTGTGAGCGCTGATCACCCTTTCGTGTGCTTTTCACCAAAGCCCTCAAGGGTGGTCGGAGCAACGCCGACAAAGGATGCGTGAGTACCCTTGCGCACACCATGATGACCTCCGCCCGTTCCGCCGATTCAGGCCTGACAGGACCGGGTGATCTCGACCGCTACCCGTTCTCCCAGGCGGCCGGCGCCGACCGGGCGGCCGCCCCCGTCTGGGAGGGCCCCGACGTGGATCTCGCCCGCGTGGGCAGGCGCCCAGCGGGCAGCCGTGGCCGCGGGCTGCACGGCCAACTCGTCCAGCAGCTCGGCCAGATGATCGTCTCGGGCGATCTGGGCGCGGACCGGCCGCTCGTACCCGAGGAGATCGGCCAGCGCTTCGAGGTCTCCCGCACCGTCGTGCGCGAGTCCCTCCGGGTGCTGGAGGCCAAGGGGCTGGTCAGTGCCCGGCCCAACGTCGGCACCCGGGTCCGTCCGGTCAGCGACTGGAACCTGCTGGACCCCGACATCATCGAGTGGCGTGCCTTCGGGCCGCAGCGCGACGACCAGCGCCGCGAGCTGACCGAGCTGCGCTGGACGATCGAGCCGCTGGCCGCCCGCCTCGCCGCGGGACACGGCAGGGAGGACGCGCAGGCCCGCCTCGTGGACATGGTCGAGATCATGGGCCACGCCCTCGCGCAGAACGACGCGATCACGTTCGCGCGCGCCGACGCCGAGTTCCACTCCCTGCTGATCCAGCTCGCGGGCAACCGCATGCTGGAGCACCTGTCCGGCATCGTCGGCGCCGCCCTCCAGGTCTCCGGCGGCCCGGTCACCGGCTGTGACCGCCCCACCGAGGGCGCGCTCGTGCACCACGCCCGGATCGCCGAGGCCCTCGGTTCCGGCGACGGGGCGCTCGCCGAGTCCGCGATGCGCCAACTGCTCACCGTCCACCCGGACGTCGAGCGCGTCGTGCCCGCCCCGCGCGAGCACTGACCGACGCGTACGCCCCGGCCGAGGAGGCATCCGTGCGGCGCGGGGGGGGGGGGGGGGGGGGGGGGGGGGGGGGCCCCGGGGGGGGGGGGGTGGGGGGGGGGGGCGGGATTTGGGGGATGGTGTGTGGG
>NZ_JAIUKE010000155.1 GCF_020176795.1 Streptomyces sp. 8L
CCGCCCGGCGCGCGCGGCGGGCCCCCCCCGCGCGAGCACTGACCGCCGCGTCCGCCCCGGCCGAGGAGCCACCCGGGCGGCGCGGGCCGCGGGGGGGGGGCGCGGTCCGGCGGCACAGATGTAGGGCGCTATGAGGCGCTCTGACGTATATGTCGCATATGTGGTGTGACTCGGGCCACGCGGATTGGGCGTAACACTCCCCGAGGCAGTGCGATGACCTAAGAGGTGACAGCCGAGAGAGGAATACGCCCGTCGACGGCGGCGCTGTATTCCTTCCCTGGCTCAAGCCCGCGCCGTCGGTGACATCCCCAGCCGCCGGTCGTCGGCTCCGGTCCGTTGTCGGGCGGGGCCGGAAGCCCTTCCCATCGTTCCGAGAGGTTGTTCGTGTCGGCCAGCACATCCCGTACGCTCCCGCCGGAGATCGCCGAGTCCGAGTCTGTGATGGCGCTCATCGAGCGGGGTAAGGCTGATGGACAGATCGCCGGCGATGACGTGCGTCGGGCCTTCGACGCCGACCAGATTCCGCCAACCCAGTGGAAGAATGTTCTGCGCAGCCTCAATCAGATCCTCGAGGAAGAGGGTGTGACGCTGATGGTCAGTGCCGCGGAGTCGCCCAAGCGCACCCGCAAGAGCGTCGCTGCGAAGAGTCCGGTCAAACGAACCGTCGCCCCGAAGCCCGTCGCGCCCAAGCCGGCGCCGGTCAAGACGGTCGCGGCCGTCGCCGCGCCGCCCGCCGCCGAGATCGTGGAGGCACCGGCCGAAGAGGCCGCGGCCCCCGCGAAGAAGGCGGCAGCCCCGAAGAAGGCAGCCGCCAAGAAGGCCACGGCGAAGAAGGCCACCGCCAAGAAGACGGTGGCGAAGAAGACCGCGGCCAAGAAGGACGCCGACGAGATCGGTGAGGCCGAGGACCCGGCGGAGGACGCACCGGCGGCCAAGGGCGAGGAGGAGGAGACCGAGGGCGAGGCCAAGGGCTTCGTGCTCTCGGACGACGACGAGGACGACGCGCCCGCGCAGCAGGTCGCCGTCGCCGGCGCCACCGCCGACCCGGTCAAGGACTATCTTAAGCAGATCGGCAAGGTCCCCCTCCTCAACGCCGAGCAGGAGGTCGAGCTCGCCAAGCGCATCGAGGCGGGCCTCTTCGCCGAGGACAAGCTCGCCAGCGCCGACAAGCTCGCACCGAAGCTCAAGCGCGAGCTGGAGATCATCGCCGAGGACGGGCGCCGCGCGAAGAACCACCTGCTGGAGGCCAACCTCCGCCTGGTGGTCTCGCTGGCCAAGCGCTACACCGGCCGCGGCATGCTCTTCCTGGACCTGATCCAGGAGGGCAACCTCGGTCTGATCCGCGCGGTCGAGAAGTTCGACTACACCAAGGGCTACAAGTTCTCCACGTACGCCACCTGGTGGATCAGGCAGGCCATCACCCGCGCCATGGCCGACCAGGCCCGCACCATCCGCATCCCGGTGCACATGGTCGAGGTCATCAACAAGCTCGCGCGCGTGCAGCGCCAGATGCTCCAGGACCTGGGCCGCGAGCCCACCCCGGAGGAGCTGGCCAAGGAACTCGACATGACCCCCGAGAAGGTCATCGAGGTCCAGAAGTACGGCCGCGAGCCCATCTCGCTGCACACCCCGCTCGGCGAGGACGGCGACAGCGAGTTCGGTGACCTGATCGAGGACTCCGAGGCGGTCGTACCGGCCGACGCGGTGAGCTTCACGCTCCTCCAGGAGCAGCTGCACTCGGTGCTCGACACGCTCTCCGAGCGTGAGGCCGGCGTGGTCTCCATGCGCTTCGGCCTCACCGACGGCCAGCCGAAGACGCTGGACGAGATCGGCAAGGTCTACGGGGTGACCCGTGAGCGCATCCGCCAGATCGAGTCCAAGACGATGTCGAAGCTGCGTCACCCGTCGCGTTCACAGGTCCTCCGCGACTACCTGGACTGACAGCGGCTGCCGGGCGATGCCCGGTGCACCTGGCAGGGCCCGGTTCCCCTTTCGAGGGGTTCCGGGCCCGCCGCGTTTCGCGCACGGTGCGGCGGACAGGTTGGATGACTCCGGGTGGATCACTTTTCCACGGAGAGTCAGGAGAACCACATGCTTCGCCCCCTTGCCAGTGCCGATCAGGCCCCGCCCCGCGCCGGGGCCCGGAGGCCCTCTCGTGCGGTCACCGCGGGGCTCGCCGCCCTGACGGCGGCAGCGCTGCTGCCGCTCGCCTTCACCGCCCCGGCCGAGGCGAACAGCGTCGTGGTGGGCGGCAGGCCCGCCTCCACGGCGGATCACCCGTGGGTGGTGGCGCTGGTCAGCCCCGACCGTTTCGGCGCAAGCCGGGCGGGCCAGTTCTGCGGCGGTGTGCTGGTGGGCCCCACGAAGGTGCTCACGGCCGCGCACTGCATGGGGGACGACGTCCTCGGGCAGGGCCCGGACAACATCGGCGACCTGCGTGTGATCGCCGGACGGGACCGTCTCACCGGCACCGGCGGCCGGTCGATCGCCGTGGCCTCGTACGCGGTGGACCCCGCGTATCAGGCGGGCACGAACGAGAACGACATCGCGGTCCTCACGCTGCGCGAGCCGCTGCCCGCGTCCTCGGCCATCAAGCCGGCCGAGCCGGGCGACGCGGCGGCCGCGCCCGGAAGCGCGGCGCAGGTGCTGGGCTGGGGCGACACGACGGGCCGCGGGGACTATGCCGCGTCCCTCCGCTCCTCGCCCGTGACGGTCCTCCCGGACGCGCAGTGCCAGAAGGCCTACTCCGGCGGTGCGACCGGCTCCCGCTACTCGGCGTCGTCGATGCTCTGCGCGGGGGATGCGCGGGGCGGGCACGATGCCTGCCAGGGCGACAGCGGCGGTCCGCTGGTCTCGCAGGGGCGGCTGATCGGCCTGGTGTCGTGGGGGAGTGGCTGCGGGCTGGCCGACGCGCCCGGCGTCTACGCCCGCGTCACGTCCGACCTGCCGCCGGTGGCGGACGCCGTCGGCCGCTGAGAGCTCTCAGGAGCCCCGCGGGCCCGGGCGCCGGCCGCGAAGCCGCGCGCTCCGCGTCCGGTGGCCTCAGGGGCCTCGAAGGGCCGTCCCGGGCCCGCTGGGGAGCGGGAGCCGGCGCCGGGCCCACGAGAACGGGCAGCCGTCACCGCGGAAAGCGGTGACGGCCGCCCGTCGGCCGTCTGCACGGCCCTCGGCTCGTCGTGTGTGATGCGAGGCGTCAGCGCTCCTCGTCACCGGCCACGGCGGGGACCGCCGTGAGTCGGTCGGTCTCGTCCTGTATTTCCGCGGCGATCTTCTTGAGTTCCGGCTCGAACTTGCGCCCGTGATGGGCGCAGAAGAGCAGCTCACCGCCACTGCTCAGCAGGACACGCAGGTAGGCCTGGGCGCCGCATCGGTCGCAACGGTCGCCCGCGGTCAGGGGGCTCGCGGGGGTCAGAACAGTAGTCACGTCGCCTCTTCTCTAGCTCGACGAGCTGTCGTACCAGGGTCAACATCCAACCAGGCCGAAAACGTTCCCGCTCGCGGCCATTCCTCGAAAAAATTCTTCCGAAGTGCTGGAGTGCTGACGGTTGGCGGCGAATGAGCCGTATTGCTGAGCTTTACGGATTTCGCATCGATGTCGGTGGGTGGTGCTGGTCGGTGCTTGTCTTCGGTCCGCCCGGCCGGCTTGCCGGTTGTTGTTGAGGACGTGCCCGGAGCCTAAATGGTTCATGCCTGGAAGGGAACGTGAGCTGTGAGGCATCTCCGCACGCGATCGAACACGCATACGATTGTGAACTAGCATGGCCGCGGACGAGGGTGGCGTGACAACGGCTCTACCAGGCCTCTGTACCCTCTGACCGATGACAGGAGCCGGGCCTTTACCCCACGAGGCCATATCTCAAATTCAGCGAGGAGCGAACCGAGTGACCGCCGATACGTCCGTGCCGTCCACCGCGCTGCTGACAGCGGACCGTGACGGTTCCAACTACACCGCGCGGCATTTGCTCGTTCTTGAGGGTCTGGAGGCCGTACGGAAGCGCCCCGGGATGTACATCGGGTCCACCGACAGCCGGGGCCTGATGCACTGCCTGTGGGAGATCATCGACAACTCCGTCGACGAGGCCCTCGGCGGGTACTGCGACCACATCGAGGTCGTCCTCCACGAGGACGGCTCGGTCGAGGTGAAGGACAACGGCCGGGGCATCCCGGTCGACGTCGAGCCGAAGACCGGCCTGTCCGGCGTCGAGGTCGTCATGACCAAGCTGCACGCGGGCGGCAAGTTCGGCGGCGGCTCGTACGCCGCCTCCGGCGGCCTGCACGGCGTCGGCGCCTCCGTCGTGAACGCGCTCTCCGCGCGGCTGGACGTCGAGGTGGACCGCGGCGGCGCCACGCACGCCGTCAGCTTCCGCCGCGGCGTTCCCGGTATCTTCACCGAGCAGGGCCCCGACGCGCCCTTCGACCCCGCGAGCGGGCTGCTCAAGGGCAAGCGCGTACCCAAGACCCGTACGGGCACCCGCGTGCGCTACTGGGCCGACCGGCAGATCTTCCTCAAGGACGCCAGGCTCTCCCTGGACACGCTGCACCAGCGGGCCCGCCAGACGGCGTTCCTGGTCCCCGGCCTGACGATCGTCGTCAAGGACGAGCGATTCGTCGAGGGTGCGGGGGCGGAGGGCGGCCGGCCCAGCACCGAGACATTCCACTACGACGGCGGCATCAGCGAGTTCTGCGAGTACCTGGCGCAGGACAAGGGCGTGTGCGACGTGCTCAGGCTCTCCGGCCAGGGCACCTTCAAGGAGACCGTCCCGGTCCTCGACGACCGCGGCCACATGACGCCCACGGAGGTCACGCGGGAGCTGGCCGTCGACATCGCCCTGCGCTGGGGCACGGGCTACGAGACCAATCTCAGGTCCTTCGTCAACATCATCGCCACCCCGAAGGGCGGCACCCATGTCACCGGGTTCGAACGCTCCGTGACGAAGACGGTCAACGAGGTCCTGCGCTCCGCCAAGCTGCTGCGCGTCGCCGAGGACGACATCGTCAAGGACGATGCCCTGGAGGGCATGACCGCGGTCGTCACCGTCCGCCTCGCCGAGCCGCAGTTCGAGGGCCAGACCAAGGAGGTGCTCGGCACCTCGGCGGCCAACCGGATCGTCGCCGGAGTGGTCGCCAGGGAGCTCAAGGAGTTCCTGACCTCCACCAAACGTGACGCCAAGGCGCAGGCCCGCGCGGTCCTCGACAAGGTCGTGGCCGCCGCGCGCACCCGTATCGCGGCCCGCCAGCACAAGGAGGCCCAGCGCAGGAAGACGGCCCTGGAGTCGTGGTCGCTGCCCGCCAAGCTGGCCGACTGCCGCAGCGACGACGTCGACCGCAGCGAGCTGTTCATCGTGGAGGGCGACTCCGCGCTCGGCACGGCGAAGCTCGCCCGCAACAGCGAGTTCCAGGCGCTGCTGCCGATCCGCGGCAAGATCCTCAACGTCCAGAAGTCGTCCGTCTCGGACATGCTGAAGAACGTCGAGTGCGGTGCGATCATCCAGGTCATAGGAGCGGGGTCCGGCCGGACCTTCGACCTCGACGCCGCCCGCTACGGCAAGATCGTTCTGCTGGTGGACGCCGATGTCGACGGCGCGCACATCCGCTGCCTGCTGCTGACGCTGTTCCAGCGGTACATGCGCCCGATGGTGGAGGCGGGCCGGGTGTTCGCGGCCGTGCCGCCGCTGCACCGCGTCGAGCTGGTGCAGCCCAAGAAGGGCCAGGACCGCTACGTCTACACGTACTCGGACGCGGAGCTGCGGCAGACGCTGCTGGAGTTCCAGCGCAAGAACGTCCGGTACAAGGACTCGATCCAGCGCTACAAGGGCCTCGGCGAGATGGACGCGGACCAGCTGGCGGAGACCACGATGGACCCGCGCCACCGCACCCTGCGGCGCATCAACATCAGCGACCTGGACGCCTCGGAGCAGGTCTTCGACCTGCTGATGGGAAACGAGGTCGCCCCGCGCAAGGAGTTCATCAGCAGCTCGGCCGCCACGCTCGACCGCTCCCGTATCGACACCTGAGAAGCGGCGGATCGGCACCTGAGAAGCGGCGGAGCAGCCGCTTCCCCGGCGTCTGCGCCCGGCGGCCCCCCCCCCCCCCCCCCACGCCGGGTGGCGTGGCCCCACCTCGACGGCGCAGCCCCGCGTCCGGCTCCGGGCCGGTCATACGGTGACGCCGGTCCGGCGTCCGGCTCCGGCCCGGCGTCCGGCGTGCGCTCGGGCCCTGCGTCCGCTCGGGGCGGTGCGGTCTCCACCCCCGGGTGGAGACCGGTTCTCCACCTCCGTTCAACCCTGGCGCTGATCCGGTGACCTGCGGTTTCTCCGTACCTTTGGGGTGTCGAACCGCGTCGTCGCCGGAGGAACCGCCATGAATGAAGTGCTGTACGCGCTGGTCGCTGTCGCGGTCATCGCCTTGCTGATCGCGCGCCAGACCAGGCCCCAGCGGATCGGGGGCGGCGGCCGCAGATGGCTGATCGGGCCCGCGGTCATGGTGTTCCTCGGCCTCAAGGAAGGCCATCTCGTCGACACGCACCACGCGGGCCTCTCCGCCGGGCTCCTGGTCGCCGAACTGGTGGTGGGCCTGCTCATGGGTGTCGGCTGGGCCCTCACGAGCCGGGTGTGGACCGATCCCGACGGTTCCGTCTGGTCCCGGGGCACCAAGGCCACCGCGGGCGTCTGGCTCGCGGGCTTCGCCGCGCGGCTCGGGATCATGGGCCTGGGCGCGCTGGCGGGCGTCCAGCAGTCGTACGGGGCGCTGCTGATCGCGCTCGGTGTCTCGTTCGCGCTGCGCGGTCTGCTGCTGAACCAGCGCGCGGGCGCGCTGTCGCCCGGTGCGGGGGCCCCGTACGGTGGCGGCGTGGCCGGCCGGTAGGGGAGGGAGCGCGGATGAGCCTAGGAGTGTGGAACCCGGCATCGCCGGCGGCGAGGACGCCGTGGACGGCGTGGCCCGCGGCGGATGCCCGCGAGCGGGGCCTCGTGGCGCCCTCCCTGCGGATACTGGCGAACCGGCCCGGCAAGTGGCGCGAGATCCTGCTGCGTTCAGTGGTACCCGTCGCGATGATCTACTCCGTGTTCTCCGACCACCGCACCCGCGGCTGGGGCGAGAGTGGCGCGGCGGCCGGAGCGGTCTCCGTCTGCGCCCTGTTGATCTGGGCCTTCATGCGCGCCACCCGGCGCCACGCGCTCCTGCTCTCGCTGAGCTGCGCGGCCCTGCTGCTGGGCGGTGCGGCGCTCGCGCAGTGGCAGGGGTTCTCGGTGGCCGTGGTGATGCTCGCCTTCGGCTGCGCGATCGTCAGCCTCCAGCGGTTGCCGCTCGCGGCGGCCGCGCCGATCGCCGGCGTGGCCCTCGGCGGCTATGCCGTGGCCACCCACGAGACCTGGCTGAGCACGGCCATCACCCTCGCGGGGATCGGGCTCGCCGGGTACGTGATGCGCGTGGAGGCCGAGTCCCGCCACCGCCTGGCCGTCCAGGAGCGGGCGGCGCGGGCGGCCGAGGCCGAGTCGGCGGCCCTGGGCGAGCGGGCCAGGATCGCCCGGGACATCCACGACGTCCTCGCCCACAGCCTCTCCGCTCAGCTGGTCCACCTGGAGGCGGCACGGCTGCGCATCGAGCAGGAGGAGCCGGGCCCGTTCAGGGACCAGATCCTGGAGCGGGTCGTGGCCGCGCGGTCCATGGCGCGCGAGGGCCTCTCCGAGACCCGGCAGGCGTTGTCGGCGCTGCGCGGCGAGATGGCACCGCTGGGGGACTACCTGCGGGAGGTCGCGGCGAGCGACGGGGCGGAGATCGAGGTGGCCGGGACCCCGAGGCCGGTGCCGGCGGAGGCGTCGCAGACGGTGCGCAGGGTGGCCCAGGAGGCGCTGACCAATGTCCGCAAGCACGCGCCGGGCGCGCGCGTACGCATCGATCTCACGTACGGACCCGGCGAGTTGCTCCTGTATGTGCGGGACTGGGGCGGCAAGGGCCTCCCACCGGTGGAGCTGGCCTCCTCCGGTTCCGGATACGGTCTCCTCGGTATGCGTGAACGCGCCGAGCTGATCGGCGGCACGCTCGACGCGGGTCCCGAGGAGAGCGGGGGGAAGGGGTACAGCGTGCGGTTGCGGGTGCCGGCGTGACGGGAGCGGGACGTGCGCGGGGGGAGGGCGGTCCCGCGCGGGTGCTGGTGGCCGACGACCAGGCCGTGGTGCGCGAGGGCATCGTGATGCTGCTGGGGCTGCTGCCCGCCATCGACGTGGTCGGGGCGGCGCGGGACGGCGAGGAGGCTCTCGCGCTCGTCGCCGAACTCGCCCCGGACGCCGTTCTGATGGACCTCAGGATGCCCCGCTGCGACGGTGTCGAGGCGACGCGGCGTATCCGCGCGGAGTATCCGGACACCCAGGTCGTGGTGCTCACCACGTACGCGGACGACGAGTCGCTGTTAGCCGCGCTGGAAGCGGGAGCGCGCGGCTACCTCACCAAGGACGCGGCGGGCGACGAGATCGTCCGCGCGGTGGAGGACGTACTCGCGGGGCAGGCGGGGCTGGCGCCCGCCGTCCAGCGCAGGCTGCTGGAGCGGGTCACCCGGCCGCCGGCCGCCGCCGTGCCCGTCCAGCTGCCCGACGGCCTCACGGCGCGCGAGGCGGAGGTGCTCGGGCTGGTCGCCGAGGGCCTGTCGAACAAGGAGATCGCGGGCCGGCTGCACATCGGGGCCGCCACGGTGAAGACGCACATCAACAACCTCTTCGCGAAGACGGGCGTGCGGGACCGGGCGCAGGCGGTGCGATACGCCTACCAACAGGGACTGATCGAGCCTCCTGGGGCATCTGTCACCTGATGGGGTGAAGCCACCGCGAACCGGGCGTGGCGCCCTGAAGTGGCCGACATGCTTGTCGGACGGCCGGACAGCCGCCTGACAAGGAGATTCGACCGGTGGAGAAGCAGCAAGGGGCCGGGATCGCCGCAGCGCGGCCCGGCGGCCCCTGGAACGGCGCGGAGACTGCGGGCGGGGTGCCGGCCTGGACCCGGGACGAGAGCGGGGCCCCGGCGGCCGGAGCGCGGCGCGCGCGGGACGTCCGCGCCGCGTACACCGCCGCGGACGTCTACCAAGAGGTGCAGCGCAGCGAGGCGTTCCTTGAGGTGCGCGGGCGCTACCGCGGCTTCGTCGTGCCGGCCACCATCGCCTTCCTCGCCTGGTACCTGGCGTATGTCCTGGCCGCCACGCTCGCGCCGGGGCTCATGGCGCGGCCGGTCGCCGGCACGGTGAATGTGGCGATGGCCGCCGGGCTCGCCCAGTTCCTCACTACGTTCGTGCTGGCCTGGGCGTACGCACGGCATGCCCGGCTGAAGCGGGACCGGGCGGCCCTGGAGCTGCGCTGGACCGTGCTCGACCGCGGTGTCGGCAGGGGCGCGGGGCCCGTCTCGTGAGGGGCGCTCACCAGGCCCTGGCGCTCGTGCTGTTCAGCGTGTTCGTCGCGGTCACGCTCGCCATCACGACCTGGGTCAGCCGCCACAGGCGCGGTTCGGCGGAGGAGTTCTACGCGGGCGGCCGGCTGTTCTCGCCGATGGAGAACGGCTTCGCGATCGCGGGCGACTACATGTCCGCCGCTTCCTTCCTGGGCATCTCCGGGGTGATCGCCCTGTTCGGGTACGACGGGATGCTGTACTCGGTGGGCTTCCTGGTGGCCTGGCTCGTGGTGCTGCTCCTCGTCGCCGAACTGGTGCGCAACGTGGGGAGGTTCACCCTCGCGGACGTGGTCGCCGCACGGATGCGGGAGCGGCCTGTCAGGGTGGCGTCCGGCACCGCGTCCGTGACGGTGTCGGTGCTCTACCTGGTGGCGCAGATGGTCGGCGCGGGCAGCCTGGTGTCGTTGCTGCTCGGCGGCTCGGGACCGGCGTCGCGCACCTGGACGGTGATCGGCGTCGGCGCGCTGATGGTCGTGTACGTGACGCTCGGCGGCATGCGGGCGACCACCTGGGTCCAGATCGTCAAGGCCGTACTGCTGATGGCCGGCGCGATCGCGCTGACCGTGCTGGTACTGCTGCGCTTCCACGGCGATGTGAACGCGCTGCTGCTCCGGGCCGCCGCGCACAGCGACTACGGCAGGGAATTCCTCGCTCCGGGGCGGGCGTACGGGGGCGACTGGGCGGCCAGGTTCGACTTCATCAGCCTCGGGCTCGCGCTGGTGCTCGGCACGGCGGGCCTGCCGCACATCCTGTCGCGGTTCTACACGGTGCCGACGGCGCGCGCCGCCCGGCGGTCGGTCGTGTGGTCCATCGGCCTCATCGGTAGCTTCTACCTGATGACGATCGTGCTGGGGTTCGGGGCCGCGGCGCTGGTCGGCTCGGACGCGGTGCGCCGCTCCAACGCGGCGGGAAACACGGCGGTCCCACTGCTGGCACTGGATCTCGGCGGGGGAGCGGGGTCCACCGGAGGCACGGTGCTGTTCGCGGTGGTCGCGGCCGTGGCCTTCGCGACCATCCTGGCGGTGGTCGCCGGGGTCACACTGCCCCCCACGGCCGCGGTCGCGCACGACCTGTACGCGTCGCGCCGGCCCCGCACCCCGAGGAAGCCGAAGAGCCCTGAGAAGCGGCAGCAGTTGAAGGGGTCGGAGAAGCCGGAGGGACTGGAGGCAGCGGAGACGCCGGGGAGGCTGGAGGGAGCGGAGGGGCCCGGGAAGCCGGAAGGAGTGGAGGGGCCCGAGAAGCCGGGGACGGCGGAGGAACCGGAAGACTCGGGGCCGGCCGCGGCCAGGCTCCCGGGGCAGCGGTGGCCTGCGCACGACGGCGCGCGTTCCGCCGAGTCGGGGTCCGGCTCCTCCGGCGGGCGGGCCGTATCGCACAGCGAGGTGACCGTCGCGCGGTTCTCCGCGGCCGGGATCGGGGCCGTCGCCATCGCGCTGAGCCTGCTGGCGCAGGACCTCAATGTGGCGTTCCTGGTGGGGCTCGCGTTCGCGGTGTCCGCGTCGGCCAACCTGCCCGTCCTGCTCTACTCGCTGTTCTGGCGGTCCTTCACCACGCGGGGCGCGGTCTGGTCGGTGTACGGCGGGCTCGTCCCCGCCGTGCTGCTCGTGGTGCTCTCACCGGTGGTCTCCGGCAGTCCCGAAGCGATGTTCCCCGGCGTGGACTTCCATGTGTTCCCGCTGGAGAATCCGGGGCTCGTGTCGATCCCGTGCGGGTTCCTCGCCGGCTGGCTGGGTACGCGGTTCTCCCGGGAGCCCGCGGACCCGGCCGCGTACGCGGAGACCGAGGTGCGTTCGCTCACGGGGGCGGGTGCCGTCTGACACCGGTTGCGTCGAGCCCGGCATCCTCTTACGCCGGTCCGTTCACCGTCGCCATGCTGCGCGGGAACGGACCGGCGTTTCTGTGGGAGGCCCCTGAGGCGGCCTGAGGGCCCCTCGGAATCTCACAGGTAGCGCAAAAAGTTGCGTTGCTTTCTGGTCGCTTGCGTTCGAACCGTCGGGCGTCGGCGGCTGGCCAAAAGGCCCTTGGTGTGCGGGTGGAGGCCTGCCAGGGTCCAGGGTGCAGGGACAAGTGGGTTCTGTCCCAGACGTAGACGACATGGCATTTCTCTGCAACTCTCTGACCGCACTACGCAAAAGACTCCGTACGGCAGTGCAGAAAAGCATGCCGTGGATCGGTATGCGACCAGAGCCGCGCCTCGTGCCCCCGTGCGAGGCCGAGGATCGGAGATCCATGAGATCGCAACGCAGGAGACGGCGGACACTCGCCGCCGTCACGACCACCGGCCTTCTGATGGCCGGCTGGCCGTCGCTCGCCGCGGCGGCCGACGGGCCCGCGGGCGGCGCGAGCGGGCAGGCCGCGGCCGCCACCGCGGCGGCCAGGGCCACCGATGGGGACCAGTCCACCTACTGGGAGGGCCCCGGCAAGGGCGACCAGTCGGTGCAGCGGGACCTCGGGTCGGTCAAGCGCGTCGACAGGGTCACCCTGAAGCTGCCCGCGAACTGGAAGGCCCGCAAGCAGACGCTGTCGATCCAGGGCAGCGAGAACGGCAGCGGCTACGAGACCCTCAAGACGTCGGCCACGTACACCTTCGGTCCCGGTGCGGACAACACGGTGACGATCTCCTTCCCCGCCACGAAGGAGCGCTACATACGCGCCGACATCACGCACAACTCGGCTGGCAGAAAGGCCCAGTTGGCGGAGTTGGACGTGCATGCCACAGCCGCGGCGAGCACCCAGAACCTCGCCCTCGGCAAGACGCTGACGGCCAGCGGCTTCAACGACGTCTACCCGGCCTCCAACGCCAACGACGGGAACCAGTCGACCTACTGGGAGAGCAAGAACAACGCCTTCCCGCAGTGGATACAGGCCGACCTCGGCTCCTCCGTCGCGGTCAACAGTGTCGTCCTCAAGCTGCCCGCCGCCTGGCCCACACGCAACCAGACGCTCTCGGTCCAGGGGTCCGCCAACGGGTCCAGCTTCTCGGACATCGCGGCCTCAAAGTCGTACGCGTTCAACCCGACGTCCGGCAACACCGTGACGATCACCTCCAACTCCACGACCACCCGGTACGTACGGGCGGCCTTCACGGCCAACGACCAGTGGCCCGCGGGCCAGGTCTCCGAGTTCGAGATCTACGGCCCCGCCACCGGTGACACCCAGGCGCCCACCGCCCCCACCG
>NZ_JAIUKE010000156.1 GCF_020176795.1 Streptomyces sp. 8L
CAAGCGGGGGCGGCTGTACCTTGCTGGTGCGGGCCTCCGTGGGGGGGGGGGGGGGGGGCGGGGGGGTTCGTGCACGGGGGGGGGGGGGCCCCCCCCCCCCCCCCCTCGCCCGTACGGCCCCGGGGCCGTACGCCTCAGCCGATCGCCGTCGCGAACACGTGCAGCGACGGGTTGTCAGGCAGCGTCACGTACGCCACCTGCTTGCCCGCCGTCAGCGGCACCGACGACGCGTACAGGCTGACCCGGTGGTCGTGCGGCAGCGTGTCCGTGGCCGGGTTGTTCCAGTGCGCCGTGGTGGCGACCAGCGCGCTGCCGGCCACCGCCTCGTTGCTGTACCAGTCGGCCAGCGTCACCGTGCCGGTGGACGTCGTGCCGTCCGTGTACGTGACGGTCGCCTGCCCGGTCTGCGTGCCGTTCGTGCCCGCGCCGAGGAACGCGAGACGCGTCCCCGACCCTCGCACCACCACGGCCTGCCCCGCGCTGGCCACGTCGTCGGGGCTGCCCGCCGCCACGTCCGGCCAGGTGAAGGCGGCGTCGGCCGTCTTCACCTGCCCACCGGGGGTGATCCCCGCGTCGGCCAGCGCCTGCGCCGAGTAGCTGTAGCCGGCGCCGCCGAAGTCGCCGGGCGCCGGGTCCGCGTCGTCCGTCACGCCGACCTCGCCCGCGGCCGACGCCAGCGCCGGATAGGCGACCTGCACCGTCGCCGACCCGTCACCGGGGCTCGTACGGGGCGAGCCCGCGTAGCGGGTGGCGCCGGTCAAGCGCGCGGAACCGCCCTTCGCGCCGGCCGGGACCCGGACGGACCAGGTCGTCGACACCGACGCGCCGGGCGCCACGACGGGGTGCGTCGTCGCGTTCGCGGGCCTCGCCCGCCAGCCCGAGGGCACCGACAGCTTCGCCGTGGCCGCGCGGACCGGCCGCGTCGAGCCGTTGGTGAACGTCGTCTTCACCGAGACCGTGGAACCACCGGCCACCGGCGAGGACGCGGACACCTTCGTGTAGCGCGGGCCCGTCGTCGTACGGACCTCGAAGCCGCCGCTCAGCGGCAGGCTCCGCGAGGAGTCGCCGACGTGCACCCGGTAGGAGCCGGGGGTCAGGGTCCAGGCCTGCGCGTCGCTGTTCCAGTACGACGCGTCCCGCGCCGTCACCTCGAACGTGACCTGCTTCGTCCGGTGGGCCCCGAGGGACACCTTCTGGAAGCCCCTGAGCTGGTTCGCGGGCTCACCGGCCGCCTTCGGGTCGCTCAGATAGAGCTGGGCCACCTCGGAACCGGCGCGCGCGCCCGTGTTGGTGACGTCGGCCGTCACCCGCAGCTTCCCGTTCTCCCGCAGCTCCGGCCCGTCGACCCGCAGGTGGGAGAAGCGGAAGGAGGTGTACGAGAGCCCGTAGCCGAACGGGAACAGCGGCGTCTCGCCCTTCGCGTCGTAGTACTTGTAGCCGACGTCCAGGCCCTCCGAGTACTGGACCTTGCCGTCCACGCCCGGCCACTGGGCGGCGCTCGAAGCGGGCACCTGGTCCAGCGACTTCGGGAACGTCACCGGCAGCTTGCCGGACGGGTTCGCGTCGCCGTACAGGAGCGCGGCGATCGCGTCGCCGGACTCCTGGCCGGGGTACCAGGCCTCGAAGACGCCCTTGACCTGGTCGATCCACGGCATCGTCACGGCGGAGCCGGTGTTCAGCACGACGATCGTGTTCGGGTTGGCCTTGGCGACGGTCTCGATCAGCGCGTTCTGATCGCCCGGCAGGTCGATGCCCGACAGGTCGCTGCCCTCGGACTCGTAGTCGTTGGCGTAGACGATCGCGACGTCCGACTTGGCGGCGAGGTCCGCCGCCTGGCTCGCCAGGTCGCTGCCCGGCGGCTCCCAGCCCAGGTGCACCTCGTCGCCGCCGGTGCCCTGGTAGTAGTCGACCTCGACGGAGACCGGCTCGCCCGCGCTCAGCGTGACCGTCCCGGTCTGGGTGTGGGTGGCCTGGTCGCGCCAGTTGTCGATGACCTGCTTGCCGTCGATGAGCAGCCGGCTGCCGTCGTCGCTGGTCAGCCCGAAGGTGTACGAGCCGGTCGCCGGGGGCGTCAGGGTGCCCGTCCACTTGGTGGAGAAGTTCGTGCCGGGCACGCCGGTGGCGGGGGCCGCGCCGTTCCAGTTGAAGTCGACCTGCGCGTCGGTCCGCGTGGCGGCGGGGGTGCCGCTGAGCGTCGTGTTCGCGTAGTAGTCGCCCGTCAGGCCGTGGCCCGTGCCGGACGACGGGGTCAGGTACTGGCTGTCCACCACCGGCAGCTGCCCGTTCGCGCTGACGTCGCCCTGCGCGTACGTCACCGTCGTGCCGGAGCCCGCGCGCGCCTTGATCCCGTCGTACGGCGTGACGGTGCCGGTGCCCGCGACGGTGGCGCTGCCGCCGCCCGCGCTCATGGTGTCCTTGCCGGCGCCGTCGCCGATGACGGCGATGGACTTCGTCCTCCTCCCGTCCAGCGGAAGCACGTTCCCGCTGTTCTTCAGGAGGACCGCGCCGTCCTCGGCGGCCTTCTTCGCGACCGCGACATGGGCGGCGGTCGACGCGACGGCGTCCGGGGTGTCGGCGGAGGGGTGGTCGAAGAGGCCGAAGCGGAACTCCTCGCGCATGATCCGCGTGACCATGTCGTCCACCCGGGCCCTGGCGACCTGCCCGTTCTGCACGGCCGTCTTGAGGGCCGTACCGAAGTAGGAGTCGTCGGGCATCTGCATGTCCATGCCCGCGTTGGCGGAGGCGGCGGTGGAGTGGGTGCCGCCCCAGTCCGAGGTGATGAAGCCGTCGAAGCCGAACTGGTTCTTGAGGATGTTGTCCAGGTACGCGTTCTCGCAGGCGTACGTGCCGTTGACGGACGAGTACGAGCACATGGCCGACGAGGGCTTGGCCTGGGCCACGATCGTGCCGAAGGCGGCCGTGTAGACCTCCTGCACGGTCCTGTCGTCGATGACAGCGTTGTCGGCGACCGTGTTGCGGTTGGTCTCCTGGTTGTAGACCGCGAAGTGCTTGACCTGGGCCATCACACCCTGCGACTGGATGCCCTCGATGTCCGCGGAGCCGATCTGCCCGGTGAGGTACGGGTCCTCGCTGTACGACTCGAAGGCGCGGCCCCAGCGCGGGTCGCGGACGATGTTCACGGTCGGGCCGAGGTCGACGTCGACGCCCTTGGCCTTGTCCTCGGCACCGATCACCGCGCCGTAGGACTTGGCGACCGACGGGTCGAAGGAGGCCGCGACGTTCGCGGCGGCGGGCAGCTGGGTCGTGTTGTCCATCCGGACGCCGACCGGGCCGTCCTGCATCTTCAGCGCGGGGATGCACAGGCGGCTGTCGCCGGGGATGTAGCCGGTGTACGCGGAGCCCGCGGCCCCGTGCACCATCGTGATCTCCTCGTCCAGCGTCATCTTCGACAGGACCTGGGAGACGCGGTGGTCGACCGGGGCGTGCGAACCGATCCAGGGGCAGTCGGCGGACGAGGCGGAGGCGGGAGCGGGGGCCGCGGCGGTCACGCCCGCGGACGCGGGCACGGCCATCGCGGCGACGAGGAGAGCACCGGACGCGACCGCGGCGAGACGCGGTCTTCTTCTGCGCATACAGAACTCCTGTGGGCAGGACGGGGCGTGAGGAGTGACGAGGTGAGAAGTGACGAGGTGAGAGGTGGAGGTGGGAGAGACGGCGTCGAGAGGGCATCGGGCGAGCATCGGGCGGATAAAACGAGAGAAGACGGGAGAGGACGGGAGGAGGGCCCGAGGGCCGGAGGGAGGACCGGAGAAGGGAACAACCCCGGTGACAGCAGGTGTTCGCGGGAGAACAGAACGAGTTGTTTCTACGGCCTGTCATGTCCAGGGACAAGACAGAGTCGCCGGAATTGGCCGGAACATTGAAGTCACCGCGCGGCCCCCGCGAAAGGTCCGCACCGACAGGCGTAAGGCACCACCCGGACGCCCTGCCCGCGCCCCGGCGGGCGCGCCGCCCGGCCCGCCGTCCCGGCAGGCCGCCGGACGCCCCGGCGCCACGTGCACGGACACCGTTCGAAGTGCGGCGGGCCGAAGTAAGGTACGGGCCACCGCACCGGTAGCAGGCCAGACAGCAGGAAGCGAGCGTGTCCATGCCCGAGAGCCCAGAGCGCTACGCCGCCCGCGTCGTGGACGTACCCGACCAGGGCATCCGGCTGGCGCCCGTCGACGGGGCGGCGGTCCCCGGGGAGCCCACCGAGGCCAACCTGCTCGGCATGGCGGTCGCGCTCGCGCTCGGCGCGGCGGACTACGAGCACCACCCGAAGCCCCGCGACCCCGGGCTCCAGACCATCGAGGCGCTGCTTGCCGGGGACGCCGTCATGCCGTGGCGGGCGACCGCCGAGGTCGCGGGCACCGTGCCGTACGTCGTGTGCGACCGCTCGGCGAGCGGCCACTACAGCTGCCGCGTCCAGCACCGTCCGGACGACGAACCGTTCGGGCCCCTCGGGTCCTCGGAGAACCTCTGACCGCACCCCCCGCCGGGCGCTGTCGTGGGGCGGAGGCGGTGGCCGCCCGGCGGAGCCACGGGCCCCCGGTCACGGCGGTCTCGGCAGGACAGGGCACCCTTCCCGTTCTGATACGCTCATCTAGCGACTTCGGACAAGGAGCACCGCCACCACCACGAAATATCCGGTAGGGGCACGCATCACCGTATGCGAGACTTTGTTCGCACACATCACCTGGTCCTGTGGAGCAGTTTGGAGTGCTCGCCACCCTGTCAAGGTGGAGGCCGCGGGTTCAAATCCCGTCAGGACCGCTGCAGCTTGCCTGTTGTCGGGCTGCGTGGCTGGGTAGCTCAGTTGGTACGAGCGATCGCCTGAAAAGCGATAGGTCGCCGGTTCGATCCCGGCCCCAGCCACATCGGTACGAGAGCGACTCGTCCCCGCACGGAGCGGGGCGGGTCGCTCTCGTCGTATGCGTACGGTCCCGGAGCGCCGGGCGTCCCACAGGAGAGGGCCGGGCGGCGGGCTCCGCCGGGTGTACGTACGTGAGGGTTCGGCCGGGGGCGTACGTACGGGGGCCTGCGGGTGTACGTATGTGAGGGTTCGGCCGGGGGTGCGTGTAATGGGTTCGCCGCTCGGGCGGCCTCGGTGAGATCCTGGGGAGCGGTATGTCTACTTCCCTCGCCGACCTCCAGTCCCTGCTGGCCGAGGTCTCCCTGCGCGACGCGCAGCAGCTCGGCCGCCGGCTCGAAGGCACCCGGCGCATCCGCAAGCCCGAAGCACGCCAGGCCGTGCTGGACGAGATCGCCGCCGAGGCCGGAAAGGCGGCGGAGCGCGTCCGGCTGCGCGCCGCGCGCCTGCCCGAGATCACCTATCCGGAACAGCTCCCCGTCAGCCAGAAGAAGGACACCATCCTGGAGGCGATACGCGACCACCAGGTCGTGATCGTCGCCGGCGAGACGGGGTCGGGCAAGACCACCCAGATCCCCAAGATCTGCCTGGAGCTCGGCCGGGGCGTGCGCGGCATGATCGGGCACACCCAGCCCCGCCGCCTCGCCGCGCGCACGGTCGCCGAGCGCGTCGCGGAGGAGCTGGGCACCCCCCTCGGCGAGACCGTGGGCTGGAAGGTCCGCTTCACCGACCAGGTCAGCCCCGATTCGACGTTCGTGAAGCTGATGACGGACGGCATCCTGCTCGCCGAGATCCAGACCGACCGCGAGCTGCGCGCCTACGACACGATCATCATCGACGAGGCCCACGAGCGCAGCCTCAACATCGACTTCCTGCTCGGCTACCTCGCCCAACTCCTGCCGCGCCGCCCCGACCTCAAGGTCGTCATCACGTCCGCGACGATCGATCCCGAGCGCTTCGCCCGCCACTTCGGCGCCTTCGCGAGCGTGGACGCCACCACCAAGAACGCCACCGCCGAGGGCGCAACCGCCAACGCCCCCGCAGGGAACGCCGCCGCGGGGGAGCGCAGCGCGCCGATCGTGGAGGTCTCGGGCCGTACGTACCCCGTGGAGGTCCGCTACCGGCCCCTCCTCGAAGAAGACGGCGAAGAGGGCGACCGCGACCAGATCACCGCGATCTCCGACGCCGTGGACGAACTCCAGGCCGAGGGCCCCGGCGACATCCTCGTCTTCCTCTCGGGCGAGCGCGAGATCCGCGACACGGCGGACGCGCTGGAGCGGCGGCACCTGAGGAACACCGAGATCCTCCCGCTGTACGCGCGGCTCTCCCACGCCGAGCAGCACCGCGTCTTCCAGCGGCACAGCGGGCGCCGCGTCGTCCTCGCGACGAACGTCGCGGAGACGTCGCTGACCGTGCCCGGCATCAAGTACGTGATCGACCCCGGCACCGCCCGCATCTCCCGCTACAGCCACCGCACCAAGGTCCAGCGGCTGCCGATCGAACCGGTCTCGCAGGCCAGCGCCAACCAGCGCAAGGGCCGCTGCGGCCGTACGTCGGACGGCATCTGCGTCCGGCTGTACTCGGAGGAGGACTTCCTCTCCCGCCCCGAGTTCACGGACGCGGAGATCCTGCGGACGAACCTCGCTTCGGTCATCCTCCAGATGACGGCGGCCGGCCTCGGCGACATCGAGAAGTTCCCCTTCATCGACCCGCCGGACCACCGCAACATCCGCGACGGCGTGCAGCTGCTCCAGGAACTCGGCGCCCTCGACCAGGACCGGAAGGACCAGCGGGGGCGGCTCACCCCGCTCGGCCGCAAGCTCTCCCAGCTGCCCGTCGACCCGCGCCTCGCGCGCATGGTCGTCGAGGCGGACCGCAACGGATGCGTGCGCGAGGTCATGGTGATCGCGGCGGCCCTGTCGATCCAGGACCCGCGCGAACGCCCGGCGGAGAAGCAGGCGCAGGCCGACCAGCAGCACGCCAGATTCAAGGACGAGACGTCCGACTTCCTGGCCTTCCTCAACCTCTGGCGCCATCTGCGCGAGCAGCAGGAGGCCAGGTCGTCGTCCTCGTTCCGGCGGATGTGCAAGGCCGAGTACCTCAACTACCTGCGGATCAGGGAGTGGCAGGACATCTACAGCCAGCTCCGCACGGTCGCACGGCAGATGGGGATCGCCCTGAACGACCAGGACGCCCCGGAGCAGCGCGTCCACGTGTCCCTGCTGGCGGGCCTGCTGTCGCACATCGGCATGAAGGACGTGCGGGACGGCAGGAACGACGGCAAGGGCCAGGCGGACGGCAAGCCGGGCGACGGCGGCAGGGGCGGGCGCGGCGGCGAGTACATCGGCGCGCGCAACGCCAAGTTCGCGATCTTCCCCGGCTCGGCGCTCTTCAGGAAGCCGCCGCGTTTCGTGATGTCCGCCGAGCTGGTGGAGACGTCGCGGCTGTGGGCGCGGGTCAACGCGCGCGTCGAGCCCGAGTGGATCGAGCCGCTCGCCGGCCACCTGGTCAAGCGCACGTACAGCGAGCCGCACTGGGAGAAGGACATGGCGGCCGTGATGGCGTACGAGAAGGTCACGCTGTACGGCGTGCCGATCGTCACCGACCGCAAGGTCAACTACGGCCGTGTCGACGCCGAGGTCTCCCGCGACCTGTTCATCCGCAACGCGCTGGTGGAGGGCGACTGGCGGACCCACCACCAGTTCTTCCACGACAACCGCAAGCTGCTCGGCGAGGTCGAGGAGCTGGAGCACCGCGCCAGGCGCCGCGACATCCTCGTCGACGACGAGACGCTGTTCGACTTCTACGACCAGCGGGTGCCGGACGACGTGGTCTCCGGAGCGCACTTCGACTCCTGGTGGAAGCGCAAGCGCCGCGAGGAGCCCGAACTGCTCGACTTCGAGCGGTCGATGCTCATCAACGAGGCCGCGGAGTCCGTCACCAAGGACGACTACCCGGACACCTGGCGGCAGGGCGGGCTGAAGTTCCGGGTGACCTACCAGTTCGAGCCGGGCGCGGACGCGGACGGCGTGACCGTCCACGTCCCGTTGCAGGTCCTCAACCAGGTGACGGGCGAGGGCTTCGACTGGCAGATCCCGGGCCTGCGCGAGCAGTTGGTGACGGAGCTGATCCGCTCGCTGCCCAAGCCGATCAGACGGCACTACGTACCGGCTCCGAACTTCGCCACGCGCTTCCTCGACCGGGCCGTGCCGCGCCAGGAACCGCTGCCCGCGACGCTCGCGCGCGAACTCCAGCTCATGGTCGGGGTGCCGGTCACGGCGGACGACTTCGACGTGTCCCGCGTACCCGACCACCTGAAGATCACCTTCCGGATCGTCGACGAGCGGCGGCGCAAGCTCGCGGAGGCGAAGGACCTCGAAACCCTCCGCCTCCAGCTGCGCCCGAAGGCCCGCCAGGCCCTCTCCAAGGCGGCGGCCGCGACGGCGGAGCGCTCGGGCGGCGAGGCCATCGAGCGCACCGGCCTGAAGGACTGGACGATCGGCACGCTGGTACGGGTCTTCGAGACGCGCAGGGCGGGCCAGCCGGTCAAGGCCTACCCGGCCCTCGTGGACCAGGGCGACACCGTCGCCGTGCGCCTCTTCGACACCGAGGCCGAGCAGCAGCGCGCGATGTGGCGGGGCACCCGCCGGCTGATCCTGCTGAACATCCCGGTCAACGCGGCGAAGTTCGCGTCCGAGAAGCTCACCAACCAGCAGAAGCTGAACCTGTCCAGCAACCCGCACGGCTCCATCCAGGCGCTGTTCGAGGATTGCGCGACCGCCGCCGCGGACAAGCTGATGGCCGACCGGGGCGGTCCCGCCTGGGACGAGGAGTCGTACCGCAAGCTGTACGACGGCGTCCGGGCCGACCTCGTCGACGCGACGGTGCGGACCGTGGCCCAGGTGCAGCAGATCCTGGCGGCCTGGGGGGCGTGCGAGCGGCGGCTGCGCGCCACGACGAGCCAGGCGCTGCTGCCGAACGTCCAGGACGTCAGGGACCAGCTGGCGCGGCTGGTGCCCGCCGGGTTCGTGACGGCGGTCGGCGTAGGGCGGCTGCCCGACGTGATGCGCTATCTCGTGGCCGCCGACCGGCGGTTGCAGCAGATGCCGACGGCGGTGCAGCGGGACACCACGCGCATGGAGAAGGTCCACGAGATGCAGGACGAGTACGCGTGGCTGCTGGAGCAGCTGCCGCGGGGCCGCCCGGTGCCCGAGCAGGTGGAGAACATCCGCTGGATGATCGAGGAGCTGCGGGTCAGCTACTTCGCCCACGCGCTGGGCACGGCGCAGCCGGTCTCGGACAAGCGGATCGTGAAGGCCATCGACGCGGCGGCGCCGTAGCCGCTCCCGTACCCGCTCCCGCCTTCCCGCCGTAGGCCCGGCCGTAGTCCCGGCATCGCACGGAGTGAGTTCGACCTGACCGTCTGAGCTGCTGTAGAGTCTGTTTCCGCAGCCCGCACTCGTCGGGCGGCGATTCCAGGTCCTGTGGAGCAGTTTGGAGTGCTCGCCACCCTGTCAAGGTGGAGGCCGCGGGTTCAAATCCCGTCAGGACCGCAGTAGCAGTACGGAGAAAAGGGTCGCATCCCCCGGGATGCGGCCCTTTCGCGTTGCCGGGGACAGGTCCGGTGGGCCGCCTCGCCCCGCCGCCCGTCGTCCACAGGCTGGGGAGCACCGGCCCCGGGCGGCTTCCCGCCCCCGGGAGGTTTCCTGAGGGGGCGTCAGGAGCCTCTCAGCGCATCGCGGGGCGTCCGGGGCGTTCCAGGACTTCCGGGGACTTTCCAGCGCCCCAGGGGCCCTGGGGCGCCTTCAGAGACCGCGACGCCGCGCCACCCCCCGGGCAGGCCGATCGTCAGGTCGTACGCGCGGCGCCGATGGCCGCGCCCCGGGCGCACCCCGGCGCGCACCCGGCCGCGCCGGTGGCACCTGGAGCAACGGCGGCAACACCGGGGCAGCGAGGGCCCGCTGGAAACATCCGACGATCCGACAGCGCTGCGATCGCGGCGAAGTTCCCGCGTCGCGGGCGGCAAGTCCACCGACAGTGTGACGCGAGTCACTCAACTCATCGGGAAACATTCCCCACTTAACCCCTGCCTACATACCCTCAATTTTGTATGTGCCATTGCACTCACTCGAAGGACACTTCCACACCTTCCGACACACCGACCAGTCGGATGGTCCAGACCGCTCGCCGCGGGGCCGGCCCGACGGCCGGAAGGGGTCCACCGGGCCCCGACAGCGGCCTCCCGGCCGTGCCCACAACATGTGCACAAAAAAATCGCGCTGGACCCGGCGGAGTCCAGCGCGATCGAACGACTTGCCCGTATTGCCGAGGCATGGGGCCTGTTGGGGCAGGCACCCGTCGTATGGAGCTATGTGCGGGACCGACCGAGTTGGGGGAACTGGCCGAGCCCTGCTTGTTGTGCCTGTTGAGCCCTAATGTGCTGTTCAGGCTTCACTGCGCTGCTGCGGGATACCCGCGAGCAGTGCGCGAACCTCAGCCTCGCGGTACCGGCGATGTCCTCCGAGCGTTCGGATGGACGTGAGCTTGCCTGCCTTTGCCCAGCGTGTGACCGTCTTCGGGTCCACGCGGAACATCGAAGCAACCTCAGCCGGGGTCAGCAGCGGCTCGGCATCAGGGGTGCGAGCGGTCATGAGCGGCCTCCTCGGGAGAACCGAACCATCTCGGTTCTTTCCTCTAAATTCTGCACCTTGACCCACGTTGCCCGAAATGGCGGACGCGGGCCGAGTCGGTTATAGGACGAACGGCTTGTCCTCGGCACTACAACTACACCATCTGTCCAGCCACGTCGGCCAAACCGATGGAATTGCCCTCTGAGGTGTTCATCAGCGGCGGAAGCCGATGGACCATGCCATAGCGGACAGTCACCCGACCGTGACGATCAGTCACAGAACTATCAGGAGCCAACAGACCCCCCATAGAGCGCAATGCCAAGCATTCCGCCCAGACTTGGGCGGAAGGAACCCTCCCCGGACTCCTTGTCCTATTTTGACACGAGGATGGGGGATGGGCACAAGGCCCTTGTTAGTGCGGTCCGTCACGCTTAAGGGCTAAACGCCCGGAATCGGGACGTTGGGCCACACCGAAGGACCATCCCGCCACTGCTGCGGAGCCGGTGGACTCTGTGCGGTCCTGTGCGGCTCTGAGGGACTGCTCTGTGCGGGAGTGTACGGACAATACGTGACGCACGCCGATTCCGGTACGTCGATCTACGCATCCCGTACGCGCACGGCGTCCAGTCATGGCGGACGGCGCTCCCGGGACCCGATGATCACGACCCCCGCACGACGCCCGGAATCGGGCCCGCGGATGCCCCACCCGTACCGGTACGTGCCGGTCGCGGGCCCTGGCCGGGCGGCCACGGCAGGCGGGCGACGGCGGCCGGAGGCGAGTCGGCCGGGCCCCGGGTCAGCCGACGAGGCGGCCCGGGACCCGCCGGCCGCGAGGGTCCCGGGTCAGTTGGCGAACTGGAGGTCCCGGACCGCGCGCCAGCGCTCCGTGAGGCGCGCGTAGGCGGCGCCCGCGCCCTCACCGTCGCCCTCGCGCAGCGCGGCGATGCCCTCCGCCACGTCCGCCGCCGAGTGGTCCTTCGCGAGGTGCTCGTCCGAGAGCACGTGCACGAGACCGCCGTAGTCCAACTCCACGAGCGAGCGCGGGTGGAACTCCTCAAGCCACCGTCCGACGTCGATCAGGCTCTCGGTCAGCGGGCCGTCGTCGATGGTGTCCCTGACCGCCTTGAGCGCGCGCGCCAGCCGCCTGCGGGCCTGCACCATCGGCGTCCGGTAGCGCATCGTCTGCGTGGACGCCGCCCGGTCCTGGGCCCCCGTCGCGCTCTGGTCGCCGGGGCCGTCGCCGGGTGCGGGCGCGGGGCCCTCGCCGGTGCCCTCGGCGTCCGCGGGGGCGTCCGCGTCCCTGCGCGCCCCGGCGTCCGCGTCGGTGTCCGTACCGGCGCCCGCGGGCACGCCGTCGTGGGCGGCGGGCCCCGCCGCGTACTCCCGCTCGTCGTCGGAGAACAGCGCGAACCAGCCCACCGGCACCTGCCAGACCGAGCTCCTGATCCACGGGCGCGCGTCCGGGTTCCCCTCGCGCCAGCGCTCGTAGTCCGCAGCCGCCTGGTCGCGCACCACCTGCGGCAGCATCGCCTCGAGCAGCGAGTCCGGCAGCGTCTCGCCGAGCTCCTCCAGGGCCAGCCACCCCCGCAGCCGCGTCCGCCACGGGCAGACACACACCACCCCGTCCACCTCGGTGACGAACGCGTCCGCGCTCTCGTGCACCCGTACGGGCACCGGCGGCGTCGGCAGCAGGTCGGCGAGCGATCTGCGCTGCTCGTCCTGCGCGGTGGGCGTACGGCCGCGGCGCGCGTACCGCGTCCAGTGCGCGCGCTCCGGTTCGGGGAACGCCGCCAGCGGTTCGTACACCCGCAGGTAGGACGTATAAGGGACCAGTACTGAGGAGGACACCGCCGGCATGCGGGAATCGTCCCACGCCGCGCCCGCGGACGAGAGTCCCCGGGGCGTCCGACGGGCCCCGGCGCCCGGGACGGGCGTGCCCGGACGAGATCGCCGGCAGCCGTCCGGGCGTGCGGCCGACTGCCGCCGACCCGCCTGCCGAAGGGCCGTCCCGGCGCTACGCTCATGCCGAACCGGTACCTCCACGGGTCCTCCCCACCCTCAGGGGGAACCGGAAGGGGCCGGGCCGCTTCGTACTTGGGAGTCACCACCGTGACCGAACCGACCGACGGCGTCCTCAACACGCTCTTCCGCTCCGAGCTGGGCAGACACGAACAAGTCGTGCTCTGCCAGGACCGCGTCTCCGGCCTCAGGGCCGTGCTCGCCCTGCACTCCACCGCCCTGGGCCCGGCCCTCGGCGGCACCCGCTTCTACCCGTACGCCACGGAGGAGGCGGCCGTCGCCGACGCGCTGAACCTCTCCCGCGGCATGTCGTACAAGAACGCCATGGCCGGGCTCGACCACGGCGGCGGCAAGGCCGTGATCATCGGCGATCCCGGGCAGATCAAGACCGAGGCGCTGCTGCTCGCGTACGGCAGGGCCGTCGCGTCGCTCGGCGGCCGGTACGTGACGGCGTGCGACGTCGGCACGTACGTCCAGGACATGGACGTCGTCGCGCGCGCCTGCCGGTGGACGACGGGCCGTTCGCCGGAGGGCGGCGGGGCCGGCGACTCCTCCGTCCTCACCGCCTTCGGCGTGTTCCAGGGCATGCGCGCGAGTGCGCGCGAGCGGTGGGGCGACCCCTCGCTGCGCGGGCGCACCGTCGGCGTGGCCGGCGTCGGGAAGGTGGGCCGCCATCTGGTCGGACACCTGCTGGAGGACGGCGCCGAGGTCGTCGTGACGGACGTGCGCGCCGAATCGGTGGCGTCGCTCACCGAGCGCCACCCCGAGGTGCGCGCGGTCCGGGACACCGAGGCCCTGGTGCGCCTGCCGGGGCTCGACGTCTACGCGCCGTGCGCGCTGGGCGGCGCGCTCGACGACGCGACCGTGCGGAACCTGACCGCGGGGATCGTGTGCGGCGCGGCCAACAACCAGCTCGCGCACCCCGGCGTCGAGAAGGACCTCGCCGAACGCGGCATCCTGTACGCGCCCGACTACGTGGTGAACGCGGGCGGTGTCATCCAGGTCGCCGACGAGCTGCACGGCTTCGACTTCGCGCGGTGCAGGGAGAAGGCCGCGAAGATCTACGACACCACGCTGGAAATCTTCGCACGTGCGAATTCCGACGGCGTTCCCCCGGCCGCGGCAGCGGACCGGATCGCCGAACTCCGGATGGCGGAGGCCGTCGGGCGGGCATGACGGAGGGCCCGGCGAGACGAGACTCACGCCGGTCGGGCGGGTCGACCCCCGAGAAGGGGTTAAAATCGCCACTGACCAGCGAGTACGGGGCGTCTCGCCGGTTCTGCCCCGGGGCGCGTCATGTGGACGGCGTACCGCATGGCCGCGGAAGCAGGTACGGTTGAAGCCCTACGGACGGGACTCTCCGAGGAGAGCTCGTTCTGAAACATGAACGCGTGTCAAGACTCTGGGGCCGAGTAGCCCCGTCACCGAGGGGGTCGAGCCATGGGGCGCGGCCGGGCCAAGGCCAAGCAGACGAAGGTCGCCCGCCAGCTGAAGTACAACAGCGGCGGGACGGATCTGTCGCGCCTGGCCAACGAGCTAGGCGCGTCGACTTCCAGTCAGCCTCCGAACGGCGAGCCGTTCGAGGACGACGAGGAGGAAGACGACCCGTACGCTCAGTACGCGGATCTGTACAACAACGACGAGGACGAGGACGACGATTCGGGTCCCTCGTCACGGCGCCGCGGCGCTTGACGTCTTCACACCTCCATCGTTCTTCGCTCTTCACCTGCCCGGTCCGGGATCGCGGTCGCGGACCGGGTTTGTGCTGAGCCGGGAACCGTGGTTCCGCCTGGCCGGCAGACGCGTGTCACGCCCCGGCCGGGTTTCGCGGTTCCCCGCACGGATCCCGGCCACGCGCCGGGCGCGCCGGGCCTCCGCCCCCGGCGGGTCCGTCCGGCCGGAACGCTCCGGTCGGACCCCGTCCCGACGGCCCGCTCAGGCCGCGTAGTCGCCGGCAAGGGTGGCTCCCGTGGTCGCGCCCGCGCGCTCGGTGATCTCTCCGGCGACCCAGGCGTCGACCCCCCGGTCGGCCAGCGTGGCCAGCGCGGAGTCCACCGACCCCGCCGGCACGACAGCGATCATCCCGACGCCCATGTTCAGCGTCTTCTCCAGTTCGAGGCGCTCGACGCCGCCGGCCGCGCCGACCACCTCGAAGACCGGGGCGGGCCGCCAGGTGGACCGGTCGATCCTGGCGTGCAGCCCGTCCGGGATCACCCGGGCGAGGTTCGCGGCGAGACCGCCGCCCGTCACATGGCTGAACGCGTGCACCTCGGTGGTCCTGGTCAGCGCCAGGCAGTCCAGCGAGTAGATCCGGGTCGGTTCGAGCAGCTCCTCGCCGAGCGTCCTGCCGAACTCCGCGACCTCCCTCTCCAGCGCCCAGCCGGCGCGGTCGAAAACCACGTGCCGGACCAGTGAGTACCCGTTCGAGTGAAGACCGGACGATCCCATCGCGACCACCGCGTCGCCCTCGCGGACGCGGTCCGCGCCGAGCAGCCGGTCCGCCTCGACCACGCCCGTACCGGCGCCCGCGACGTCGAAGTCGTCCTCGCCGAGCAGGCCGGGGTGCTCCGCCGTCTCCCCGCCGACCAGGGCACAGCCGGCGAGCACACATCCCTCCGCGATGCCCTTGACGATCGCGGCGACCCGCTCCGGGTGGACCTTGCCGACGCAGACGTAGTCCGTCATGAACAGCGGCTCCGCACCGCAGACCACCAGGTCGTCGACGACCATGCCGACCAGGTCGTGGCCGATCGTGTCGTAGACGCCCAGCCTGCGCGCCAGGTCCACCTTGGTGCCCACACCGTCGGTCGCGGACGCGAGCAGCGGGCGCTCGTACCGTTTCAGCGCGGACGCGTCGAAGAGGCCGGCGAAGCCGCCGATGCCGCCCAGTACCTCGGGCCTGCGGGTCTTCCTGACCCACTCCTTCATCAGCTCGCCCGCGCGGGCGCCGGCCTCGATGTCGACACCGGCGGCCGCGTAACTGGCGCCGGTGCGGGGGGCGGGGGACTCAGACATGGCGGGAACTTTCGTGTCGTCGAACGTACGGGGCGGCACGGGGTACGGGATGGGCACCGGCCGGCGGCGTACGGGATGTGCGGTACGGGTGGGGTACGGGGGACTCCTGTACGGGCTCCGCCTACGGGCGGCGCAGGGCCTCCGCCGCCGCGGTGCCGGCCGGGCCCGCCGCGAGCTCTGTCTCCAGCAGCTGCTTGCCGAGCAGTTCCGGGTCGGGCAGGTCCATCGGGTACTCGCCGTCGAAGCAGGCACGGCACAGGTCCGGCTTGCCGATGGTGGTGGCCTCGATCATCCCGTCGATGGAGATGTACGAGAGGGAGTCGGCGCCGAGCGAGGTGCCGATCTCCTCGATGGTCATGCCGTTGGCGATCAGCTCGGCGCGGGTGGCGAAGTCGATGCCGAAGAAGCACGGCCACTTGACCGGCGGCGACGAGATGCGGATGTGCACCTCGGCGGCCCCGGCCTCCCGGAGCATCTTCACGAGGGCGCGCTGGGTGTTGCCGCGGACGATCGAGTCGTCCACGACGACGAGGCGCTTGCCCCGGATGACTTCCTTGAGCGGGTTCAGCTTCAACCGGATGCCGAGCTGCCGGATCGTCTGCGACGGCTGGATGAAGGTGCGCCCCACGTACGCGTTCTTGACCAGACCCGAGCCGTACGGGATGCCGCTGGCCTCCGCGTAGCCGATGGCGGCCGGAGTGCCGGACTCGGGCGTCGCTATGACCAGATCGGCCTCGGCCGGCGCCTCCGCGGCAAGTTTTCTGCCCATTTCCACGCGGGACAGATACACATTCCGACCGGCGATGTCGGTGTCGGGACGCGCCAGGTAGACGTACTCGAAGACGCAGCCCTTGGGCTTCGCTTCTGCGAATCGAATCGTTCGCAGTCCGTTCTCGTCGACGGCGATGAACTCGCCGGGCTCGATCTCGCGGACGTACGCGGCGCCGCAGATGTCGAGCGCCGCGGACTCGGACGCCACGACCCAGCCGCGCTCCAGGCGGCCGAGCACGAGCGGGCGGATGCCCTGCGGGTCCCGGGCCGCGTACAGGGTGTTCTCACTCATGAAGACGAGGGAGAACGCACCCTTCACCCGGGGCAGCACCCTGGGCGCCGCCTCCTCCACGGTGAGGGGCTTGCCGTCGTCGTCGGTCTGGCCCGCGAGCAGCGCGGTGACCAGATCGGTGTCGTTGGTGGCCGCGACCTGGGTGGCCCGGCCGTTCTCCTTCGGCAGGGCCGCGACCATCTCCGCGAGTTCCGCGGTGTTCACGAGGTTGCCGTTGTGGCCGAGCGCCACCGAGCCGTGCGCGGGGGCGCGGAACGTCGGCTGGGCGTTCTCCCACACGGAGGCGCCGGTCGTCGAGTAACGCGCGTGACCGACGGCGATATGGCCCTGGAGGGAGCCGAGGGAGGTTTCGTCGAAGACCTGCGAGACCAGGCCCATGTCCTTGAAGACGAGGATCTGGGACCCGTTGCTCACTGCGATGCCCGCGGACTCCTGTCCGCGGTGCTGCAAGGCATACAGTCCGAAATAGGTGAGCTTGGCGACCTCTTCTCCCGGAGCCCAGACACCGAAGACGCCACACGCGTCCTGGGGGCCCTTCTCTCCGGGGAGCAGGTCGTGGCTGAGTCGTCCATCACCACGAGGCACGCAACCGAGTGTAGGCGAGATCGACCACTGGTCCGAATTGGGGATGCGGAAAATCCGGGCCATGACCTCCGGGTCGCGAGGCGGTCGCGACACAGCGTCACCGCCGCGCCCCGGACCGTACGGCCCGCGAGCTCCTGTGTCCCTCCTGTGTCCGCTCCCCCGCCCGTGTCCCGCTCGTGTCCCACCCGCGCCCCGCCCGTGTTCCGGGGCCCCGGGACCGCTTGTCCGGCCGTCGCTCCCGTCCCGGACGGCGGACACGCGCCGGAGCGGCCGGACGGTGATCCAGCTCATATGTGACCTTGCCCCCAGCCGACCGCACCGGCCGCACCGAGGGCTTCCGCCCGCGCGGCGGGGGTTGCGCGCTGCGGGGCGCGGGGTGCGCTGCGTGTAGGGGCTCCGCGTCCGGTCCGCTTCCGGTCCGCTCCCCCGGTGCGGCTAGCCGCGGACGGCGGCCAGGCCGTTCCCGTCCGCGGCCTTCAGGAACAACGCCTTGTGGCTGACCTGCACCGTCACCGTGCCCCGCAACACCTTGAGCACGCCCTTCTCCAGTTCGGTCACCGCGGGCGAACACGCCATCCTGGTCGACAGGACAGGTCCGAACACCACCTTGGAGCCGCTGATCCTGGCGGACGCGTGGAAGCTGTTGCACCCCAGGCTGCCGGTGACCGTCCCGTCCTTGCCGAAGGTGAAGTGCGCCTTGGCCGCGGTGCCCTTCGGCAGTGTCGCGGAGGACTTCGGGCCGGCCAGGGCATCGACCGTCCAGTCCGTCCCGACCAGTGGCGCCGCGGGGCGCGTCGTCAGGGCGACACGGGTGCCGGGGTGCTCCTGAGAGGTCAGCACGAGCTGCCTGTCGTCCGCCGCGTGACCGCTGACCTCGGCCTTCAGCGTCCCCTTGAACGCGTCGCCGACCGCTTCCTCGTACTGCTCCAGATACATCGAGCATCCGGTGAACGTTCTGTTCAGGCCGCCCACCACGGTGATCCGGTCATCATCGACCCGGACCCGGCCGCGGTAGCCGTTGCAGCCCGTACCCAGGGCGATGCTTCCGTCCCGTCCGATCTCCATGGTCGCGGCGGCGGGCACCGCGGGCTTCGCGCCGCCCACGGAGAGTGCGTCGACCTTCCACCGCACGCCGGCCAGGGGCAGGCCGGTCCGCACCGGGCCGCTGCTCGCGGCCGGGCCCGGGTCCGCCGTGGACTGTGTGCCGCAAGCGGCCGTGAGGGCCAGCAGTGCGGCGATGCCGAGAGGGGCGATCTGCTGCTTCTGCATATCTCTCGGACGATGCAACGCCACACACGGTTCCGCAACCGCGACGAGCGGTGACACTCCGCGACCACGCGGGCGGATGCCGGAGCCCCGAGCAGTCCGCCCGTCGGACGGGAAGGCCGCCCTTCGGGCGAGGGCGGCCTGTCGGACGGGAGGGTCAGCTCATCAGGGGAAGCAGCTCCGACAGGTCCGCGCGCTCCCCGCTCGCGCTGACCTCGGCCTCGGCCAGCGCCTCGTGCCATGCCGTGCGCCCGGTGGCCAGCCGCAGCCAGACGAGCGGCTCCGCCTCCACCACGTTGGGCGGCGTGCCCCGCGTGTGCCGTGGCCCCTCGACGCACTGGACCACCGCGTACGGCGGAATCCGCACCTCCGTCGACGCCCCGGGGGCGCGTACCGCCAGCGCGTCGGCCAGCAGCCGGGTCGCCGTCGCGAGCGCCTGGCGGTCGAACGGCACCGACAGGCCCGCCGCGCGATTGAGGTCGTCGGTGTGGACGACCAGCTCCACCGTGCGGGTGACCAGGTAGTCGCCGAGCCGCATGGCGCCGGCGCTGGTCGCGATCAGCCGGTCCGCCGGCGCCTCAGGGAGCAGCGTCGCCGCCCGGTCCGCGACCACCGTGAACAGCTCCTCCGGTTCACGCGACGCCGCAAGCGCCTCCACGCGGTCGGCGATGCCGCCCGCCCGTGAGGCCGTGGCGAACGGCCAGTCGAGCAGCGGCACCGCGGGCCCGTCGGGCTCCGGAGCCTCCAGGCCCTGGTTCACCGCCTCAAGCGCCATCGTCAGATGGGCCGCCAGCTCCCTGACCGTCCACGTACCCAGCCCCGTCGGCAGCGCGAACCGGTCCGATGCGAGCCCTCTCACAGCTTCCCGGGCATGCTCGAACTGGGCGAGGAGAGCGGTACGCGTCCGCTCGTGGTCATAGCTGCGGAGGCGCTTCTTGGCTGGCGGCACGGGACGAGATTAGCCGAGCCCGCGGGCCCGGTGGCCGGTGTCGCCCGGCACGACCCGTATCACGAGGGCCGGCCGGCTGATCCGATGCGCCACCACCATGATCTTGCGCGGCGGGTCCCCGCGGGCGCGGCCGGGAAACGCCTGATGCCGGGCCGACATGGTGCCGGCGCCGGCATCGTGCGACCGTAACGGCCGCTCGGGGACTGCCCGTTCAGGGTCCGGGGACTGCCCGTTCACCCCTCGGTTCTGCCCGTTCGGCGCCCGGAAACGGCCCGTTCAGGCCCCGGACAACCGTTCGCAGGGCCCCAGCACTGCCCGTTCGGGGCATGTGGCTGCCCGTCCAGGCTCCGGCCAGTGCCCATTCAGGCCCTGTCCACTGCCCGTTCAGGCGTCCCGCGCGGCCCGTTCAAGGTCTCGCGCGGCCTGTACGGGCGTCACGCGCGGCCCGTTCAGGCCTCACGCGGGCGCTCGAACGTCAGGAGCAGGCCCTCGACCGCGCCCGGGCCGACCCGGCCCTTCACGTCCGCGGCGGTGATGGCCTTGAGCGCCCAGCCGTCCTCCGCGTGCTTGTTGAGCGTCTTCTCCAGCTTTCCGCTGTCGAGGGCGTCGCCGATCAGCGATTCCCTGAACGACACGACCTTGTACTCGAACATGGGGCGTTCCCCTCGCTCATGACCTCTGTCCGCACGGCGGGACGCGTGCGGCGTCCAGCCAATCACGCGGCTCGACGGGCCGGGCCCGGGCCCCCCCCCCCCCCCCCCGGGGGGGGGGCCCCCCGCCCCCCCCCGGGCGGCCGCCGGGCGGGGGGGGGGCGGGCCCCCCCCCCCCCGGGGCCCCCGGGGCCGGCCCCCCCCCCCCCCCCCGGGGGGGGGCCCGGGCCGGGCTCCGGCGAAGGGCCTCAGGCCAGCAGCGCCGGGATCGCTCCCTCGTGCGCCGCGCGCAGCTCCTCCAGCCCCACCGTGAACTCGCCCTGAACCTCGACCACATCGCCGTCCACCACACCGATCCGGGTCGCGGGCAGCCCCCGCGCACCGCACATGTCGGTGAAGCGCAGCTCCTCGCTGCGCGGCACGGAGACGACCGCGCGGCCAGCGGACTCGCTGAACAGCAGGGTGAAGGCGTCCAGGCCGTCCGGCACGATCAGCCGGGCGCCGTGTCCGCCGCGCAGGCAGGACTCGGTGACGGCCTGGATCAGACCGCCGTCGCTCAGGTCGTGCGCGGCGTCGATCATGCCGTCGCGTGAGGCCGAGACGAGGATCTCGCCGAGCAGTTTCTCCCGGTCCAGGTCCACGGCCGGCGGCAGCCCGCCGAGGTGGTCGTGGACCGCCTGCGACCAGGCGGAGCCGCCGAACTCCTCGCGGGTGTCGCCGAGCAGGTAGAGCAGCTGGCCGTCCTCCGCGAAGGCCATCGGCGTACGGCGGGCCACATCGTCGATCACACCGAGCACGGAGACGACCGGCGTCGGGTGGATCGCCGCCTCGCCCGTCTGGTTGTAGAGCGACACGTTGCCGCCGGTCACCGGCGTCCCGAGCTGGAGGCAGCCGTCCGCGATGCCGCGTACGGCCTCCGCGAACTGCCACATCACCGCCGGGTCCTCGGGCGAACCGAAGTTGAGGCAGTCCGAGACCGCGAGCGGCCGGGCGCCCGAGGCCGCCACATTGCGGTACGCCTCCGCGAGCGCGAGCTGCGCGCCGGTGTACGGGTCGAGCTTGGTGAACCGGCCGTTGCCGTCGCTGGAGAGCGCGACGCCGAGGCCCGTGGCCTCGTTGATCCGCACCATGCCGGTGTCCTCCGGCTGGGCCAGGACGGTGTTGCCCTGCACGAACCGGTCGTACTGGTCGGTGACCCACGCCTTCGAGGCCTGGTTCGGGGAGCCGACCAGCTTCAGGACCTGCGCCCGCAGCTCGTCCGCGTCCGCCGGGCGCGGCAGCCGGTTCGCGTCGTCCGCCTGGAGCGCGTCCTGCCAGTCGGGGCGCGCGTAAGGACGCTCGTAGACCGGGCCCTCGTGCGCGACGGTACGCGGGTCGACGTCGACGATCTTCTCGCCGTGCCAGAAGATCTCCAGCCGGTCGCCGTCGGTGACCTCCCCGACGACCGTGGCGATGACGTCCCACTTCTCGCAGATCGCGAGGAAGCGCTCGACCTTCGACTCCTCCACGACGGCGCACATGCGCTCCTGCGACTCGCTCATGAGGATCTCCTCGGGCGAGAGCGTGGAGTCGCGCAGCGGAACGTCGTCCAGCTCGACGCGCATGCCGCCCGAGCCGTTCGAGGCCAGCTCGCTCGTCGCGCAGGACAGGCCCGCGGCGCCGAGGTCCTGGATGCCGACGACGAGCTTCTCCGCGAACGCCTCCAGCGTGCACTCGATGAGCAGCTTCTCCTGGAAGGGGTCACCGACCTGGACCGCGGGACGCTTCGACGGCTTCGTCGCGTCGAACGTCTCGGACGCCAGGATGGACGCGCCGCCGATGCCGTCGCCGCCGGTACGGGCCCCGTACAGGACGATCTTGTTGCCGGAACCCGACGCCTTCGCGAGGTGGATGTCCTCGTGCCGCATCACGCCGATCGCGCCGGCGTTGACGAGCGGGTTGCCCTGGTAGCAGGCGTCGAAGACGAGTTCACCGCCGATGTTCGGCAGGCCGAGGCTGTTGCCGTACCCGCCGATGCCCGCGACGACACCCGGCAGCACGCGCTTGGTGTCCGGGTGGTCGGCCGCGCCCATGCGCAGCGGGTCCACGACGGCCACGGGCCGCGCGCCCATCGCGATGATGTCGCGGACGATGCCGCCGACGCCGGTGGCCGCGCCCTGGTAGGGCTCGACGTACGAGGGGTGGTTGTGCGACTCGACCTTGAACGTGACCGCGTACCCCTCGCCGACGTCCACCACGCCGGCGTTCTCACCGATACCGACGAGCATCGCGTCGTTCCGGGGGACCTTTTCGCCGAACTGCCTCAGGTGCACCTTGCTGCTCTTGTACGAGCAGTGCTCGGACCACATGACGGAGTACATGGCGAGTTCGGCGCCGGTCGGGCGGCGGCCGAGGATCTCCCGCACGCGCGCGTACTCGTCCTCCTTGAGGCCGAGTTCCCTCCAGGGCTGCTCGACGTCGGGCGTCTTGGTCGCGTTGTCCACCGTGTCGAGAGGGGTGCGGCTCATGAGGCGCTTACCAGCTTCTTGAGGATCGAGGTGAAGAATCCGAGGCCGTCGGTGCCGCCCGTACCGATCAGCGGCTCGACCGCGTGCTCGGGGTGCGGCATGAGGCCCACGACGTTGCCCGCGGCGTTGGTGATGCCGGCGATGTCCCGGAGCGAGCCGTTCGGGTTGCCGCCGAGGTAGCGGAAGGCGACCCGGCCCTCCGCCTCCAGCTCGTCGAGCGTGTGCGCGTCGGCGACGTACCGCCCGTCGATGTTCTTCAGGGGGATACGGATCTCCTGGCCCGCCGAGAAGTCGGCGGTCCAGGCCGTGCGCGCGTTCTCGACGCCCAGCCTCTGGTCCTTGCACACGAAGTGCAGGTGGTTGTTGCGGAGCATGGCGCCAGGCAGCAGATGCGTCTCCGTGAGGACCTGGAAGCCGTTGCAGATCCCGAGGACCGGCATGCCCCCCTTGGCCTGCTCGATGACCTGTTCCATCACCGGGGAGAAGCGGGCGATGGCGCCCGCGCGCAGATAGTCGCCGTAACTGAATCCACCGGCGAGCACGACCGCGTCGACCTGCTTCAGGTCCTTGTCGCGGTGCCAGAGTGAGACCGGCTCGGCACCGGCGATACGCGCGGCACGCAGCGCGTCGCGGTCGTCGAGCGTCCCTGGAAAGGTGACGACTCCGATGCGGGCGGTCACTTCCCCGGCTCCGCGCTCTCCACCGGCTCCTCGACCTTTACCGCGAAGTCCTCGATCACGGTGTTGGCGAGGAACGTCTCCGCCATCTCGTGGATACGGGCGAGGGCGGCGTCGTCCACCGGCCCCTCGACCTCCAGCTCGAAACGCTTTCCCTGGCGGACGTCGGCGATGCCCTCGAATCCGAGACGGGGCAGCGCGCGCTGCACGGCCTGTCCCTGCGGGTCGAGGATCTCCGGCTTGAGCATGACGTCGACTACGACGCGTGCCACTGGCACTCCCGGTGGTGTGGTGCGGGCTGTGTTCGCTGTGTCATCGGGGGGAGGCCCCGGACTCTGAGACTCCGGACTCTGAGACTCCGGACTCTGAGACCTGAGGCTCCAGACTCCGAGACTCCGGACTCCGAGGGGCCGTCGTCCCCTCGACAGTGAATCCCTGGGAATCCCCCTCGACCCCCCGAGCTCCCCTCAGCGTACCCGTACCGAGGATCTACGCGGGTAGATATCCCAGGTCACATCGCGGCACCCAGATCACGTCCCGATATAGCGGGGCAGCGGGCCCGGAAAACGCGGACCGAAAAACCCGCCGTCACCCTCCTCCATTGAGGCAGGACACGCTGAGACAATTGACCGGGCTTCACAATGCCGTACCTTCCGCTGTACAAAGGAATACAGCAAAAAAACAGCATTGTCCGAGAACAGCCGGAAGACCGGTATCGCCGCACGTCAGCCCTGCGCAAACGCGGGCCGGGAGCGCCGCGGTGCCGCAGGAAAGGACCGATATCCGTGGCGCAACGCGTAGTGGTCACTCTCTCCGACGACATCGATGGCGGAGAAGCGGCGGAAACGGTCGCGTTCGGTCTGGACGGCAAGTCGTACGAGATCGACCTGAATCCCTCCAATGCGAAGAAACTCCGCAAGGCCCTCGCCCCCTACGTGGCGGCCGGCCGCAAGCAGACAAACGCCTCCAGGCGGGGCAAGTCGCGCGCTTCCTACCAGCACACCTCACTCGACCCCGACCCCGCCGCGGTGCGCGCGTGGGCGCAGTCGCACAAGATGGACGTGCCGGCCAGGGGCCGCATCCCCAAGCGGGTCTACGAGGCGTTCCGCGAGGCCAGTTGACCGACCGGGGGCCCGGCGCGCGATGCCGACCGGGCCCGGGCGCCCTCGATTTGCCATCCACCCCAGGTGATCGGCTAGAGTCTGGAACACGCCGAGGGGCAAGGCCGAAAGGCAAGAACCTCCGGAGCGTGCGGGTGTAGTTCAGTAGTAGAACGCCCCCTTTCCAAGGGGGAGGCGCAGTGTGCAATTCCTGTCACCCGCTCCGCATCGCTCTCCGACCACTCAACTGGATCGGGTAGGGTGATGAACACATCTGATCCCTGGATCTTTGATGTGTGCGGACGTGGCTCAGTTGGTAGAGCATCACCTTGCCAAGGTGAGGGTCGCGAGTTCGAATCTCGTCGTCCGCTCGGTGAACAAAGGCCCTGGTCGAATCGACCAGGGCCTTTGTCGTGTTTCCGATACGCCTCGGGGGCGGCGACGCGTGCGCCTCGGGTGTGGTTCGCGCGCGCCTCGCTCGTTGCCTCGGGGGCGGCTTCACGCGGGGGTCAAGGAGGCCGACGCCCTCCCGTGCGATGTCGACCTGCTGGATGAGGGACTCGAATGTCGATCCCACTCGTTCGGGGCTCGGAGCGCGGGGCTCGGGGCTCGGAGCGCGGGCCTCGGGACTCGGGCCGCCCGCTTCGGGCGGTCCGGCTCGGCACCCCAGCCCACGCGGGCACGGCTCGCGGCCGTGTGGCGATGGACACATCCGTACGGCAGGGCTGCCGGGCCCGGACGCCGAGGCCGACGGGCCCGAGCAGGCCGAACCCGTCAGAGGCGGTACGGCACCCGTGATCGTGGGCCCTGACGCGGCGCGCGGGCCGGCGACCGCCGACGGACGGCCGGGCTCGCACCCGAACGAGGTTGGGTATAGTGGGGGACGCGCCGGAGCACCAAGGGCGTATGCGGACGTAGCTCAGCTGGTAGAGCGCAACCTTGCCAAGGTTGAGGTCGCGAGTTCGAACCTCGTCGTCCGCTCATGGGAAGGCCCCCTCTCGATCGAGGGGGGCCTTCTTCCGTATCGCGCCCCGGTGTCCCGGCGGCCCCGGTGTTCGGGGTGCCGGGCCGTCGGTTCCCTCAGTGCCCCGCTCAGTTCCAGGTCGTGCCGGTGATGCGCTCGTACGCCTCCAGGTACTTGGCGCGGGTCGCCTCGACGACCTCCTGGGGCACCTCCGGCGGCGGCTGCTCGCCGTCGCGGTCCCAGCCGGAGGCCGGTGACGTCAGCCAGTCGCGCACGTACTGCTTGTCGTACGAAGGCTGGGCGTGGCCCGGCTCCCACTCCTCGGCGGGCCAGAAGCGGGACGAGTCCGAGGTCAGGACCTCGTCGGCGAGGACGAGCCGGTCGCCGTCGAAGCCGAACTCGAACTTGGTGTCGGCGAGGATGATGCCCCGGTCCCGGGCCACGTCGCGTGCGCGTGCGTAGATGTCGAGGGTCGTACGGCGCAGCAGCGCGGCCGTCTCGGCGCCGACCTGGCGGGCGATCTCCTCGTACGACACGTTCTCGTCGTGGTCGCCGACCTCCGCCTTCGTCGCGGGCGTGAAGATCGGGGCCGGCAGCTCGGAGCCGTCCACGAGGCCCTCGGGCAGGGCGAGCCCGCACACCGTACGGGTCTCGCGGTACTCGGCGAGGCCGGAACCGGTCAGGAAGCCGCGGGCGACGCATTCGACCGGGATCATCTTGAGCGGTGTGCAGATCATCGTGCGCCCCTCCCAGTCGGCGGGGGCGCCCGGGGGGAGGTCGGTCGAGATCACGTGGTTCGGCACGATGTCGGTGAGGCGGTCGAACCACCAGAGCGACAGCTGCGTGAGAATCCTGCCCTTGTCCGGGATCTGGGTGGGCAGCACCCAGTCGTACACGGAGATGCGGTCCGTCGCGACCATGACGAGGTCCCCGGCCTCGTTGCGGTAGAGATCACGGACCTTGCCCGTGTGCAGGTGCAGCAGGCCCGGAACCTCGATCGGCTCGGGTTTCTCCACGAATCCGGCCATGTCGGTACGCCCTCTCTGCGATCCCCTGACGGGTCCCTGGTAACGGGGCGTCCGCCTTGTCCGGCCGAGCTTGTGCCGCTCGGCGCTGTCGCGGGCCCCGGCGATCTGCGCGATCACTCCCTCGATTCTCCCGCACGGGCGGAGCGTAGGAGTCCGCAGGGGCACAGCCGCCTTCGCGCGGGCGGAGGCCCGGGGACGGAACGGGCTGGGGAGGGGACCGGAAG
>NZ_JAIUKE010000157.1 GCF_020176795.1 Streptomyces sp. 8L
CCGCGCTCGCGGGGGCGGACTGATGAGGCGGTACGGATGTGCGGGCGGGGTGTGCGGATCGGAGAGGCGGGATGCCCGGGGGCGGCGTCGGCTTCGCGGCCTTCGCGCCGCCACCCGGTTCGGAGGTACGGAGTGTGTGCCCTTGCGGGGCCGGGCGACACGGTAGCGGACCGGCTGGGCGGTGAACGGGGCCGCGTGGCAGGTACGTTCGGGGACGGGGCTCGTGTCAGACGCGCAGCACCTGCGGGCCGAGGAGCGTGTAGCGCTGCGCCTCGGCCGAGGAGAGGCCCGCGTCGGTGACGATGGTCTCGAAGTCCGCCACCTCCGCGAACCGGCAGAAGCTGACGGCCCCGAACTTGGTGTGGACACTGGTCAGGACGCGCCGTCTGGCACTGCGCATGGCCTGGGACTTGACCTCACTGACGGCGGGGTCGGGGGTGGTCAGGCCGTACTCGCGGGAGATGCCGTTCGACCCGATGTACGCCAGGTCGATGACGAACTCGGAGAGCATGCGGGTGGTCCAGTGGTCGACGGTCGCCATGGTGGAGCCGCGCACCCGGCCGCCGAGGAGGAGCACCGCCGTCTTCTCCGCCCCCGCGAGCGCGGTGGCCACGCCGAGGGAGGCGGTCACCACCGTCAGGGGCCGGTCCCTCGGCAGCGCCTCGGCCACCAGCCTCGGGGTGTAGCCCTCGTCCACGAAGACGGTCTCGGCGTCGCCGAGCAGATCGGCGGCGGCCCTCGCGATGCGGGACTTCTGCGGTACGAGCCGGGTCGTGCGCACCGCCAGAGTGGTTTCGAACCCCGCGCTCTCCACCGGGTACGCGCCGCCGTGCGTCCTGCGCACGAGGCCGTGCTCCTCCAGCGCGCGCAGGTCGCGGCGTACGGTCTCCCTCGCGACGGACAGCTCGGCGGCCAGTTCGGTGACGTCCACGGCGCCGTCCCTGCGGGCGACGTCGAGGATCGTTCGTCGGCGTTCGTCGGGGTCCACTGCACACTTCCCTGCTTGCTGCTCACTCGGCCCATGTGCCCGCTCGGGTCCCGTACCCGTTCGGGCTCATGCGTCGTTTGTACAAGCAACGCCCCGCGCTGGACCAGCTTCTTCGCCAAAGCCGCTGTGCCCGTTCCTGCCCGTTTCCCCGATCGGCTTTGAGCAGGTCATGACCGATCGGGCGCCCGCCCCCGCCCGGATCGGTGCCCGATCGCGCCATCGGGCCGCCCGCTCCGTGCCCGACCTCGCGCTCGGGCCCGGCGCCGCGGGCGCCCGATGACGCCCGGTTCCGGGCACGGTCCGCGCCGCGCGGCACGCGACGCGGAATGAACGGTGCCGGTGCGCGATTGACGATCAGCAGGCAGGGCCGTCCGGGGACCGAGAGGGAGGGCCGTCCGGGGGCCAGGGCCCAGGACGACACGGACACCACCAGGTCCAGCCCCCGGCCTCGACCAGCCGCGCACCATAAGCTGGAAATCCGTTCCACCATGGCGGTCGATCGAACTGCCGGACACGACGAAAACCGAGAGAAGGCAGGGTCCCAATGAGCAGCACAGCCCAGATCGGCGTCACAGGACTTGCCGTCATGGGGCGCAATCTGGCCCGGAACTTCGCACGCAACGGATACACCGTCGCCCTGCACAACCGAACCTCCGCGCGCACGCGTGAACTCATCGAGGAGTTCGGGGACGAGGGTGATTTCATCGCCACCGAGAGCGCCGAGGATTTCGTGGCGTCCCTGGAGAAGCCCCGGCGCCTCGTCGTCATGGTGAAGGCCGGGGAGCCCACGGACGCGGTGATCGCGCAGTTCGCGCCGCTCCTGGAGTCCGGCGACATGATCATCGACGGCGGCAACGCGCACTTCGCCGACACGCGCCGCCGTGAGCAGGAGCTCCGTCGGCAGGGCATCCACTTCGTGGGCACCGGGGTCTCCGGCGGAGAGGAAGGAGCCCTCCACGGACCCAGCATCATGCCGGGCGGCAGCAAGGAGTCGTACGCGTCGCTCGGGCCCATGCTGGAGAAGATCTCCGCGAAGGCCAAGGACGGGGCTCCGTGCGTCACGCACATCGGCCCCGACGGGGCCGGCCATTTCGTGAAGATGGTCCACAACGGCATCGAGTACGCCGACATGCAGCTCATCGGCGAGGCCTACCAGCTGCTGAGGGACGTGGCCGGCTACTCCCCCGCGCAGATCGCGGAGGTCTTCCGCACCTGGAACTCCGGGCGCCTGGACTCCTACCTCATCGAGATCACCGCGGAAGTGCTCTCGCACGTCGACGCGGCGACCGGCAAGCCGTTCGTGGATGTCGTGCTCGACCAGGCAGAGCAGAAGGGCACCGGCCGCTGGACCGTCCAGATCGCCCTGGACCTCGGCGTTCCCGTGTCCGGGATCGCCGAAGCGGTCTTCGCCCGCGCCGTCTCCGGCCACGCCCGCCTGCGCGAAGCCTCCCGGCACCTCGCGGGACCCACCGCCCGCCCGCTGGGCAAGGACGAGGCAGCGGCCTTCGCCGACAAGGTCGAACAGGCTCTGTACGCCTCGAAGATCGTCTCGTACACGCAGGGCTTCCACGAGCTCGCCGCGGGCAGCGAGCAGTACGACTGGGACATCGACCTCGGCAGGATCGCCGCGATCTGGCGCGGCGGCTGCATCATCCGCGCGGCCTTCCTCGACCGGATCACCGGCGCCTACGAAGCACAGCCCCAGCTGCCGAGCCTTCTCGCCGACAAGGGCTTCGCCGACGAGATCGCCGCCGCGCAGGACGACTGGCGCGCCGTCGCCTCCACCGCTGTCCTCCAGGGCGTACCCACTCCCGGCTTCACGGCCGCCCTCGCCTACTACGACTCCCTGCGTGCCGAACGCCTCCCCGCGGCCCTCACCCAGGGCCAACGCGACTACTTCGGCGCCCACACCTACCGCCGTACCGACCGGGACGGCACCTTCCACGTCCTGTGGGGCGCGGACAAGAGCGAAGTCGAGAGCTGACCCGCCGCCCGCTCCGGCCGTCGGCGGCCGTTTGTTTCCCCGCTGCCGCGGCCTCCTGACCGCCCGCCGCGGCAGCGGGAGCACGGCGGAGGGGCGGTGGCCCAACGGGCG
>NZ_JAIUKE010000158.1 GCF_020176795.1 Streptomyces sp. 8L
CGGGGGGGCGGGTGGTGCCCGCCCCCCGCGCCCCCCCCCCCCCCCCCCGCGCGGGGGGGGGCGCCGGGGGGGGGGGGCCGCCCCCCCGCCCCCCCCCCCCCCCCCCGTGCTGTGCCGTGCTGTCCGGGCTTCCGCTCTCCCGTCCGGACGTCGGGTCCCGTCCTTCGACTTCGCCGTGTGCCGCGGCCCGGACGCCCTCTCAGCCGATCGGGCCGGGGGCCGGCTCGGGTTCCGGCACCGGGTCGGGCCCCGGCGGCTTCGGAATCGGGTCGGGCGAGGGCAGCGGTCCCGGCGGCACCGGGGTGGGCCCCGGCGGCACAGGCCCGGGCGGAGGGCCCGGCGTCGGCGTGGGAGGCACCGGGTCGGGGTGCGGACTGGTCATGTCGGACCTCCAAACGCGGGACGTCTCCAAACGCGAAACGTCTACTCCACTGTCTCACCGACGCCTGCCCAGCGGTGTCCGGCCCACGCGTGGTCCACCCCGATCCACCACCGCCGGGGACCGGCCCGTGCCCCGCGGGTCACCAGCGGTGCGGCTCCGACTCCAGCTGCCGCCGCGCTGCCATCACCAGGTCGGCGGCCGGTACGGGCGCCTCTTCGGGGTGGCGCTGCGCCCACCGTGCCGCGTACGGGCACAACGGGACGACGGGCACGTTCTCGGCCGCGGCCATGCGGTAGAAGTGCCCTACGAGCGCGGACGCGATGCCCTTGCCCTCGTGGCCCTCGTCGACGACGGTGTGCACCGCGACCAGGGCGGCGGGGGTGGCGTCGAGGACGAAGTAGCCGATCATGCCGACGGCCGCGCCGTCCTCCATCGCTTCGAGCCGGCCCCGGGGGCGGTCGTCGCGGATGTCGATGTCTGTCATGCCGGTGGTCTCTCCGCCTCTCGGACCCCGCAATCCCCTCGGAGCCTCGCGATTCCCCCGCCGTCTCCGATCCTCAGCGCTTTCGCGATTCCCCCGTCGGCCGCGTGGCCGGGTCCCGGAGGCCCGGGGTCTCGCCTGCCGCCCGCGCCCGGCCTCAGGCGTCCTCGCCCGGGTCCGAGGCGCCCAGGTCGTCCGCCTCCTCGGCCTGCGCCGCCGTGGTGGCCTGCTCCAGCGTCTGAGTCCGCTTGCGGATGACGCAGGCGGCCACGAGGCCGCTGGCCGCGAAGGCGACCGGCACCATCCACGTCCGGTCGAGCCGGTGGCCGGTGGCGTGGTCGAGAGAGTAGCGGCCGGCGCCGGTCAGGCCGAGGCCCGCCGCCGTCCAGCCGAGGAAGCCGGGGTATTCGAGGCCGCCCGATGTGCTGAAGAAGCCGTTCGGCGCGTGTACGGCCGCCGCACCCGCCATCGCCCCCGCGGCCACGGCGCCCGCGGCGGGCGTCGCGAGGCCGAGTGCGATCAGGACACCGCCGCCGGCCTCGCCGAGCCCGGCCGCGAGAGCGCTGCGCCTGCCGGGGCGGAACCCCATGGACTCCATGGCCTTGGAGGTGACGTCGAGCCCCGCGCCGCCGAACCAGCCGAGCAGCTTCTGGGCCCCGTGGGCGGCGAGGACGGCCCCGGTGCCGGCCCGCAGGGCGAGCAGGCCGAGGTCGCTGTGGTCGCGGTGGATCGCACGCTTCATCGGGGGCTCCCGGAGTGGGGTGGGGACGGTCGGGGCGGTACGGAGAGGCGGCGGCGACGACGCGTCGACGCCTCCCCGGCCTCGCCTCCACTCTGGGCCGTGGCGGCGCAGGGCACGGAACGCTGGTGCGCCGTCCGGGTGACCCCCGGCGCCCGGCCGGGTCCGGGATCGCTCGTGTGCGCCGCCGTACGCGGGGCACTCGTGCCGCGTGACGAAGTCGAAGAAGCGGAAGCTGTCGCTGACGTACAAACCAGTGGGGTTCGCGCTGGGCTGGGTCGGGGGCTCCCTGGCGGGAGTCCTGTTCCGGACCACCTGGAAGGCGCTGCGCCACGAGGACGACGCGCCCGACGCGCTGGACCCCGAGCGCGGCTGGGGCGAGGTGGTGCTCGCCGCGGCCGTGCAGGGCGCCATCCTCGCCGCGGTCCGCAGTGTCGTGGACCGCGCCGGCGCCAGGGCGATCGAGCGTGCCACCGGAACCTGGCCCGGCAAGGGCGGTGGCCGCGACTGACGGACGCCGTCCGGCGGCACCCGTTTCCCATCCAGCCCCTCGCCGGCCGGCGAGGGGCCACCACCGAGGAGGTGCTCACACCATGGCGGGCAGGACTCAGGGCGACACAGTCGGGCGGCTGCTCGACACCTACGGCAGGACGTACACGGACGAGGCCGGCATCCGGCTGCGCGACACCCCGCAGCCGCTGTACCGCCTGCTGGTGCTGTCCCTGCTGCTGAGCGCCAGGATCAGCAGCGGCATCGCGGTCTCCACCGCGCGGGCGCTCGCGGACGCGGGACTGCGCACCCCGCGGGCGATGACGGACGCCACCTGGCAGCAGCGCGTGGACGCGCTCGGCCAGGGCGGCTACCGGCGTTACGACGAGCGGACGGCGACCCAGCTGGGCGAGGGCGCCGACCTGCTGCTGGAGCGCTACAACGGCGACCTGCGACGGCTGCGTGCGGAGGCCGACGGCGACCCCGACGAACTGCGCAGGCTGCTGCGGGAGGTGCCGGGGATCGGCCCGGTGGGCGCGGACATCTTCCTGCGCGAGGTGCAGGACATCTGGCCGGAGGCCGCCCCCTACCTGGACGGGAAGGCCCGCCAGGGGGCCCGCAAGGTGGGACTGCCCGACGACCCGAAGAGGCTGAGCCGGCTGGCGGGCGACGATCCCGCGCTGTTCGCCGCGGCGCTCGTACGGGTGTCACTGGACCGCCACGCGGAGCTCGCCACCGCGTAACGGTCCGCGGACACCGGGAGCCGCCTCACGGCCCCGGGTGTCCGCCTCGGGCGGTGCGCGCGGGCGCTCACCCGCACCACTCCCCGAAGCGGAGACGCGGACGGGCAGCGGGCACCCGGACGGGCAGACGCGAACGCCGGGGGGGGGGGGGGCCGCGCCCCGCCGGCGGCGGGGAAGCGGCGCGGCCCCCCCCCGGGGGGCCCGGGGGCCGGGGGGGGG
>NZ_JAIUKE010000159.1:0-9635 GCF_020176795.1 Streptomyces sp. 8L
CGGGTGATGGCGCCCCCGCGGGTAGGAGCGGTCCTGGGGGGGGGGGGGGGGGCCGCGGCCCGCGCCGTTCCTCTTCTTGCTCGCCTTACGCTCCCTCTGTCTGTGGGGGCCCCCCCCACCGGCGTGAGGACGGACGTCCGGGATCAGGTGCGCGGCGGGTGGTCGTCCCCGGACTTGGGGTCGTTGCCCATCTGTTCCTTCATCTTCTTCTGTCCGGCGTCGACCTGGCTCTCGTACTTGTTGCCGGTCTTCTTGTCGACAGCGTCGCCCGCCTTGTCCACCCCTTTGCGGGCCGTGTCCTCGTGGCCCTTCATCATGCCCTTGAGCTTGTCGAGCATCGACATCGCTGACTCCTCACTCGGGACGTCTACTCCCCACCATCCACGCCGCCGGGCGATCTCGCATCCGCAGCGGACGCTCCTCGGCGGCGGTGGGGCCCGTCCTCTCTCGGGGAGTGTGTCTCAGGGCGCGTAGGAGTAGGCGTGGGACCGGCTGCACGGGTCGGTCCTGTGCCCGCTCGCCTCGTCGATCCCGTCGTCCGGGAGTCCCGCCGCGCCCTGGAGCGCCGCGCTCACGAGCGTGACGAGCAGATCGATGTCGGCGCCCGTCTCCAGCCGGACGGTGACCCAGCCGGAGCCCCGGTGCAGCCGGAGCGCGGTGGAGCCCTTGAGCGCCGGGCGCAACTTGGCGATCATGGTGCTCGTGAGGTGCACGTCGGCCTCGTGCTCGCCGTGGAAGTGCACGATGTCGCGGGTTCCCGTGCGCACGCACAGGTCCGTGCCGCAGTAGCCCTGTCCGGCGCTGAGACCCGGCCAGGTCATCAGTCGTTCTCCGGCATGTCTGGCACCGTTCATGCGTTCAGACTGCCCTATCGGGGGCGCCCGGCACAGGGGATTCGCGTAACGGAGAGGACTCGGATGCGCCGTGTTGACGCGGTGATCGTCCGCTGCTGTTCGCCGCGCGTTCAGCCCGCTGTGGCGTGGCCCGTTCACCCCTGCGTGATCTGCTCGTCCGCGCGACGGCGAACCAGAGGAAGGAAGCCCATGACCGCTCATTCGGTGGACGAGCTGATGGATCTCCTCCACGCGTGCCGGGGCGCCTGGGACACCCCGGACCGCTCCGGCGACCCGGTGGATCTGCACGACCACGCGCTCCAGACGGCGGCCCTGCTCCGCCGCAGGCGCCCGGCCGACAAGGAGTTGCAGGTCGCGGGGTTGCTGCACGACCTGGGGCACCTGCTGCGTCCGGGCGACGACGCGGGCCACGCCGACACGGCGGCCGACGCGGTCCGTGCGCTGCTCGGCGAGCGGGTGGCGCGGCTGGTCCAGCTCCACGTACCGGCCAAGCGCTATCTCGCGGCGGCCGAGCCGGGCCGGAGCCTGTCAGCGCGGAGTGATCTGACGCTGGGGGTGCAGGGCGGTCCGATGACGGCCGAGGAGATGGCCGCCTTCGTACGGGACCCGGACGCGGACGACGCGCTGATGCTGCGTCAGGCGGACGACGAGGGCAAGGTGGTGGGGCTGGACGCGGGCGAACTGGAGGACTGGCGCCCGGTCCTCGAGCACCTGGTGGCGGCCCGTGCCGGGGCCGCGCGCTGAACACGCCGAGCACAGCCCGCCCGTGCGCGGCCCGCGCTCCTCGGCCGGGGGTCCCGCGCCCCGGGGCCCCGGTCTTGGACGGCTCCCGTTCGGCCTTCGTTCACCGGACCTCGCGCAGGGCGCTCTGGCGGCGGTCGGGCCGCTTCTGCCAGGCTCTCGCCCGGTGTCCGGCCGGGCACCGCGACGAGGACGGAGGCGGAGCCGATGACACCCATCAGCAGACGGGGGTTCGTGGCGCTGGGCGCGGGTATCGCGGCGGGCGCCGTGGGAGCGGCGGGCAGCGCGGCGGCGGCGCCGAGCCGGGCGGCCGCGGCGGCGACGGGCACCCTCAAGGACGTCCGGCATGTGGTGGTCCTCATGCAGGAGAACCGGAGCTTCGACCACTACTTCGGGCGGCTCAAGGGCGTCAGGGGCTTCGACGACCGGGCCCTGCTCAGCCAGTCGGGCGGCCGGAGCGTGTTCGAGCAGGCCAACGGGGGCGGCCGGCAGTTCCCCTGGCGGCTCGGCTCGACGCCCGCGGCGGCCGGTGTGCCGGGTGAGACCATCGCGCAGTGCAACGGGGACCTGCCGCACTCCTGGTCGTCGCAGCATGCGGCCTGGAACCAGGGCCGCATGGACAACTGGGTGGCGGGCGTCGGCAACGTACGCACGCTCGGCCTGCTGGACCGGGCGGACATCCCGCACCACTACTGGCTCGCCGACAACTACACCGTCTGCGACGCGTACTTCTCCTCGACCCTCAGCGCCACGGGCCCGAACCGCACCTATCTCTTCAGCGGGAAGGTCGACGCGTCGAGCAACGACGGCGGCGACGAGTCGGGGCTGACCTGGGAGACGTACGCGGAGGCGCTCCAGCGTGCGGGTGTCAGCTGGAAGGTCTACCAGAACGCCGGGGACAACTTCGGCGACAACGGACTCGCCTACTTCAAGCAGTTCGCCGCGGCGAAGCCCGGCGATCCGCTGCACGACCGGGGCATGGCTTCCGTGCCGGCCGCCACCGGCTCCACGCCGGACGACATCGTCGCGGCGATCAGGGCCGATGTGCTGGCGGGCACCCTCCCGCAGGTGTCGTGGGTGGTGCCGAACCAGGGCTTCTCCGAGCACCCGTACGCCCCGCCCGGAGACGGCGCGCACTTCGTGTCGCAGGTGCACCAGGCGCTCGCCGCCTCGTCCGACGTCTTCGACTCGACGGTGCTCTTCCTCAACTACGACGAGAACGACGGGTTCTTCGACCACGTGCCGCCGCCCGCACCGCCGGCGGGCACTTCCGGCGAGTTCCTGGACGGCATTCCCTTCGGCCTCGGCTTCCGGGTGCCGATGCTCGTCATGTCGCCCTGGACGCGGGGCGGTTGGGTGTCGTCCGAGGTCTTCGACCACACGTCGGTGCTGCGGTTCCTCGAAACCTGGACCGCCGCGCTCGGCACGCCGGCCGCCTGCGCCAACATCAGCGACTGGCGGCGCCGGGTGACCGGCGACCTCACGGGTGTCTTCGACTTCGCGCATCCGGTGTACGGGATGCCGGCCGGGCGGCCCGCGACCTCGGTCATCGGCATCGAGACGTGCGCGCCGCTGCCGAACCCGGCGCCGCAGGACAACGCGCTGCCCGCGCAGGAGCCAGGCTCCCGGCCGGCCCGCGCGCTGCCGTACCAGCCGGGCGGTGACCTCACGCACCTGGAGACCGGCTCGGGAGGCACGATCCTCGCCTGGTTCACCATGACGAACCAGGGGGCGCCCGCGACCAGCGCCGCGCACTTCTCCGTGCATCCGAACGCCTACCGCCCGACCGTGCCGTGGCAGTACACCGTCGACGCGGGCGGTTCGGCGAGCGACTACTTCAACATCGGTACGGGGTACGGCTCGGGGCAGTACGACTTCACGATGACGGGCCCGAACCGCTTCCTGCGCCGCTTCGCGGGCGACGCGACGAAGGCGGGCAAGTCCGCGGAGGTCGCGGCCCGTTACGCGAACGCGCCGGGCACGGACCGGCTCGCCCTCTGGTTCACCCTGACCAACGCGTCCAGTGCCGCGATGGACTTCACCATCACCTCGACGCACTACCGCGGCGACGGCCCCTGGCACTACACCGTGCCCGCGGGCGGCTCCGTCGAGGACCACTTCGACGCGGTGGGGGTGGCGGACGGCTGGTACGACTTCACGGTGACGGTCCCGGCCGACACGACGTGGTCACGGCGGTACACGGGCCACATGGAGACCGGCGCGGCGAGTGTGAGCGGCTGACACCGGGCCGCGGCGCGCGTACGGCACCGACCGGGCCGCCCCGGGGCCCTCCCCCGGCGGCCCGGTATCCACCGCGCGGAACCGGCCGGGTAGCCTGCGGCCACGTGAGACTCTCCGAACAGCTGACCGCGCTGCTGCGCGAGCCGAGCATCTGCTACCTGACGACGCTGATGGCCGACGGGTCCCCGCAGATCACCCAGGTCTGGGTCGACACGGACGGTGAGCACGTCCTCGTCAACAGCGTCCGCACCCACCTCAAGACGCGCAACATCGCGCGCGATCCGCGGGTCGCGCTCGCCGTCGCGTCGCCGGACTCGCCGTCGCAGTACGTGCAGATCCGCGGCCGGGTCACCGAGGTGAGAGCCGAGGGCGCGGCGGACCAGGTGGAGGTGCTGGCCCAGAAGTACCTGGGCGGCCCCTACCCGTGGTACGGCGGGCGCGACCAGGAGCGCGTCCTGTTCGTCATCGAGGCGGAGAGCGTCAGCGGCACGCGCCGCTGAGGGGCTCGGGGCCCGGGCGGCGGGGAGGTCGGCTCCTCGCGCCGCCCGGCCTGCCCGCACCCCCGGGTCCGCGCGTCAGCCCGTGACCGCGCGCAGCGACTGCTTGAGGGAACCCATGGTGGCGAGCACGGCCGTCGGCTCGTACCCGCAGTGGGCCATGCAGTTGTCGCAGCGGGGGTCCTTGCCGCGCCCGTACTTGTCCCAGTCGGTGTCTTCGAGCAGCTCCCGGTACGTCTTCGCGTACCCGTCGCTCATCAGGTAGCAGGGCTTCTGCCAGCCGAAGAGGGAGTACGAGGGGACGCCCCAGGGCGTGCACTCGAACTCGGCCTTGCCTTCGAGGAAGTCCAGGAAGAGCTCGGAGTGGTTGAGGCGCCACCGCTTGCGCCGGCCCTCGCCGAACGCCTTCCTGAACACCTCGCGGGTCTGCTCCACGCCGAGGAAGTGATCCTGGTCGGGCGCCTTCTCGTAGGCGTACGCCGGCGAGATCTCCAGACGGTCGACCTTCAGCTCGTCGTTGAGGTAGTCGAGGACCTCGATGATGTCCTCTGCGGTGTCCGTGTTGAAGAAGGTGGAGTTGGTGTAGACCGCGAATCCGGCGGCCTTGGCCTGCCGGATCGCCTCGACGGCCTGGTCGAAGACGCCTTCCTTGCTGACCGACTCGTCGTGCCGCTCACGCATCCCGTCGATGTGCACCATCCACGCGAAGTTGCGGTGCGGCGTGAACTTGTGCAGGTGCTTGGGCAGCAGGACGGCGTTGGTGCAGAGCACCACGAACTTGCCCCGGTCGAGCAGCTCCCGCGTGATGATGTCGATCTGCGGGTGCATCAGCGGCTCGCCCCCCGCCAGCGAGACCATGGGCGCGCCGCACTCCTCGACGGCTCCGATGGCCTGTGCGACCGGCATGCGCTGCTTGAGGACCCCCGCCGGGTGCTGGATCTTGCCGCAGCCGTTGCAGGCGAGGTTGCAGGCGAACAGCGGCTCGATCTCGACGATGAGAGGGAACTTCTCGGTCCTCTTCATCTTCTGTTTGACGAGGTGGCTGCCCATCTTGACGGTCAGGTTGAGGGGTAGGGCCATGACCTTTTCTCCGTTCCCACGGAGCCCGGGCTCCGTCGCGGACGCGTCTCGTGCGTGCATCTGTTCACGCGCATACACGATGCTCTCAACATACAGCCTGTATGGGACAGAATAAAGGCATGCCTGCGCAACCGAAATCCGTGCCGAGCCGCCGCGCCGATCATGTCGCCGACACCCGGGAGGCCTTGCTGGGAGCGGCACGCACCCTGTTCGCGAGCCGTGGATACGCGGCCACGGGAACGGAGGACATCGTTTCCGCCGCCCGGGTGACGCGCGGGGCGCTGTACCACCACTTCCGGGACAAGGCGGACCTGTTCACGGCGGTCATGGAGCAGTGCGCGCGGGAGATGGCCGAGCGGCTGATCGAGCAGGAGACGCGCCGCGCGGAGGCGGAGCACCAGGAGGACACCTGGAGCCTGCTGCGCACGGGTTTCCAGTCCTTCCTCGACGCGTGCGCCGACCCGGACTTCCAGCGCGTCGTGCTCATCGAGGGGCCCGCCGTGCTGGGGCACAGCGCCTGGGACGCGCTCGTGGAGAAGCACGGCTACGTCCTGCTGGAGGAGGTCCTGTCCCAGGCGGTCGCGGAGGGCAGGATCGACCCCCTGCCGGTCCGTCCGCTGACCCGCATGCTCGGCGCGCTGATCTCGGAGGCGAGCCTGTACATCGCGCGCTCCGAGGACCAGGAGCCGGCGCGGGCCGACGCGGGGGCCGTGCTCGACCGGATGCTGACGGGCCTGCGCCGCGCCCGGGAGGACTGACCGCGGCCCGGCGCACCCGGCCGGTCGCCGCGTTCCCCGCCGCCCCGGTGCCGGGGACCGGGGCGCGGGCCGGTCTCAGCCGTCGCCCATGGCCGTGTACGCCTCGTCGAGCAGGGCGTTGACGCGGTCCACCGTCCGTTCCGCGACGGGCAGTTCGACGCATGTCTTGAGCGCGGACAGCAGCGGCGAGATGGCCGCACTGGCCAGGACCCGGGACCGGAAGACCCAGTCGGACCCGTCCTGCGCCGTACGCGCGTCCCGCGTCCCGTACGCGTCCTGGGGCGCGTCTCCGGCCGGAAGTCCGAGGAGGCGGACGGTCGGGGTCGACGCACCGGCGAGCCGGGGCCGCAGCCCGTCGGCGAGGCCTTCGCAGAACTCCTCGATCATGCGCTGCATGCCGGGGCCGGACTTGTCGAGCAGCCGCTCCCCCATGTCACGTACCAGCAGGCCCATGACGTGCGGATGTGTCTCCTGGAGGGTGCGCAGGGCCCGCCACACCGCGGTGAAGGGCCGCTCGCCGGGGGGCCGGCCCGCCGTGAGGTCGCGCAGCAGCGGGATCAGCCCCCGCACCTCGGCCAGCACCAGGTCGTCCTTGAACGGGAAGTACCGGTAGACCGTGCGCTCGGTGACCTGGCAGGCGTCGGCGATCTGACGCATGGTCGTCGCCTCGAAGCCCCGCTCACCGAAGAGGCGCAGCGCCGTGGCGAGAATCCTGGCGCGCGTCGTCTCGCGGCCGCCCGGCCGTTCCGCTTCCGTCACGCGGACAGTGTCGCACGCCGTTCAGCGGGGGTGACGAGCGTCATGCGGGGGTATCCGGGGCAGCGGATGTCAGACCTGACACGAGTGCTAGCGTAAGAACGGATGTCAGGCCTGACATCCGTTCTCACCCTTCTGCCCGCACCCTCCGGAGAGCCCAGCATGGCGAGTCTTCTCTACCGTCTCGGACGTTTCTCCTTCCGCCGCCGACGGCTCCTGCTCTCGATCTGGCTGGCCGCGCTCGCGGTGGTGGTGGCCGGCTTCGGGGTGGCGGGCAGCGCGCTCGACGAGCAGTTCTCCATCCCCGGCTCGCAGTCCCAGCAGGCGCTGGACCGGCTGAAGGCGGTGGAACCCGCGGCGGGCGGGGTGAGCGGGCAGATCGTCTTCACCGCGCCGCCCGGGCACCGGATCACCGAGCAGCCGTACGCGAACGGGATGGCGGCGGCGCTGCGGGACGCCTCGCACGCGCCGCAGGTCGGTGCGGTCATACCGCCGCAGAAGGCGGGCACGGTCACCCGCGACGGCCGCACGGCGCTCGCGCAGGTCCAGTACTCCGTGGCCGGGCCCGACGTGAAGACGACCAGCGTGGACGCGCTGAAGGACTCGGCGAAACCAGCAGAGAAGGCCGGGCTGACCGTGCACGTCGGCGGCGCGGTCTTCGCGAGCCACGGGGTGCAGATCGGGGCGACCGAGGTGATCGGGGTGCTGGTGGCCCTGGTGGTGCTCGTGATCACCTTCGGTTCGCTGCTGGCCGCCGGCATGCCGTTGATCACCGCGATCGGCGGACTCGCCGTGTCGCTGTCCGGGCTGATGCTCCTCGGGCACGTCTTCAGCGTCTCGTCCACGGCGATCACCCTGGCCGTGATGCTGGGGCTCGCCGTCGGCATCGACTACACGCTGTTCATCCTGTCCCGGCACCGGGCGCAACTGGCCCGGGGCATGGACGTGGAGGAGTCGGCCGCGCGCGCCCTCGGCACGGCGGGCAGCGCCGTCGCCTTCGCGGGGCTCACCGTCGTCGTCGTACTGGCCGGACTCTCCGTGGTCGGCATCCCCTTCCTCACCGTCATGGGGCTGAGCGGCGCGCTGACCGTGGTGGTCGCCGTACTCGCCGCGACCACCCTGCTGCCCGCGCTGCTGGGCTTCGCCGGGCGGCGGCTCGTCCCGAAGCCCACCTCGCGGGCGGCGCGGCGCGAGACCAGCACCAAGCCCGCCATGGGTGCCCGGTGGATCAGGGCCACCACCCGCAGGCCGCTGCTGACGGTGCTCGCGGGCGTCGCGGCGCTCGTCGTGGTGGCGCTGCCCGCGCGGGAGCTGCAACTCGCGCTGCCCGACAACGGGTCGGCCCCGCAGGGCTCCACCCAGCGCGAGGCGTACGACGCGGTGTCCCACGCGTTCGGGCCCGGTTTCAACGGTCCGCTGCTGGTCCTCGCGGACACCTCGCACGCGAAGGGCGGGCCGAGCGGGGCCCGCTCCGAACTCAGCCAGGTCGCCTCGGACTTGAAGAAGATGCCGGGCGTCGCCGCCGTCACACCGCCGCAGCCCACCTCGTCGAAGACCGACCAGGTGCTGCAACTCGTGCCGGCCACGGCCCCGGACGCCAAGGGCACCGAGGACCTGGTGCACAGCGTGCGGGACTACGGGGACGGGGTACGGGCGCACAGCGGCGTCTCCCTCGCGGTGACCGGTACGACCGCGGTCAATGTGGACGTGTCGAGCAAGCTCAGCGCGTCCCTCGTACCGTTCGCGGCCGTCGTGGTGGGGCTCTGCCTGATCATCCTGCTGATCGTGTTCCGGTCGCTGGTGGTGCCGCTCAAGGCGACGATCGGGTTCCTGCTGTCGGTCGCCGCGGCGTTCGGGGCGGTGGTCGCCGTCTTCCAGTGGGGCTGGCTCGCGGATGTGCTCGGGGTGTCGAGGACCGGCCCCGTGGTCAGCTTCCTGCCGGTGATCCTCATGGCCGTGCTGTTCGGACTCGCCATGGACTACGAGGTGTTCGTGGTGGCCGGCATCCACGAGGAGTACGCGCACGGCAGCGATCCGAGGGAGGCGATCCAGCGCGGTGCGCCGGGCGCGTTCCGGGTGGTGACGGCGGCGGCGCTGATCATGATCGCGGTGTTCGCGGGGTTCGTGACCCTGGACGACGCGATCGTGAAACCGATCGCGTTCGCCCTGGCCTTCGGTGTGCTGGTGGACGCGTTCGTGGTGCGGATGACGCTCGTCCCCGCCGTGCTCACGCTGGTGGGCAGGGCGGGCTGGTGGCTGCCGGGATGGCTCGCGCGCATCCTGCCGACCGTGGACATCGAGGGGCGCGGGCTGCCCGCCGCCGCGCACGCGGGGTCTCACACGGCCGGGCACCGGCCGCGCGAGGTCTCGCACGGCCGGTGACCGCAACTCCGGTGCCTGTCAGACCAGTTCGAGCACGCGTACGCCGAAGGGAGGCAGGGTCACCTCGGTGACCCGTGCCCCGCCGCCGAGGCCGCGCAGAGGGGCCTCGGCGCGCGGGCGCACCGTGAGCGCGTCCGCGCTCTGGCTGACCAGCCACACGAAGCGGCGCCCGTCCTCGTGGCGGACGGTGTCGGCGGACACGTACGGCGTGTCCACCGTCACCGGCCGCGGCCCCGGGGGCGCCCCCCGGGGGGCGGGGGGGCCGCGGGGGGGGGGGGGGGGGGGTGGCCCGGGGGGGGGGGGGCGCCGGGGGGGGCGGGGGGGGG
>NZ_JAIUKE010000159.1:9644-20261 GCF_020176795.1 Streptomyces sp. 8L
CCCCCCCCCGGCGGCCCGCGCCCCCCCCCCCCCCCCCCCCCCCCCCCCGCGCGCCCGCGGGGGGGGGGGGCGGCGCCGCCCCCCCCGCCGCCCGGCCCCCCCCCCCCCCCCCCCCGCCGCGCCGGCGACCTCGGCGAGCGCGGCGTACAGCCGGTGTGTCTGCTCGGGGTTGACCCGTGCGCTGCGGGCCGCCATGTGCTCCAGTGGGTACGTGGCGAGGACGGTGCGGCCCAGGCCCACGGTGTGTTCGAGCAGCGCGGGCCTGCCGTGCGCGTCGGTGGCGAGGACGCGTGCGCCGCGCGGCACCACGGGGAGGTACGCGCGGCTGTCCTCGTTGCCCGCGACCGGGAAGCGCAGGCTCTCGCCCGCCGCGATCGGCCCGAAGTCCACGAGGAAGGTCAGGGCGAGTTCGTCGTCCTCGATCGGCTCCGCGACACCGTAGGTGAGCTGCTGCTCGACCCCGAACAGGGCGTCGAGGCCGTCGAACCAGGGGCCGCGCGTGCCCGGGTGCTCGCCGGAGCAGAACGACAGGTAGACGGTGGCGCCGCCGGTGGCCCTGCGCTCCAGTTCGCGGCGGGTGCGCGTGGTGAACTGCCGGGTGGACGGCAGCAGGTAGAGCACGGCGTCACCCGGCAGGCCGTCGGCCTCGCGGCTGAGCGCGACCGGCAGGTCGGCCGCCCGGGCGGCCACGTAACCCTGGTGCAGGGAGGTGAAGATGAGCGGCCGGTCGGCGGGCCGGCTGTAGGGGTAGCCGCGCTCCAGGAAGGCGGGCACGACGAGGGCGGTGTCGGCGTCGGAGCGGTGGCAGCGCGCGAAGTCGGTCGCCTCGAGCACCCGGGCGAACTCCGCCAGTTCGACCAGCGGCGGCTTGGGGGCGCCGGCGCTGTCGGTGATGCCGAAGTGCATCTCGAAGGGGTGGTGGTCGTACGGGGAGCGGTCCCACAGCGCGTCGTAGTCGGTGTTGTTCCAGGCGATCCAGCCGGTCGCGCCGCCGAGCAGCGAGTTGTGCAGCGTCTGCCGGTAGTAGACGGCCGCGGCCTCGGCGGAGACGGTGTCGGTGGACAGGCCGAACTCCTCAAGCACCACGGGCTGTCCGGTCACCGAGGCCAGTTCGCACTCGAAGGCGGCACGGTAGTGCTGGCGGACCCGGTCCGTGTCGGAGCGGTAGACGTGCGGGCCGACGAAGTCCACGTACTCGGCGGTCTCGCGCAGCGAGAAGCCGTTGTCCCTGCCGGTCACCTCGATCCCCCAGGCTCCGTCGCCGAGCGAGACGGGCTGGGTGGCACCGGCCGCGCGCACGGCGTGGCACATGGCCTGCGCCCAGGCGGTGACGACGTCGCTGGACGGGGGGTCGACCTGGTAGATCCGCCCGTAGCCCGGCATCTCGTTGGTGATCAGCCAGCCGGTCACGGCGGGGTGGTCCTTGAACCTGCGGGTCATCTGGTGGACGAACCAGGCCTGGCGGCCCACCATCCACACGTCCTCGTACAGGTCACGGCCGCCCCGCCAGGCCGGGTCCCAGTTCTCGCCCGACATGTGGCCGACGATGAAGGTGGGGACGGTGGCCATGCCGCGCTCGCTGTGCGCGTCCAGGAAGTCCCGGAAGCGGTCGCACAACTCCTCGTCGACCCGGCCGGGTTCGGGGTGGAAGTCGGGCCAGTAGAAGAACGACCTGGTCATCGTGAGGCCGTGGTCGCCGAGGACGGCCAGCTCCTCGCGGACCACGGCGGGGTCGTAGTCGCGCCACATCAGCGGCCCGCCGGTGCGGGACCAGAAGTTGGCCCCGAGCCAGGGCAGGACGGCGTCGTCGTGGGTGAGCTGGGCGGTGTGGCGTCGCATGGCGGTGTCTGTTTCTTTCCTCGGTGCGTGTGGTGCGGTGGGGCGCGCGGTCCGGTGCGGTGTGGCGCGCGGGTCCGGTGCCTGTGGCGCGGTGTGGAGTGTGGTCCGGTGCCTGTGGCGCCCGGTCCGGATGCCCCGGTCCCGTGCCGGCGGGGTCAGGTGCCCGGCGCCCAGCAGGTGGACTCCCGTACCACGAGCCGGGGCCGGCCGTCCGGCGGCGCGGTGTCGACGTCCTCGCCGCACTGCGCGAGCAGCGCCCGTGCGGCGGCGGCGCCCACCCGCTGGACCTGCTGGTCGACGGTGGTCAGACGGGGGTGCATCCAGCGGCCGAGCGGCAGGTCGTCGTAGCCGACGACCGAGAGGTCCTCCGGTACGCGGAGCCCCGCGCGCAGAGTCGCGCCGATGCCGCACACGGCCATCGAGTCGTTGGCGTACACGACGGCGGTGGGCCGCTCGGCCAGACCGAGCAGCCGCTCGGTCGCGGCGAGGGCCGCCGCCTCCGAGAAGTCCGTCTCCAGTACGGCCGCGGGTTCGGTGCGCGCGGTCGCCAGGGCCTCCCGGAACGCGGCCAGCCGCAGCCGCGTGTGCAGGAGTTCGCCGGGCCCTGTGACGTACGCGATCCGGCGGTGGCCGAGCAGCAGCAGGTGCTCGACGGCCTCCCGGACGCCCGCGCCCTGCTGCGGCAACCCGACGCCCGGCACCGGGAGTCCGCCGTCGGGTGCGCCCAACAGCACCGCGGGCAGGCCGAGTCCACGCAGCAGCGGGGGCCGCGGGTCGTCGACCCTGGCGTCGGTCAGCAAGGCGCCGTCCACCCGGCCCTCCGCGACGAGCCGCTCGTACAGCGCGCGTTCCTGTCCGGGCCCCGCGACCAGGTGGAGCAGCAGGCCGTAGCCGCGCGGCGAGAGCTCGCCCTCCAGGCCGGTGATGAGTTCGCTGAAGTGCGGGTCGGCGCCGAGCACGTCGGTGGGTCTGCGCACGACGAGTGCGAACGTGCGGGTACGGGCGCTGCGCAGCGCGGACGCCGACGCGTTCGGCGACCAGCCGAGCGATTCGGCGGTCGCCAGCACCCGGCTCCTGGTCGCCTCCGAGAGGCGGCCGGTGCCGTTGACGGCCTGGGAGACGGCGGCGGTGGAGACGCCCGCCGCGGCGGCGACCGCCTTGATGGCGGGTCCGCCGCCGGGGTCCGCGGGCAGCTCCCGCCCCCCCCCCCGGGCGCCCGCGCCCCCGGATGCCTCGCTGTCGCTCACATCTTCACCGCCCCACTGACCAGTGCCCGCTGCATCCGCTTCTGGAGAACCGTATAGACGATCCAGACGGGTACGAGCGTGAGGACCGTGCCGGCCGTCAGGACGCCGTAGTCGGTGCCGGTCAGCGCGCGCAGTGTGGGCAGCGCCACCTGCACCGTCCGCTGCGAGGGGTCGGGGCCGATGATGACGAGGGAGTACAGGTACTCGTTCCAGAAGGACAGGAAGTTCAGCAGGACGACGGTCGCGATGCCCGGCAGGCACAGCGGGGCGTAGACGCGGCGCAGCAGGGTGAACGTGGACGCGCCGTCGAGTCGCGCCGCCTCCTCCATCTCGCGCGGGACGGTGCGCATGAACTGCACGAGGATCACCACGGCGAGCGGCATGGCCGTCGCGGGCAGGAACAGCATCATGAACAGCCGGGTGTGGAACAGCCCGGTCGCGGCGGCCAGCAGGAAGGTCGGGAACAGCGCGGCGAACGTCGGGACGAGGAAGCCGAGCGAGAACACCCGCTCCAGGGCCGTCGCGAGCCGCCCCTCCGAGCGCGCGATCGCGAACGCGGCGGGTACCGCGAGCACCACGGTGACCAGCAGCGCGACGGCCGTCACCAGCGCCGAGGAGGCGATCGCGCCGCCGAGGTCCGCCGTGGTGAAGGCGTGGCCGAAGTTGTGGAACGACAGCGAGGTGGGCAGCGCGAACGGCGTCGCGAAGATCTGGTCGTTCGTCTTGAACGCCGACACCAGCAGGTAGTAGAGCGGTACGAGGAGCAGCAGCGCGTACAGCCAGGCCAGGATGTGCGCGGGCAGCCAGGACTTTCCGGTCTTCACGGGTGCCTCCTTCGGTCAGTGGGTCTGGCGGAACACGCGGCGGATGACGAGCAGCCCGGCGAGCCCGACGAGGAAGAGGACCACGCCGACGGTCTGGCTGTAGCCGAGGTCGGCCGCGATGAACGCCTTCTGGTAGACGAGGAAGGACAGCGTCGTGGAGGACGAGCCGGGGCCGCCCTGGGTGAGCAGCAGCACGTTCTGCGCGGAGTCGAAGAGGGTCCACAGGAACTGGAGCATCGTCACCACCCCGACGTAGTCGCGGATGACCGGGAAGTGGATGCGCCACATGGTGCGCCAGTGCCCCGCGCCGTCGAGCTGGGCGGCCTCGCCGAGTTCCGCGGGGACGCTGCCGAGCCGGGCGGCGAACAGGACGGCGGTGAAGCCGATGCCGCTCCACACGTCGAGCAGGACCACACACAGCAGCGCCGTCGAGGGCGAGGCGAGCCAGGCGTCCTGGAGGGAGCCGAGGCCCACCGCGTCGAGCGCCCCGTTCAGCAGGCCGTCCGGCGAGAGGACCGCGTAGAACACCATCGCCTTGGCCGAGGTGGAGATCAGGCCCGGTATGAACAGCAGGTAGCGCAGCACCCGGTGGCCGGGCGGACGCTGGACGACGTAGTAGCCGAGCATGTACGCGCACAGGATCATGACGGGCAGCGCGACGGCGAGTTGTACGGCGGTGTTGCGCACCGCGTCCCAGAACACCGGATCGCCCAGCACGGTACGGACGTTGGACAGGCCTGCGAAGGACACCGGTTGCAGCATGCCGGGCCAGTGCAGGGCGGCGATGACGAACATCGCGGCCATCGGTCCGAGCATGAAGACGACGTACCAGACGAGGGCGGGCACGGCGAGGGCGGTGGCGCCGTGGCGGCGGGCGCTCCGCGGCCTCCCGGCCGGGGGGCGGCGCGCGGGCCGGGCCGCCGCGCGGGGGCCGAGTGCGGGGGCGGGCCGCCCGCGCGACAAGCGGGCCCGCCTTCCGGGCGGGTCAGTCGCCGGGTGTCACGGGGGCGAGCCAGAGGCCGGTGATCGCGTCCACGAGCCCGGTCCCGTAGGCGTGCCAGTTCCCGCGGGCGGTGACGGTGCCCTCGGCCAGGGCCCGCTCCCGTTCGGCGAACATGTGCACCATCAGGTTCCTGGCCATGTCGGCGCGCTCCATCCGTACGGGCAGCGGCAGATCGGGCAGGCACCGGTTGAGCCCGTCCAGGGTGCGCTGGATCGACGGCCCGAACGTCTCGTCGATCATCAGCTCGCGCAGCACCGGGTCGGTCATCAACTGGGCGCTGAAGCGCGCGTACCAGGTGGGGCTGCCCAACTCGGCCAGATGGCCGGCGCCGGGGCGCACGAGGCACGCCACCCAGTCCCGTACGGAAGTGGAGTCACCCGTCCGTGCCAGCATGTCCTGGCGCAGCGCGTCGATCCGCTCGGCGTGCCTTCGCACGATGGCCCGCAGCAGATCCGTCTTCGTGCCGAAGTGGTAGCCGACGGCGGCGTTGTTGCCCTGTCCCGCCGCCTCGCTGATCTGCCGGTTGGACACGGCGAACACGCCCTGTTCGGCGAAGAGCCGCTCCGCGACCGTGAGGATCGCCTCGCCTGTCGCGCTGGAGCGCACGGTCCTGGCCGCTCTGCCCGGCATCGTCACCACCGCACCGGGACTTCGCGCAGCCCACCGACCACCAGGCCTTCGATCTGGCGCAACTCCGCCACCGGCACAGCGAGTTCCAGGGAAGGCAGCCGTTCGAGCAGCACGTCGAGTACGGTCCGCAGCTCGGTGCGCGCCAGGGACTGCCCGAGACAGGAGTGCGGGCCGGCCCCGAACGCCAGATGCGGATTGGGCTTGCGGTCCAGGGTCATCCCGTCCGCCCCCTCGAACGCGCCCTCGTCCCGGTTGGCCGCCGCCATGCTGCACACCACGGTGGTCCCGCCGGGCAGCACCGTGTCGGCGACCTCGACATCCTCGGTCAGGTAACGGGGCATGCCGAAACCGGGGTTGGCGTCGAACCGCAGCACCTCCTCGACCGCGGAGTCCACCAGCGAGCGGTCTTCGAGCAGCCGTTCCCACCGGCGGCGGTCGGACAGCAGCATCGCCATCATCTTGCCGATCATGTTCGCGGTGGTCTCGTGCCCCGCGATCAGCAACGCCTGCCCCGTGGCGACCAGTTCGCCGTCCGTCAGCCGGCCGCCGTCCGGGTCCCTCGCGTCGATCAGCGAACTGAGCAGGTCCTCACCGGGATCGGCGTGCTTCGCCTCCACGTGCCCCGTCATGTAGGAGTGGAACTCCCGCTGTGCGGCGGTGATCTCGTCCTGGCCGTAACGGGTCAGGTTCAGCAGCATGTCGGACCACCAGGCGAACCGGTCGCGGTCGGCGTCCGGGACGCCGAGCAGATCGCAGATCACCCACACCGGGAGCGGGAAGCCGACCCGCGCCTTGAGGTCCGCGGGGCTGCCCTGTTCGACCATCGCGTCGATCAGCCGGCCGGTCATCGCGGCGATGCCGGGCCGCAGCGCGGCCATGCGCTTCGCCGTGAACCACTTCGTCAGCATGCGCCGCCACCGCTGCTGTCCGGCGCCCGCGATGGATTCGGCCATCGAGTCGTTGAACACACCGCCCGACTCGTTGTCGGAGATCCTGGCGGCGTCGTCCGCGTCGAGCCGTCGCGTGCAGCGCGGATCGGACAGGACGAGCCGGACGTCGTCGTAGCGGGTCAGCAGCGACGCCCGGTCCCCGCTGGGCAGTCGGACGGGCGCCACGGGGCAGGTCCGCCGCAGTTCCGCCCACGGGGCCGGCGGCTCCAGCGCACCGGCCGCCCGCAGCGGATACGCCAGCAGCTCGGCCTGTTCTTCCAGGCTCATCACGCTCTCCCCTCGACCCTGAGACCCCCGACGCCCATGATCAGTGAACTCGGGGCGCCGAGAGAAGTCAAGCACTTGACTTAAAATACGGCCACCCCCGGACGGCCGGAGAGCTCGCACTCCGGCCGCCGCGTGGAAGAGGCCGCCGCCGCGCTTTCCACTGCCGGTCGCGCCTTCTGACGGCCGCCGCGCTTTCCAGTGCCCACCGCGCCTTCCGACGGCCACCGCCCCCTCCGATGGCCATCGCTGCCCCTCCGAGGCCACCGACGCGCCTTCCGGCGCCCGACGCGCCTTCCGGCGCCCGCTCGGCGGGCCCGCGGGTCAGAGATCCCAGGGCGTCTTGTAGCGGGCCGTGAGTTCCTCGATCTCCGGGGGGCTCAGGTGCCGCTGGCCGTGGCCGCTGAGCAGGAGGAGAAGGGCGCAGACCTCCTCCAGCTCGATGGCGGCGTCGAGCGCGGACTCCAGGCCCCGGCCGGACACCACGGGCCCATGATTCTGCAGCAGTGCGGCCCTGAAGGGGAAGGGCAGGCTCTCCAGCAGGGCCGCCTGCCCCGGGTCGCCGGGCGCCGCGTAGGGGATGAGCGGGGTCTGGCCCACCCGCATCACGAAGTACGGAGTGAGCGGCGGTATGGCACTGCGCTCCGACCACGCCGGGCGGCAGCTGACGGCGGCGGCCTGCCGCGCGTGCAGGTGGACGACCGCGGTGGTGTCCGGGTCGCGCCGGTAGAAGGCGGTGTGCAGCGGGAACTCCTTGGACGGCCGCGGGCCGTCCAGGTGTGTTCCGTCCAGGCCGAGGACGCACAGGTCCTGCGGCCGCAGCGCGCCGAGTTCGCAGCCGGTGGGCGTGATCAGGACGCGGTCGCCGTCGCGGACGCTGAGGTTGCCGGACGCGCCGGGGGCGAACCCGAGCCGGTGGAGCCTGGCGCCCGCCTCCACGAGGTCGCCGCGCGGCCCGCCCGTGCCGCTGTCCTGCCCGCGCCCGGTCATGCCGACGCTCCCCACGCGGTGGTGAACATGTCGACGGTCCCGAAGTTCCCGGATTTCAGCGCCAGGTCCACGGGGTGGGCCGTGCCGTCGATCCGGGCCTCGGTGTGTGTCCAGACGACTCCCGGGGCGATCGGCGCGCCGATGCTCAGAACGCGCGCGCCGAGCGCGGTGACCACGGCGCCCGACGTCTCCCCGCCGGCCACCAGCAGGCGCCGGGCACCGGCCGCGACGAGGGCGGCGGCGCAGCGCGCGAGGGCCGTCTCGACGAGGGTGGCCGCGTCCGGTCCCGCGGTGTCCTGTGCCCGGGTGCCCGATGCGGCCCCGGGCCCGGTGGCCTCGGTGCCGCGGAGGTCCGTGGTCTCGTCGGCGGCGTAGATCAGCGGTGGCAGGCCGGGGTCCGCCCGCCAGCACGCGCGGGCGAAGGAGACCAGGCCGGCGACGGCCCCGTCGAGGTCCGCGCGCAGGGCGGCGACATCGAGAGCCCGGCTGGGCAGCAGGCCGCGGGCGTGCCCGACCTGGGCCCGGGTCATCGACGAGGCGCTGCCCGACAGCACGGCGCGGGGACCGTCCTGACGCGGCCCCGCGCCCGCGTTCTCGCGGCCTTCCCGCGGCCCGGTGAGGCCGAGGGCGAGTCCGGCGGCGCCGGTGATGAGGGGCAGATCCGCGGTGGCGGCGGCGATGACGCGGAGATCCTCGTCGGTGGTGGCGTCCACCACGGTCAGGGCGTCCGGGACCCGGCTCAGCTCCTCGCGTACGGCGTCGGCCCCGGCGCGTACGGCCTCATGGCGGACGAGGGCGACCGGTCGCCGGGTCTGCGGGGCCAGCAGCCGGCCGACATGCGCGTCGCGCATGGGGGTCAGGGGGTGGTCGCGCAGGGGGCTCTCGTCGAGCAGATCGTCGTGGACGAACAGCCTGGCCCGGTAGACGGTGCGGCCGGTGGCGGGGAAGGAGGGGACGATCACCGTGCCGGGCGCGCCGAGTTCGTCCAGCAGTGCGTCGGTGACGGGTCCGATGTTGCCGAGCGGAGTCGAGTCGAAGGTGGAGCAGTACTTGAAGTAGAAGCGCTTGCAACCGGCCGCCCGCAGGGCCCGCAGCGCGGCCACCGCGTCGCGGACAGCCTCCGGTACGGGCGCGGTGCGCGATTTGAGGGCCACCACGACGGCGTCCGCCCCGCCGTAGGGGTCTTCGCCCCACGGCCCGTCGTCGGCCGTGGGCGCGGAGGGTCCGGCGTCACCGGCCGGTGGGCTGTCGGCGGCGGCGCCGCCGGGAGCGTCCGGCACACCGACGGTCACCACGGTCCTGAAGCCTCGCGCGACCAGCGTCGCGGCGAGGTCCGTCGCTCCGGTGAAGTCGTCGGCGACAGCCCCGAGATATGGCATGCGCTCCTCCTGCTCCCCGCCGGCCCCGCCGCGCCGTGGACGCGGGCGGCGGGCGCCGGTCGGAGTGTGTCCGTGGTGAGTGTGTGTGGTCTCCGGGCCCTGCGCGGTGGCCTCCCTGCCGCCGCGCCCGGCTGCTCCGCCCAGCGGCCCTGTGCCGCCGAGGGGTTCCGTCAGGGGCTCGATGTGAACAAATGTTACCACTCTTGACTCTGTTGTTAAATCGTGTTTCTTTTATGTGACGTGGTGGGAGCGGGGGAGTCGCACCATCCATAACACCGCGTTGCTCGATCACCCAACGAGGAGAGTCCGCGAAATGCATGTGCGCGACGAGCCACTGGACACCGGCGACCTGCCGGTCCGCTACACGCTGTCGGGAGCGGGAGGCGGCTTCGCCCGCACACTGCTGGCCCAGAGCCGGCTCATCCCGTGGCTGTCCCCCGTGGTCCTGTGCGACCTCGACACCGAGCGGGTCCGCGCCATGTGCCGTGAACTCGGCTATGCCGACAGCGACATGGAGATCTGCCGGGACGCCGCCGCGGTCGGCGAGGCCGCCCGGGCGGGACGTATCGCCGTGACCGCGGACGCCGGGGCGCTCGGGGCCGCCGGGTGGGACATCCTCGTCGAGGCCACCGGCAGCCCTGCGGCCGGCCTGGCGATGGCGGAAGCCGCGCTCGGCGCCGGCCGGCACGTGGCGATGGTGAGCAAGGAGGTGGACGCCGTGGCCGGTGTGTATCTGGCACGGACCGCGGCCTCCCGCGGACTCGTCTACACACCGGTCGACGGCGACCAGCCGGCCAACCTCATCGGCCTGACCGGCTGGGCCCTGAGCCTCGGCCTCGACGTCGTCGCGATCGGCAAGTCCAGTGAGTACGACCTGGTCTACGACCCGGCCACCGGCACCGTCACCCAGCTCGACACCACCGTGCCCGCCCCGGCGCTGTCCGGTCTGCTGGAACTCGGCGACGACGTGCCCGGCACACTCAAGGCGCGGGCCCGGGCCGTCGCCGCACTGCCCGTCGGAGCCACCGCCGACTACTGCGAGATGGCGGTGGTCGCCGCGCACACCGGTTTCCGCCCGGACACGGAAAGGCTGCACTATCCCGTCGCGCGCCCCTCCGAGCTCGCCGACGTGTACGCGCTGCGCGCCGACGGCGGTGTGCTGGAGCGCCCCGGCGCGGTCGACGTCTTCTCCGCGCTGCGGCTGCCGGGCGAAGCGTCCTTCGCGGGCGGTGTGTTCGTGGTCGTACGCACCCACGACCCGGTGACCTGGGCGACGCTGGCAGGCAAGGGGCACGTCGTCAGCCGCGACGGCCGCTACGCCGCGATCTACCTGCCGTACCACCTGATGGGCGTGGAGTCCCCGACGACACTGCGCGCGGCGGGGGGCGGCCCCCCCCCCCCCCCCGGCGCCCGCCCCCCCCGCCGCGCCGCGGGGGCGGGGGGGGCCGCGCGCCCCCCCCCCGCCGGCCCCGCCCCCCCGCCCGGGGGGCC
>NZ_JAIUKE010000160.1 GCF_020176795.1 Streptomyces sp. 8L
ACCCCGACCCCGGCCCCGGCCAGGTGCGGATCGCCGTCGCCGCGTCCGGGGTGCACCTGCTCGACACCGTGCTGCGCGCCGGACTGCCGGGCCCCACGGCCGCCCGCGCCGAACTGCCGACGATTCCGGGCCGCGAGGTCGCGGGCACGGTCGAGGCGCTCGGCGAGGGGGTGGACGAGGGGTGGCTCGGCCGGCGCGTGGTCGCGCATCTCGGCAATGTGCCGGGCGGGTACGCGGAGCTCGCGGTGACCGCCACGTCCCGCCTCCACGACGTGCCCGAGGCGCTGGACGAGGCAGCTGCCGTCGCCATGATCGGTACGGGGCGCACCACGCTGGGCATCGTGCAGTTCGCGGACCTGGGCAAGGGCGACATCGCGCTCGTCCCCGCGTCGGCGGGCGGTATCGGCACACTCCTCGTGCAGTACGCGAAGAACGCCGGCGCGATCGTCGTCGGCCTGGCAGGCGGCCCGGCCAAGACGGAACATACCGCCGCGAACGGCGCCGACCTCGCGGTGGACTACACCGCACGGGACTGGCCCGAGCGGCTTGACGTGTTTCTCGGCGGCTCCCGGGCGACCGTCCTGTTCGACTCCGTCGGCGGAGACATCGCCAGGACGCTCGCCGGTTTCCTCGACCGGAACGGAAAGCACCTGGTCTTCGGGTGGTCGAGCGAGGGGCCCGCGGGCGCGCCGTCCGCGCCCCGCCCGGCCCCGGCGGCACCGGCCCCCGGGGGCATCGCCTCGCAGGCCGTGCTCGGTCCTGTCATGCTCGACAGGGCGGGCGGTATCCGCGTCCTGGAGAACCGGGCGCTCGCCGAGGCCGCCGAGGGGCGGCTGCGGCCCGCGGTGCGGCGCGTGGCGCTGGCGGACGCGGCCGTCGCCCACCGCCTGCTGGAAACACGGGCGACCATCGGAAAGGTCGTGCTCGTCACCGGCTGACATCGGCCGGCTGACATCGGAAGGAGGCGAGGAGGACCGCGGCCGACCCGCCACACCCCGACCCGCGAGCACAACGGAGACGACGGCAGCACCCCGGATCGGTTAATTCATGACACCATGAATATTCTGTAGGGGGCCTCACCCGGCCCCTGTTGCGATCTCGTGTGAGGACGACGCCCGATGAGCAATTCGGCGACACCCCCAGATCCGTCCGGCACCTCCGCGCGCACGACGGGCGCGGCCCCCGGCGCAGGCGCGACCGCCGGGGCAGGCTCGGCAGGTACGCCGTCGGCCCAGCAGCCGCAGCAGGACAAGCACCGCTGGTGGGCTCTCGCGGTCATCGCGCTGGCACAGCTGATGGTCGTCCTCGACGCGACCATCGTGAACATCGCCCTGCCGTCCGCCCAGCGCGACCTGGGGATCAGCACCGCGAACCGGCAGTGGGTCATCACGGCGTACACACTGGCCTTCGGCGGGCTCCTGCTGCTGGGCGGGCGCGTCGCCGACCTGGTCGGCAGGAAGCGTACGTTCATGATCGGCCTCGTCGGGTTCGCGGTCGCCTCAGGGATCGGCGGCGCCGCGCAGAGCTCGGGCATGCTGTTCGGCGCCCGCGCCCTCCAGGGCCTGTTCGCCGCCGTCCTCGCGCCGTCCGCGCTCTCCCTGCTCACCACGACCTTCACCGACAGCAGGGAGCGCTCCAAGGCGTTCGGGATCTACGGCGCCATCGCCGGCGCGGGCGCCGCGATCGGCCTGCTGCTCGGCGGTGTGCTCACCCAGTACCTGGACTGGCGCTGGTGCCTGTACGTGAACATGTTCTTCGCGGCGATCGCCCTCCTCGGCGCGTTCAAACTGCTCCACGACAGGGAGGGCCACCGCGACGCCCGCCTCGACATCCCCGGTGTGATCCTCGGCTGCGGCGGGCTGGTCGCGATCGTCTACGGGCTCAACGAGGCCGAGCCGCGCGGCTGGTCGTCCCCCGTGGTGCTCGGACTCATCCTCGGCGGTGTGGCACTGCTGTGCCTGTTCGCGGTGTGGCAGAGCCGTGCGCCGCACCCGCTGCTGCCGCTGCACATCATCAGCGACCGGTCGCGCGGCGGCGCGGTGCTGACCACCTGCCTGTCGACCATCGGCCTGTTCGGGATGTTCCTGTTCATGACGTTCTATCTGCAGAACGTCCTGGGCTACTCCGCGTTGAAGGCGGGGCTCGCCTTCCTCCCGATGTCCGCGATGATCATCATCGGGTCGACGCAGATCTCCGCGAGGCTGCTCAACCGCATCCAGCCACGGCTGCTCATCGGCCCCGGCCTGCTGATGGGGGCAGGCGCCCTGTACATCCTCACCTTCCTGGACACCCACTCCACCTACGCGGCCCACATCCTGCCGGGCACACTCCTGCTCGGCCTCGGTCTCGGCCTGGTCTTCATGCCGGCCATCGCCACCGCGACCTCGGGCGTGCCGCCGCGCGACGCCGGTGTCACCTCCGCGACCGTCAACACGGCCCAGCAGGTGGGCGGTTCGATCGGCACCGCGCTGCTCAACACCATCGCCGCCACGGTCACCACCACCTGGCTCGCCGGCCATCTCCCGGCGGCGGCGATGCGGCACGGCGGCAAGCTGACCACCGCGCAGCGCCACGCGCTCGGCAACCAGGGCGTCGTGCACGGCTTCACCGTCGCGATCGGCTGGGCGGCCCTGATCATGCTCGCGGCGTCCATCACGGCCATGCTGATGATCAACGCCAAGCCCGGGAACAGGCCGGTGGAGGCCCAGGCGTCGTCGGAGGACCCCGGAACGCAGGGCCCGACACCCGACCGCGCGGCCTGAGCCTTCCCTCGTGGCCCGGGAAGGACTCCCGACCTGGGCAGGACGCTCGGCCCGGGAAGGACGCCCGGCCCGGGAGGAGAGCCGTCCAGGTTTCGGGGCACGAACCGTGCGGGCGCGAGCCGTTCACGTCCCCGGGCACGAGCCGTGCGTGCACGGGCCGTTCATGTCCCCGGGTACGACCCGTGCGGGCACGGGCCGTTACGGGCGTGGGTCCCAGATCCCCGAGCGGCGCAGGGACTGCGGGCAGTGCCGGAAGGACTCGTCGATCTCCACGAGGAGCGCGAGGGAGGGGCGCTGCCCGCGCACGCTCATCAGGTCGAAGAAGGGCGCGTCGGTCAGGATGCGGGCGCGCCCGTTGATGCGGAGGATCTCCTTGTCGCCGGGGACGAGGTGGAGCAGCCCCACGTGCGGGTTGCGCAGGACGTTGCGGAAGGTGTCGCCGCGCCGGTTGCCGGGGCGGTCGGGCAGGACGACGGTCCCCCGGTCGAGCACATGGACGAAGCCCGGGTCGCCACCGCGCGGCGACGTGTCGCAGTTGCCCTCGTCGTCGGAGGTCGCCACCACGCAGAACGGGGACCTGCCGAGGAGTTCGACATCGCCGTCGGTGAGGTCGGGCCGCACCTTCTCGATGACGATCGGATGCGGGGCGCCGCCCAGCAGCTCCGTCAGCTCCTCCGGTGAGCGCAGTTCGGTCCACGCGGGAGCCGGGGCGCCGGCGGCGGGGCGCGAAGGGACAGCGACCGCTGCGGCGGTCGTCGCGGCGGTCATCGTGGCCGGGTTCGGAGGGCTGGGCATGAAGGGCGCTTCCGGGGCGGGAACAGACGATCGATACTTTTAGGTTAGCCTAACCTCATTCGCCCCTCCCGTCGGGTCGTACGTGACAGCTGTCCGGCCCGGCGCGCCCGTCTGGACACCGATGCCCAACGAACACGCCGTCATCGAGCGGCCCACGCGCCCGCCGTCGAACCCTCCGGCAGCGTCCGGGCGCCGCGCGCGGCTGCTCGCGGCGGGCCTCCCCGTCGCGCTGCTGCTCCTGGCGCTGGCCGTCTGGGCCAGCCTGTTCGTCGGCTCCGGGAGCGTCGGGGCGGGCGATGTCGTCCACGCCCTCCTGCACGGCGACGCGGCGAACCGGGGGCAGTTGGTCGTCCGCGAGGTACGTATGCCGCGCACGGCCGCCGGGCTGCTGGCGGGGACGGCCCTGGGGCTCGCGGGGACCGTCATGCAGGGCGTGACGCGCAACCCCCTGGCCGATCCCGGACTGCTCGGGGTGAACGCCGGGGCATCGGTCAGCGTGGTGTTCGCGATGAGCGTCCTGGGCCTGACCGCCCCGTCGCAGTACATCTGGTTCGGCTTCCTCGGCGCGACGGTCGCCGCCGCCCTCGTCTACGGGGTGGGCTCGATGGGCCGCGAGGGAGCCACCCCGCTCAAACTGGCGCTCTCCGGCGCCGCGGTCGGTTCGGCCCTCACGTCGCTGACCACCTCCATCCTCCTCGGCGACAGCGACACGTTCGAGCAGTACCGGTTCTGGCAGGTCGGCTCCCTGGCCGGACGCGAGGCGCCCGTGCTGTGGCAGGCACTGCCCTTCGTGGCCGCCGGAACCGTCTTCGCCCTGCTCCTCGGCCCAGGGCTGAACACCCTCGCGCTCGGCGACGACCTCGCGCGGGGGCTCGGGCAGCGGGTCGGCAGGGCCCGGCTCGGGGCCGCCGCGTGCGTGGTGCTGCTGTGCGGGTCCGCCACCGTGGTGGCGGGGCCCATCGGCTTCGTGGGTCTCGTGATCCCGCACGCGGTCCGCCTGTTCACCGGGCCCGACCACCGCTGGCTCCTGCCCTACAGCGCCCTGCTCGCGCCGGTGCTGGTCCTGCTGGCGGACGTCGTGGGGCGTGTGGTGGCGCGCCCCGGCGAGGTGCAGGTGGGCATCGTGACGGCGGCTGTCGGCGCCCTCCCCTTCATCCTGCTGGTGCGGTACCGGAAGGCGGTCGAACTGTGAGCGCCGGAGGCCGCGCACCGGACACGGACCGCACACCGTACGCCCCTGCGGGAGTACCCCCCGAGGCGCTCGCCGCCGTACGGAGCCGGGTGGGGCGCGCCCGGCGCGCGGGAAGCGCCCGCACGGCCCTGGCCTGCGGGCTGCTCACGGCGGCGGCCGTCGCCGTCTTCTGCCTCGCCCTGTCCCGCGGGGACATGTCCGTGCCGCTGCGGGACGTGCTGTCGGCGCTGGCCGGCGGGGGCGACACCGGTACCCGCTACGTCGTACTCGACCTGCGCCTGCCCAGGGCGCTGACGGGCCTTCTCGTCGGGCTCGCGCTCGGCATGTCGGGCGCGGTCTTCCAGTCGCTCCTGCGCAACCCGCTCGCCAGCCCTGACGTCATCGGGGTGACGCAGGGCGCGGGCACCGCCGCCGTCCTCGCCTCCCTCGTCCTGAAGGCCGGCGGATTCGCCCTGTCCGCCGCCGCACTCGCGGGAGCCCTGGTCACGGCCGCCGTGATGTACCTGCTGGCGCGGCGCGGAGGAGTCGCGGGGAGCCGGCTGGTCCTGATCGGCATCGGGGTCGGCGCGGGACTCGCCAGTGTCACCTCGTACGTCATGACGACCGCGCAGGTGACGGAGGCGCAGGACGCCCTGCTGTGGCTCACGGGCAGCCTCAACGGGGTGTCCCTGGACGCGATGTGGCCGCTGCTGGCCGCGCTCGCCGTCCTGCTGCCGCTCACCCTTCTCGTGGCACGCCCGCTGGGGGCGCTGCGGCTCGGCGACGACACCGCGGCGGGGCTCGGCGTGGGCGTGGAGCGGTCCCGTACGGCCCTGCTGGCCTGTGCGGTGGCGCTCGCGGGCGTGGCGACCGCAGCCGCCGGGCCGGTCGCCTTCGTGGCCTTCGTGGCCGGGCCCGTCGCCCGGCGGCTGGTGCCGGCCGGAGCGTCCGCGCTCCTGCCCGCCGCGCTCACCGGGGGCCTGCTGGTGCTGTGCGCCGACTACGCGGCCCAACACCTGTTGTGGTCGAGCCAGTTCCCGGTCGGGGTGGTGACCAGCCTGATCGGCGCGCCGTATCTGCTCTGGCTCCTTGCGCGGTCCTCCCACGGCGCGTTCCGCTGACCCGCGGCCCCTCCCCCGTCCGGCACGCAGAAAGACGACGATGACTTCCTCCCCACTCCTCCAGGCCCGCGACCTCACGGTGGGCTACGACCGCCGCGACGTCGTGCACGGGCTGGACCTCGACATCGAGCCCGGCGCGCTCACCGTGATCGTCGGCCCCAACGCATGCGGCAAGTCGACCCTGTTGCGCACACTCGCCCGGCTGCTGGCACCGACCGCGGGTGCCGCGCTGCTGGACGGGCGCGTCATCCACGAGATGCCCACCAAGCAGGTGGCGGCGGCCCTCGGCATCCTGCCGCAGAGCCCGTCGGCCCCCGAGGGGATCACCGTCGCCGACCTGGTCGGCCGGGGCCGGTACCCGTATCAGGGCCGTTTCAGGCGCTGGACCCCGCAGGACGAGGAGGCCGTCGCGCACGCCCTGCTGGCCACCGGCGTCTCGGAGCTGGCCGAGCGGCCGGTCGACGCGCTCTCCGGCGGCCAGCGGCAGCGCGTCTGGATCGCCATGGCCCTGTGCCAGCGCACCGGCATCCTGCTGCTGGACGAGCCCACGACCTACCTCGACGTACGCCACCAACTCGACGTCCTCGACCTGCTGGTGGACCTGAACCAGGCGCAGGGCACGACGATCGTCGCCGTCCTGCACGACCTGAACCTCGCCTGCCGCTACGCCGACCGGCTGGTGGCGATGCGGGACGGCCGGATCGCGGCGGAGGGCGCCCCCTCGGAGATCGTCACCGAGCGCCTGGTGACGGATGTGTTCGGCATGCCCTGCCACGTGGTGCCGGACCCGGCCTCGGGCACACCGCTCATCGTCCCCGTCGGGCGGCACCGCGTACGGACGCCCGCGGGGCCCGCGGCGGCGGAGATCGCGCCCGCGGGGCCCCTGGCCGCGGGACCCCCGGCCGTCGAGATCGAATAAGGCAAGGCTAACCTAACTGCATGTTCTCTCGTCTCTCTCGTGCGAATGGCTCCCGCGGCCGTGCCGCCCTCAGACCGGTCGCCCTGTCCCTGGCCTCCGCCGCGTTGCTCGCCTCCGGCCTCACGGCCTGCTCGTCGGGAGGCTCCGACCCCTCCTCCCCGTCGTCCGCGGGCGGGACCTCGAACGGCGCCTTCCCCGTCACCGTCCCCACCAAGTTCGGGAACGTCACCGTCAAGCGGAAGCCCACCCGTGTGGTGGCGCTGGGCTGGGGCGACGCCGAGGCCGCGCTCGCCCTCGGCGTCCAGCCGGTCGGCGCCAGCGACTGGCTCGCGTTCGGCGGAGACGGCGTCGGCCCCTGGGCGAAGGGGCTCTACACGAAGAAGCCCGAGATCATCGGCACGCTGGAACCGGAGTACGAGAAGATCGCGGCCCTCAAGCCCGACCTGATCCTCGACACGAAGTCCAGCGGCGACCAGAAGCGGTACGACAACCTCAGCAAGATCGCCCCCACCATCGACGTCCCCAAGGGCGGGGAGCAGTACAAGACGACCTGGGACAAGCAGACCAGGATGGTCGCGGACGCGCTGGGCCTGAAGGCCAAGGGCGCCGCGCTGGTCGCCGGGACGGAGAAGAAGTTCACCTCGGCCGCCGCCTCCCATCCGGAGTTCCGCCACAAGACGATCACCGTCGGCGCACTCGACGGCTCGGGCTACGGCGCCTACGTGAGCGGCGTCGACCGGATCGACTTCGTCGAACGGCTGGGCTTCACGAACAACCCCGCCATCGAGAAGCGGGCGGGCTCCGGCTTCTCCGTGAGCGTCTCGCGCGAGAACCTCAACCTGCTCGACGCCGACCTCCTGGTGATGACACCCATCGGGGTCGGAGCGAACAAGATCACGGGCGACAAGCTCTACGACGACATCCCCGCGGTCAAGGCCGGACACAGCGTCGTCCTGGACAACAAGAACGTGAGCCAGGCCTTCGCCACGGACTCGGTCCTCTCCATGGGCTACGCCCTGAACAAGGTGGTGCCGCTCTTCGCGGGCGCACTGGCGAAATGACCGGGCCCGGCGGGAGCCGGCCTCCAAGGCCCCGCCCCGGGGGGGGCGCCGCCCCGCCGCGCCCCGGGGCCTGCCGCACCCCCGGGGCCCGTCGCCTCCTCCCGGCCGCTACCCCCGGGCGCCGCCGAGTGCCTTCAGCGCGTCGTCCGTCAGCCGGTAGACCGTCCACTCGTCCTGCGGGAGGGCGCCGAGGGAGCGGTAGAAGGCGATCGACGGTTCGTTCCAGTTGAGGACCGACCACTCCAGGCGCCCGTAGCCGCGCTCCACGCAGATCCTGGCGAGTTCGGCCAGCAGCGCCTTTCCGTGGCCCGCGCCCCTGCGGCTCGGGCGTACGTACAGGTCCTCCAGGTAGATGCCGTGCACGCCCCGCCAGGTCGAGAAGTTGAGGAACCACAGCGCGAACCCGACCGTGTCGCCGTTCTCGTCCACGGCCATGTGGGCGTGGGCGGCGGGCCGCTCGCCGAACAGCGCCTCGTGGAAGTCCGCCTCGGTGGCGCGCGCCTCGGGCAGCGCCTTCTCGTACTCGGCGAGTTCGCGGACCATCGCATGGATCTCGGGCACGTCATCAGGGGTTGCGCTACGAATCATGCCCCCACCTTGCCCCGACGCAGCTCAGAGCGCCAGGAGCGTCCGGCCCACGAACGCCTCGCGGTCGCCGAGCGCCTCGCCGTCGCGCCGGCACCACAGGCCCTCCTGGAGCACGCGGGCCAGCGTCCAGGCGCGGGCGCGGCCCCGGTCCAGGCCGAGCACCCCGGTCATCAGGTCGAACCGCGGGACCACGTCGTCGGGCTCGAAGCGGTTGCGCAGCACGGGGAAGAGGTCGAAGCCCGGGTCTCCCGCGAGCGGCTTGGGGTCGATCGCGAGCCACGGCCCGCCGCCGCCCGGCGCCCGGCGCGACCCGAGGACGTTTCGGAAGTGCAGGTCCCAGTGGAGCAGCCGGTCGCCCGGCTCGTCCGCGACCTCCCGTACGGCGGCGGCGCAGTCGCGCAGCAGCGGCGCGTGCGGGGCATCGGGCGGTACGTCCCCGGCCTCCGCCAGCATGCGGGCCGCCACGTCACCGAGGGTCCGCAGGCCCGCGGGGGCCGGTACGGACGTGAGCCGGGCCAGCAGCCGGGCGACGACCTCCACGGCCGCACGCGCGGGCAGCCCCTCCAGATCGGCGGCCGGGTCGGCAGCCTCAAGCAGCAGGACGCCGGTGCCGTCCGCCTCGCCCCGCGCGAGGAGCCGTACGGCACCGTCGCCGCCCCACGCGTCCAGCGCCGCCGCCTCGCCCTCGGACTCCTCGGTCAGCAACTGGAGTTTGAGCGCGGCAGGCGTCCCGTCGTCCTCCCGTACGACGGGCAGCACCAGCGCGGTCATGCCGTGCAACGCGGGCCCGGTACGGCGAAGCCGCCAGCGCCGCAGAATGTCCGCCGCGTGCCCGGGCAGACCCGCGACAAACGCGCGCCCCGCCTCCCCCTCGTACGCCACCTGCGCCTGCACGAGTGCGTCGGGTACCTCGATCATCCCGCGAGGGTAACGGCCCCCGGCGCCCGACGGCGGGTCGCGGCGGGCATCGTGACGGCAACCGGGTCAGGCCGCGATCGGGCCGGTTTTCATCGAGTCAGGCCGCGGTCCGTTCGGCTTTCACCGGGGCGCCGAGGTGCTGGCCGATGAACAGGGCGGCGCGGTCCAGTGCCTCGTCCGCCTCGTCCAGGGGGCCGCCCGCGAAGGACTGGAAGACGTGGGGAACGTCGGCGGTGATGTCCAGGACGACGTCCACTCCGGCCGCGGTGGCGAGTGCGGCGAGGCGGGTGGAGTCGTCCAGGAGCATCTCGTTGCCGCCCGCCTGGAGCAGCATCGGCGGGAGACTGGTCAGGTCCGCCCGCGTCGCCGGGCTGAGCAGGGGCTGGCGGGGGTCCTGTCCTGCCAGGTACATGGCTCCGGTGTGTTCCAGCGCGGCGCGCGTGAAGATCGGGTCGAGACCCGCCCTGGTGTCCATGCTCGCGCCCGTCCTGGTCATGTCGAGCCCGGGGGAGAACGCGACGATCGCGGCGGGCAGCGGCAGTCCCTCGTCCCGCGCGGCCAGGCAGGTCGTGACGGCGAAGCCGCCGCCGGCCGAGTCGCCCGCGAACACGACCGATGCCGGGTCCGTGCCGTCGTCCAGCAGCGCGCGGTAGGCGCTCAGTGTGTCCTCGACGCCGGCCGGGAACGGGTGCTCGGGAGCGAGCCGGTAGTCCACCGAGTAGGCCCTGACACCGGTCTTGACGACCAGTTGAGCGGTCAGCGACAACGCGGTCTCCGGGGAGCCCACCACGAAGCCGCCGCCGTGGAAGTACAGGAGCGTCCCGGGGCGCGGCTCGTCCTCCGGCTCCACGAACAGGGCGGGCCGGCCCCCGAGCGCCGTGGCGGACGTACGGATTCCGGCCGGGACGACCATGGTGGACATCAACGCCGCGAAACCGGACCGCAGTTCCTCCACCGAGGGCGGCGGGCCCCCGGTGGAGGAGCCGCGGCCCTGACGGAACATCGCGTCGATCTTCTCCCGCTGCCGCCTGCTCATGGGTTCTCCCGTCGCTCGTCCCTTGCGCGGCGCCCGGCGCAGTCCACACCGCCGTCCGCGCCGCCGGCCCTACCGCCGGCCATATCGCCGTACGCACTGGCAGTCCATGCCGGCTGTCCATGCCGGAAGTCCACACCGACAGTCCATGCCGGTACAGTATCTTCCATGGCAACTACTTCTCACGCTAGCACGGACGCCGTCCCCCGCTTCTTCGACGACCTCGTGCGGTGCGAGACGCGCCTCTACAACGCGCTCAACGACCGGCTGCGCGAGCGGCACGGGATCGTGACCTCGCAGTTCGAGTTCCTGCGCCACCTGCGCGACCACTCCGGGTCCCGGGTCGCGGACGTGGCCGCAGCGTTCGCCGTCGGCATCGGGGCGATCAGCAAGAGCATCGACCGGCTGGAGGCCCGGGGGTGGGTCGCCCGCCGGGCGAACCCCGCCGACCGCCGCTCCTCGCTCCTGGACCTGACGGACGAGGGCCGGCGGCTGACGGACGCGGCGGAGGCCACCTTCACCGAACGGGCGGCGGAACTGATCGGCGGCACCCTCACCCGCCACCAGGTGACCGCAGCGGCGGAGGCGCTTTCGGTGCTGCGGGCCGCGCTCGAACGCGACCAGATCGGCACGCCCACCGGCTGAGCCGGGCCGGGGCCCGCGAGCAGGCCCGACGCGGACCCGGCCCGTGCGGGCCGGCCACCCGTCGCGGGCTCGGCCCCGCGAGCAGGCCCGTCGCGGGCTCGGCCCCGCGAGCAGGCCCGACGCGGCCTCAGCCCCGGCGGGCCGAGCGGGACAGGCGGATCGCCGAGACGAGGAAGAAGATCCCGCCGAGCACGGCGTAGCCGGCGAGGCTGGTCAGCGACGGATTGTCCTTCGAGGCGCCCTGGAAGAAGGACGCGCCGGCGAGGACGGAGATGCCGCCGCTGACGATCATCGCCCACTGGCCGCCCATCCGCCGCCGCGCGACGCCCACCAGGAGCTGGACCAGGCCGGAGACGACCGCCCACGCACCCCAGACGCGCAGGACGTCGGCGGTGCCCGAGGCGCCGGCCACCGCGACGCCGACGGCGGCGAGCACGCTGACGGCCATGTTGACGTACAGGGCCTTGACCGGCCCGGCGGCACGCGCCGACCTGGCGTCGACGACGGCGGCGGCCACGTCGAAGACGGGATAGAGCAACAGCAGCAGCCTGGTCCAGACGGTGAGGCCGGAGCCGGACGCGAGCAGGAACGCGGCCCACGCGGCGGCGAAGACGAAGCGGGAGAGGTAGAGCCGGCTCAGGACGGACGCGGAGCCGACGGGCCGGGCGGAGGCGGTGGTTGACATGGGGTTCTCCAGCTGAGTCATGGGGTTCTCCAGGTGGGTGCGGTACGGGTGCGGAGCCGGCGCGCGGCCGGGCGCAGGACCGAGGGCGGGAACGGGAACGGGCACGCGGAAGGACGGGAAAGGCGCGGCCTCCCGCCCCTCGAAGAAGGGAGAACGCTCTTTCTTGCTGCGTAGCCTGACACAGTCCCGCTCCCAAGACAAGAGAGGTCGTTCTACTTCACAACCAGAGAGACCGTTCTACCTGCTACGATGAGCCTTATGAAACAGACGGAAGCCGGCACCGGCAGGAAGGTCTCCGAGGCCCGTGAGCGGCTCCTGAGGACCGCTGGGCAGCTCTTCTACGCGGAGGGCACCCACACGGTGGGCGTGGATCGCCTGGTTGCCGAGTCGAAGGTCACCAACGCCACCTTCTACCGCCACTTCCGCAGCAAGGACGACCTGGTCGTCGCCTACATCGGAAGCGTCGACCAGGCGATCCGCGGCCAGATCGGCTCCCTGATGGCCGCGGACCAGCCCGCCGACGGCATCCTCCGGGGCATCGGCGCGTCCCTGGTCGAGCAGATCCGCTCCCCCGGCTACCGCGGATGCGCCTTCCTCAACGCGGCGGCCGAGTACCCCGCCCCCGACCACCCCGTCCACCGGGCCGTCGTACAGCACCGGGACTGGTATCTGGAGACGATCACCGGGCTGTTCGCCGAGACCTCGGACGCGCCCGCCGAACACGCCGGACGGCACTTCGTCATGCTCCGCGACGGCGCGATGAGCGCCGGCTACCTCGGCGACCCCGTCCAGGCCGGCGAGACCCTGCTGCGCGGCATCGAAGGACTGCTGCGGATTCACACCGGCCGTGGACCCGACGAGGACACCGCCGCCACACCCGGCCCCGCCCCCTCGGTGACCACCACGGTCACCGGTATCGAGTGCGCACCGCCCCCCGCGTAGCCCCGGTCGGGACGCGAAGCGGGCCCACCACATCATGGGAGGGGCCCGGCACCCCGCTGTGCGCCCGGCGTTCGTCGTCTCGCAGTACGGTCGTGGTCCGACCGGCAGAAGGAGAAGGCTGACCGTGATCGAGTGCGTCACCGTCTTGACGACGACCGACAGCGCGGAGAAGGCGCGGAATCTCGCGGCCCCCCCCCGGGGGGGGCGGGGGGGGGGGGGTGGGGGGGGGGGGGGGGGCGGGGCGGCCGGGGGACAGGGCGGGGGGGGCCGGGGGGGGGGCGCCGCGGGGGGGG
>NZ_JAIUKE010000161.1 GCF_020176795.1 Streptomyces sp. 8L
TAGCGTGGGGGCCCCGGTGTTGCCCCGGCCCGCCGGCGGGGTCTCGTCGGGCAGCGCGGGGCCACGCGCGGGGCCGGCGAGGGTGGCGGCCTGTGCGCAGGTCGAGGGGCCCGTCACGTCCGTCTACCGCTGGGAGGGCGCCGTACGGAACGACCAGGAGTGGCGGGTGCTGTACAAGACCACGGCGGAGCGTTTCCCCGCGCTGGAGGCGCAGATCCGCGGCGTCCACGACTACGACGTCCCGGAGATCATCGCGACTCCGATCACGCACGGCGGGAACGACTACCTGACGTGGATTCGGGACGAGACCTCGGCTTGACCGGACGAGATCTCGGCTTGGCCGGACGAGATCTCGGCTTGGCCGGACGAAATCTCGGCTTGATCCGACAAGACCTCGGCTGACCGGCCGGGGCCTCGGCTGCCGGACGAGAGTTCGACTTGACCGGGCCGGGACCCACATCTGATTCCCGGGGGCCAAAACACCGACGGTGTACGCCTGTTCCGCGCGCCCAGCCCGAAAGCGTCGAGCCGCCCGGTGAACGCCCGACCGCCGAATCCGGCTGCTGCCACCGGCACCACGCCTCGGCGGGCACGCGAAGGGCCCCCATCCCCCGGAGTCCGGGCGATGGGGGCCCTTCATGGTGGCCCCGGTGTCAGGCGGGTTCGTGCCGCCGGCGCCGGACGATCTCGTTCGACTCGCCCCGCGCCTGCGGGACTACGAGCCGCTCGCGGGCATCAGCTGGGCCATGTTGAACCCGCCGACGTCTTTGCTGGAACCGATGCCGTCGCCCCACTGCGTGTAGCCCTTGCGGACCCCGTTGTCCTTGTCGTTGACGTCCAGCGAGAAGGAGAACACGTTGTTCGCCGTGGGTTTGACCGAGGTGAGGTCGCTCCATGGGATCGCGAGTTCGTAGAGGGTGGTGTGGGTGTCGTCGTCCCTGGTCACATGGACGGACGCGTCCGTGACCAGTCCGCTGCCCTCGGTCGGGGCGATCCACCGGTACAGCTGGGCGCCGGCCTGGGTCAGCGCGGAGCCGTACTCGTAGTGCCCGTCGACCGAGTCGGTGCTCTCCGTGGCCGACGCGCCCGGGACGCCCGAGGTCGCCGCCAGTTGCAGGCTGTCGCCCTGCCACATGTCGGCCCCGTCGGCGGGCTGGGAGAATACGTCGTCGGTGAGGTTGGCCGTGACGTAGAGGTTGCTCGCGTCCCAGTCGAGCCACACCTTGCCCGACAGGTCGGACGGGCCGCCGTAGGGCTGGGAGCCGTCCAGGGACGTGTAGGTCCCGTCGGCCGTGGTGGCCAGATCCACCGCGGGGCCGTCCTGGACCTGGGAGAGCGTCCACGAGCTGCCGAGGCTCTTGTTGACGACGGGCAGGAAGGTGACATGCCCCGAGAACGCCTCCGAGGGCAGGTCGCCGGAGATGACGCTCGTCACCGTGAAGGGGTAGGCCTTGGCGAACGCGACGTCCGGTACCGGGACTTCGACGGTGGCCGACGCCCCGGCGGCGATGGTCGCGCTGACGGGCCGGGTGCCCGACGCGTCACCGAGTTTCCAGTTGACGGCCGTCACCGTGGTGGGGGTGTCCGACGGGTTGTCCAGGACCACCTGGAGCGAACCGGAGGGCGGGTCGACGCCCTTCACGACCGGGGTGACCTGCTGCGGTGTGGCACCGGAGGTCACGGTCAGCGGGCTGACCGCGGCCTCGCTGTAGGCACCGGCCCCGCCGTCGAAGGCCGCCGTCGCGTCCAGCTCCGCCTTGGTGCCGGGCTTCGCGCTCCCCGGAACGACGACGCTCCAGGTGGCCGTCACCTTCTGGCCGGGGGCGACCTTGGACCGCGTGACCGGCGAGGTCGCCGTGGCCGTCCAGCCGCTCGGTGCCTTCAGGTTCGCCGAGAGGCCGCGGGCGGTGTGCCCGCTGGTGTTGGTGAACGTCGCCGTCGCGGTGATGGTGGTGTCCGGCTTGACGATGCCGGCCGCCTTCACACTGAACGGGTCCTGCACCACGACCGGTGTCGTGCCGGTGACACCGTCCACCGTCACCTCGATGCTCGCCGCGCCGGGTGCCCGCATGGTGACCACGCCGCGCCGGTCGACCGTGGCGACCCGGGGGTCGCTGGTGCGGTACGTGACACGGGCCTTGGACAGGTCGGCGAACGACTGGTCGTTGTCAGCCGCCTCGACGATGTGGTCCGCGGTGGCGTGCTTCTGCTCCAGCGCGGAGTCCGTGTCCGGCGCGATCATCGGGTTGGTTCCGGTGAGGTCCAGTGTGTCACCGGCCTTGAAGAGCACCTCGCTCGGCTGGACGGTGACCGACCGCACCCGCGGTGTGATGGCACCGCGTACCCGCACCGTGCCGGCGCCGGCCACGGTCGCGGAGTCGGGTCCGACGCGGAACTGGTAGTCGCCGTCGTGGACGACCTGCTTGAGCGCGCTCTCGTCCCACTGGCTGAGGTCGGCGGCCTTGACGGACAGGGTGATGTGCTGCGTGTGCCCCGGCGCGAGCACCGCCGTCTTCTTGAAGCCGACCAGCTGCTGCTTCGGTAGCTCCGTGCCCTTCACGGTGAACCGCGGCGCCGCGTAGAGCTGGGCGACCGTGGAACCCGCCGACGTACCGGTGTTCTTGACGTCGAAGCCGACCTTCACGGTGCCGTCGGCCGATACGGAACGGGCGTTGGCCTGCACATGGGAGTACGTGAAGTCCGAGTAGGACAGGCCGTATCCGAACGGGTAGGTCGGCTTGCCGGTGAAGTACATGTACGTACGGCCGAGGCCGCCGGTCTGCGACGGGGTGAGCCCGTAGCTGTCCATCGACGGGAGCTGCGCGTCGTCCGCGAACCAGGTGAAGTCCAGGTGCCCGGACGGGTTCTGCCTGCCGAACAGCACCGAGGCGAGCGCGTCGCCCTGGCTCTCGCCGTTGTAGCCGCTGAACAGGATCGCCGGGAAGTCCTTCTGGGCCGCCTCGATGTCGTACGGGCCGTCGGCCTGCATGACCATCGCCGTACGCGGGTTGCCGAGCTCGGCGACCTGGCTGATCAGCGAGTCGTAGTTGCCGGGCAGCGCCATCGTGGAGCGGTCCGTGCCCTCGTCGGCCACGGCCATGTCGGAGCCGGCGACCACGAGCACCAGGTCCGCGGCCTTGATCGCGTTCTGCGTCGCGGCGGAGCACGACGCGGGCGTCTTGGCGGTCGTGGAGGTGCCGCAGGCGTCGAACGTGACGGTCGCCGACGGGTTGGCGGCCTTGACCGCCGCGGTGATCCCCTGGACGGCGTCGACCTTCTTCGTCGGCCGGCCCGAATAGCCGCCGAGCGTGGTCGTGTTGGCCAGATCGCCGACGATGACGACATGGTTCAGTTTCGCCGGGTTCACCGGCAGCAGCGGGGCCGATGTCCCGGAGACCTTCTTGTTCTGGAGCAGCACCAGGTCCTGCTCCGCGACCTTCTCCGCCAGGGCCTGGTGTGCGGGCGACTCGATCTGGTCCTTGGTGATCCTGGTGTACGCGACCTTGCTCGCGGGGTCGAACTCGCCGGTCTCCATCCGGACCGTGAAGAGCTTGGTCAGCGCACTGTCGATCACCCCGGGCGTGAGCAGGCCGAGCGAGATCGCCGCGTCCGCGTTCTGCGTGGTCATCTCGCCGCCCGCGCAGTTCAGCTGGGTGCCGGCCCGCAGTGCGAACGCCTGGCCGCCCGCCGCCGCCGGGACCTGCTTGCCGGTGGACGTGTTCGTCCACGTCGTGCCGTTGGTCGTCCACCCCGGCGGTGCCCAGTTGTGGGCGCCGGACGAGTAGACGTCGCTGATCGCACCGCAGTCGGAGGTGGTGTACCCGCTGAACCCGTAGGTTGCCTGGAGGAGTTCGTCCACCGTGTAGGTGTCAGCGGGCGCCGGGGTGCCGTTCACCGCGTTGTAGGACGTCATGATGCCGGACACGTGCGCGTCCCCCACCAGGCTCGCGAACTGCTTGGTGTAGTAGTCCCTGATGTTCGCGTCGGTGGTGTTCGCGCTCTGCGTGTGCCGGCTGTTCTCGTCGTTGTTCAGGGCGTAGTGCTTTGCGGTCGCGGCGACCTTCAGGTACGGGGTCTGCCGCTTGCCGGTGATCGTCTGGCCCTGGTACCCGTCGACGAACGCGTCGGCCATCGTGGACGCGAGGAACGTGTCCTCGCCGAACGACTCGTTGGTACGTCCCCAGCGCGGGTCACGGTCCATGTTGACCGTCGGCGCCCAGAAGGTGAGGTCGCCGTAGTCCGACTTGGACGGGCCGAGGTTGTTCTGCCCCTTCCCGAAGAGCGACTTGTCGAGGGTGCCGCGCACCTCGTCGGAGATCGCGGTGGTCTCCTTGTACGTCAGCTCCGGGTCCCAGGACATCGCGGACGCGAAGTTCACCGGGAAGCTGGTGGCCGTCACGTCGAGCGCGCCCTGCCCGCCCGCCTCGGCGTCGGCGCCGAGCCGGTTGATGCCGTGCTGCCCCTCGCTCCAGTACGTGTACTGCTGGACCCCGAGCCGCGGGATGGCGGGCGCGTCGTTGGTCTGGAGCTGGGCGACCCGCTCCGCCGGCGTCATCCGCGACACCAGATCGGCCGCGCGCTGAGCGAACGAGTAGTGCGTGTCCAGGTAGACCGGTTGCGTCGGGGCGGCGGACGGCGCCGCCTGCCGCGGGTTCGCCTGCGCCGCCGCCGGTATCCCGGCGACCACACCCACCGCCACCGCGGCGGCCAGTGCCCGTCCGGCCGTTGATCTGAGACTTCGGGAGTGCATGGATCTCCTTCACGTCATACGCCGCTGGGGCGCAGGTGCATGGGGAGCACGCCGGCACCGTCGGTGGTGGCCTGCGCGTGGTGCACGACGACCGGGCGGCCGGGAGCGACGCGGACGCCTTCCCGATGCCCACGGCCCCGCCGCGGGCCCGATCGGGGTCCTGGCGGAGGCCACGGCGGCCCGATCCGGAGCCGACAACGTTGTCAACACCGCGAGAAAGCAACCGCGTTCTGTGGTTCGCACGGAACGTATGGGGATTACTCACACACTGTTCAGCTTGCTCTGAGACAAAGTCAAGACTCGTTCAACGGGGTATAGAGGGCAGGCGAATTGGCACGTATGCCCACACTGTTGTCCCGCGCCGGATTTTGCCGTCCATATCGGGGCGGGGCTTGTGTGGTGCTTGGCGATGGTTCGTGACGTTCGCCCGTACGGAAGCCGGTGAGTGGTCCGCCTCCGCGATCTCCGGGGCGCGGGGCGGGGGTTGCGCGCTTGCGCTGTGAAGCGCTTTCTCCGCTGTTCGCGTTGCGCTTGTGGCGCTGCGGGGGCGATCCAGGGCACCGCGTCGTGCTACGCCTGCGCCTGAGGCAGTTGCCCGTGCGCGTGCAGGAGGATGCGGACCTCGGCCACGGCGTCGAACTCCTGAAGCCGGGTGAGTACGACCCGGACGCGTGAGGCGGTACGGTCGCCGGCCGGGTCGGTCGACATCCGGATCACGTGTTCAGCATGGGCCGCGGCCTGTTCCGGCTCGTTTCCCCGGGGCTGACCCGGTACGCCCAGTCGGGTGCCTCGGGGCGCCGCCCCCGACGGACGCCTCGTGAGCCTGCCCCAGGGCCGCGACGGTGGGCCCGCTCTCAGCCGCCTCGGCGTGGGCCCGGGTCACGCACTCAAAGAACACGCCTCAGCTGGCGCATCGGGTCGCGCCTCTTCAACTGCCGCGCTCGCGAGGTCCACACCTCAGTTCGCGGAACGCGGGAGCGATCGGGTCTCCCCCGGCCACCACAGCGGGACAGGGCAAGTTCGGGCGGAGGTTCCTGAACTCCCGGCGGCCCCGGGCCGGGTGAGCCGACCGGGCGGCTGCCGCCGGCTGCACCGCCGCTACCGCCGCAGGCGTGATGGGCGCTATGGGCGCGAACCCGAGCGCTTCCTCGCCCTCGCGGGTATCACCGCAACCTCATCCGCTACCGCCGAGTCACCGAGTGAGGTGACGCTCGGCCAGCCCGGTCAGCGCCATTGCGGCGGGATGTTGGCGAGTTGACTCAGCAGATCCCAGTCCGCCGGTTTCCGCTGCGGCTCGTGCCACCGCGCACCGTGACCGACCCAGTAGCCGCGCAGCTCGCGGACTTGCGTCACGGTGTCATCACCGATGCCGGACTCGTTGTAGCAGCACTCGCAGATGACGTACCGAGGAAACCCGTGCTCGTAGAGAACCTCCCCATCATCCAGACCACAGATGCGGCAAGCGGTCTCAACCGAGGTCTCCATCAACACAGACTATCGGCCCCACCACATGCAACGCCGTCTTGAGACAGACGGCTGACCGCTTCAGCCGCTCGCCCACGGCGAGCACGCCGTCTGGCCCCCCGGCCCCGGGCGTTGGCCGGGCCTTCCCGACGACGGTGAACGCGCCCCCCGAACCGCTTACGCCGCTCGTCCACAGCGTCTCCCGTTCAGTGTGTCCGCGCCGTAGGCCGCTCACGTACCGTAGCCCCTGTGGTCCGATGTGTGACAGTGGCAGCCTGCGAGCGCGGCGGACGCTTCGAGACCGAGGGCGGTGGGCTGCCCGGCACTTCTGCCTCTCCTACACCCACCTGGGCGGCCTGCCGAAGGCCGATCCATGAGCCCGACGGAGGCGTGGCCGCGTGGCACGGCAGCAGTACCTTGGACGCAACACCTTCATGCGGGGGTAGACATGAACCATTCCATCGGGGATCGCATCCGCAGCCTGCGCGAGTTCCGCGACATCACCCAGGAGGAACTCGCCGAGCGAGCGGGCGTGTCCGTCGATACCATTCGCAAGCTCGAACAGGGTCGTCGGCAGACCGCGCGCATCGACACGTTGCGGCTCCTCGCCCGAGCCCTGGACGTCCAGCTCGAGCGCCTGGTCGGGCAGCCCACCGTGACGGAGCAGCTCAGCGACGACGGCGGCCTGCTCGCCCTCCGGGACGCCATCCAGGACATCGGCGCCCTGCCTGGCGTCCTGGCCGACGATCTCGACGAAGACCCCCCGGACGCCGACGTCTGGTCGTCGTCGGTGGCAAGGGCAACCAACCTGTACTGGGCAGGCGCGTATTCGCAGCTGTCCGGCATGCTGCCGCTACTCCTGCGCGACGGGCGCGCCGCCGCCCGCCAGTCCGACAGCGAGCTCGTGTGGGCGGGGCTCGCGCTCGCGTACCAACTGGCCGCCTCCCTGGCCACGCAGGCAGGCCATACGGACTGGGCCTTCCAGGCCGTCGAGAAGCAACTGGACGCCGCCCGGCGGGCATCGGACCCGCTCGCGGAGGGTATGGGGGTCAGCACCCTGTCCTGGGTGTTGTTGCGCCAGGGTCGCTGGGAACAAGCGCAAGGCATCGCCGAGCGCAAGGCTGACGCGCTGGAGCCGTCGTTCCGCCGGGCCACCGCCGAGCAATTCGCGGTATACGGCAATCTGCTGGTGGCGGCGGCGACTCCTGCCGCTCGTCGCGACCAGCACGACGAGGCCATGCGATTGCTCACGGTCGCCGAAGCCGCGGCCACTCGCTCCGGACCGGTACGCGCCTACGGCAGCGTGTTCTCACCCGTCGACGTACGGACCCAGAAGGTGAACATCTCGCTGGCAGGGCGGGTGGACCGGCCGGACGAGGCGCTGAGGCACGCAAGCCGAGTCGATGTGGCAGAGATCAGTCGCCCCGTGCACTCGGCCTCGTACCGCGTGGACGTCGCGCAGGCGCGGTACCGGACCGGCGACGCGGAGGGTGCTCTGGGCACGCTCATGGAGGTGGAGCGCGACCAGCCGGAATGGATCAAGTTCCAGGCGCTCGCGACGAGCACCGTAAGGGAGATGCTGGAGGCTGAGCGTCGCCGGAACACCCCGCTGAGGAGCCTCGCCGCGCGGCTGGGAGTCGACCCGACTCTCTGAGCGGAGTAGGACACGGCGTCCTACCCGAGCGCCGATCGAGATCCCGGGTGGTGCACAACGTCACTGGGCTGCGACCGGACGCGTACATAGCGTGAAGGGCACGTTGAGGTCTCGGCCGAACCCCCACCCGACAGGTGGCCGACACCTCCTTCATCAGCCCAGGGAGCAGGCCATGTCCGTCACCGTGAAGCCCTTACCGTGTGTCGCGATCTCCGAGTTGACCGACGAGCAGCGGCGCGGCGCGACGTGCGTCTACTGCGGGGTCACCGTACGGACCGGCAGCGCCGTCGACCTCGGCGAGCGCCGGGACGCGGACAACGTCCGCGTCTTCCCCCGCGCGCACCCCGAATGCGCCGAGGCCGCGCAGTGAACCGCCCGTGCACAGAGGCAGGTTGGTGCCACTGGCACCACGCCGGGGCACCGGCCCTCGCCCTGATCTCCGTCGCGCCGGCCGTCGGTGGCCGGGACCTCTACGCCTGCGCGGAGTGCCGCACCACCTACCGCCTCTCCCCCGCCGTCGACGCACCCGCCGGGGCGAGCCGGGAGGCCGGGACCGATGGCTGACGCCTCGGCCGCGCAGTCCTGCGTCGCGTGTGGAAGCAGCCTCACGACATACGCGGGCAGCGTCGAACGCGGCTCCGGCATCCACACCCTGTGGGCCTGCCACCGACACCTGGACACGGTCACGGCACAGGTCCGGACGGTGGAGGACCAGGAGGACTTCTTCCTCAGCCTCGCCCGCCGCAACAAACCCGGCCGCAGGCCGCCCAACCCCTGAACCACTCCGGGGGCCTGGCTGGAGCCGGAGAGCGGTCTGCCCATGCTCGCCGCCATGGCGGACCTGTTGGAGAGGAAATCCTCAGCCACCGCCTCGGCGAGGACCTGGTGACGTCCGTCGAGGTCGATCCGGATGTCTCGGTCCGCGCGGCCACGGCCCTGTGGACCGTCGGCTACGCGCCGCACCTCGTGGTCGGTGACGGCCTGCTCGGCCACGCGTCCGGCGGGCCGTACGACCGGCTGATCGTCACGTGCGGGATCGTCGAGCCGCCGACCGCCTGGCTCGAACAGGTCCGGCCCGGGGGCATCATCCTGGCCACCCTGTGCGGCTGGCTGCACTCCTCCGCGCTCGCACGGCTCACGGTCGACGCGGATGGCACCGCGCGCGGCCGGTTCCTGGACGGGCAGATCTCGTTCATGCTCGCGCGGCCTCAACTGCCGCCTCCGCTGGGCGTGCTGCCCGACCTCGGTGCGGGTACGGAGCGGCTCGCGGATGTCGGGCCCGACGCCCTGGACGATTGGAACACGCGGTTCGTCGCGCAGCTCGCCGCACCGTGCGCCCAGCGCTTCAGCCTGGAGCGGGACGGCGTCATGGAGACCGTCTTCCTCGATGTCGCGGCGGGATCGTGGGCGGCGCTGCGGCCGGTGGAAGGGGGGTGGACCGTGCGCCAGGGCGGCCCCGCGACGCTGTGGGACGCCGTCGAGGACACCGTGGGCCGGTACCGGCGCGACGGGGCCCCCGCGCTGGCGCGGTTCGAGGTCGCCTTCGGCCCTGAGGGGGTGTCGGTCACCTGGCCGGCGGCGGGATCGGGGCGGTGAGCGCGGCGGGGGACTCCTCCTCGGCCGGGGCCGGTTGCCGCTCTACGCGGAGTGGACGGCGCGGACGCCCCCGGTGCGCCCGACGGAGGCCGGTCCGTGAGGCCGGGCCCGCGCAACGGGACGTGACGGGCGGCCCCCGCGCCCTACTCCACTTCTATGCCGAAGTCCTCCACCAGCGCCTCAAGGCCGCCCCGGTAGCCCTTTCCGCCGACCACGAAGTCCCAGTCGCCGCCCTCGCGGCGCCGGAACGAGCCGAGGACCAGGGCCGTTTCGCCCGGCCTGCCGTCGGAGACCTCCAGGCGGTCCAGCTCGGTGCCCGACGCGTCGCGCAGCCGGATGCCCGCGTCCGTGAAGCCCGAGAGGTCGGATTCGGGGTTGGCGACCGGGTCCACCGCCGCGACCAGGACCAGCCGGTCGGCGCCGGGCGGCAGGCCGTCGAAGCCTACCCGGACGGCCGCGCGGGCGCCCGCGACCGGTTCGACCATCGCGACCGAACCGTCCGGCGTGCGCGGGTTGTTGAAGAACACGAAGTGGTCGTCGCTGAGCACGCGCGTGCCCCGGCACACCAGCGCGCACACGTCGAGGGCCACATCGCCCGCCCATGTCATGCCGAGGGTGTTCGCGTCCGGGTCGGCCGACGCGTCCACCAGTGTGTCGCCGCCGCCCGGCGCGCTCGCCGTGCCTCCCGTGCGCTGTTCCGGCACGGCGGTACGCGGGCCGAGCCTGCCGCGCAGCCCGTACCGGTGCAGCAGCTCCACCAGCTCGGGCCCCGAGACCAGTTGCAGCGGCTTGCCGTTGGCGAAGGCGCGCGAGCCGTTGCCGAACCCCGAAGTCGTCACCAGCAGGCCCTTGTTGGCGCCCTGGTCCTGGACCGTCCCGTACAGGTCGCGCACCGCCGTCGGCGGCACGGTGTTGCGGTACCGCTTGACCTGCACCACGATCTTGCCGCCGCTGATCGGGTCCGGGTCGAGCGCGTCCACGTCGACACCGCCGTCGCCCGACCTGATGGTCGTCAGCGCCCGCATCCCGCGCGCCCGGAACAGCTCGGCGACCAGCTCCTCGAACTCCAGCGGGTCCATCTCGAACAGGTCGGGCTCCTCGCCCCCGCCGTGCGAGACCACGACGCCCGTGCCCACCTCCGCCGGCCGCCGCACGGCCGGAACCGCCGCCAACTGGTCCGGTTTCGTGGACAGTTGTCCGCGCAATCCGTCCACCAGGCAGTCCACCGGGCTCACCAGCTCCAGGTTGAGCGCCTCGAAGTCGTCCCGCTCGACCGCGACCGAGGCGAGGACGACGCGGGTGTGCCGGCCCGTCGCCGGGTCCGGGCCCTCCGCGAAGCCGTTGAACCGGACCGCGCGCACGGTGCGGAACTCGTCCGCCGCGAAGACGTCCCGCAGCACCAGCAGCACGCTCTGTGCGAGGGCCTCCCGGTACAGCGCGCGCCGCTGTGTCACCGGCCGCGCCACCTCGCGCTCCTCGTCGGCGCTCGCCACGTACCGTACGGACTTGAACTCCGGCACCACCTCGAACGGCGGCAGCTCCCACTCCAGCACCAGCTCGGCCGCGCCCCGGTCGTACGCGGCGCTCACCTGGCGCGGGAACTCCTCAGGCCATGCCGTCGACGCGTACAGCGCGGCCGTGAAGTACTCCACGACCGTTTCCGCGTCGCCGTCCCGCAGGCCCGCCTCCATGGCGCGGACGGCGTCGTTGTGACGGTCGGTCTCGGCCCGTACGCCCGCCGCCCAGGCGTCGTACTGGCGCCGGTACGCGTCGAGTTGGCGCGTACGCTGCTCCTCCGCGTGACGCGCGGCCTCCAGGTCGTGCGCGTACCGCAGCTCCGCCTCCTCGCGCGCGGCCTGCCGCCGCGCGTGCGACCAGCCGCGCCCCTGGGGCTGGTAGCGGGCCGGGTCCGGCAGGGGGACGGGCTGTGCGAGCGCCCCCGGCGCGAACGGCTCCAGCGGGCCGTGCGTCCGCAGCAGCGACGCCGCGCGGAACGGCTCGACGCCGCAGCCCTTCACCAGCAGCCCCGACAGCTCCGCGACCCGCCCGTCGAGTTCGGCCGTACGGCGCTGCGCCTCGGCCTCCCGCTCTCGCCGGTACTGCGCCTGCTGCTCACGGCCGGCGCGCGCCGCCGCCTGCCGTTGCCGGGTCTGTTCACGCTCGTAGGCGGCCCGCTCCCGCTGCTGCGCCTCGTACTGTCGCTGCTGCTGACGCTGCGCCTGGGCCCAGTTCCCCGCCAGCCCGCCGGCACCTCGACTCATTGGCCACGACCCTCCCCACGCGAAGACGCGCGACCGCCGCGTTCCGCTCGTTCCGCTCGCCCTGTGCGCACCGCGCACGCCACTCACGCCGCGCGCGCCGCCCGCCCTGTTCATCCGAAAGGGCAATTGTCCAGGATGGCCCGGGCGGTGGCGACGGGGCGGTCCAAGATCTCCGATTCGCGCCGGAACCTTCGATGAGTTTTGACCGTGGCACCGGTCTCATCACCGTAAACAGGTGTATGACGGCGTACGGCGGCATAGGGCTGCCTACGGCGGAGTGGGCCGGTCGCCGGTCGTGGCGGCATACCGCACCGCGGCCGTGACCGCCGAGACGCCTCTTATCAGGAGGGACACGATGCCGAAGCTCACCCCGAACCTGTGGTTCGACCAGAACGGCATGGAAGCGGCCGAGTACTACGTCTCCGTCTTCCCGAACTCGAAGATCAACCGTGTCTCCCACTACGGCGACGCGAATCCCGACCGGAAGGGCACCGTCCTGACGGTCGACTTCGAGCTGGACGGCCAGCCCTACACGATCATCAACGGCGGCCCGCAGTTCTCGTTCGACGAGGCCGTCTCGTTCGTCATCGACTGCGCCGACCAGGGCGAGGTCGACGCGTACTGGGACCGGCTGGTCGGCGACGGCGGCCAGGAGGGGCCCTGCGGCTGGCTGAAGGACAAGTACGGGCTGTCCTGGCAGGTCGTGCCCCGGGGCGCGGTCGAACTGGTCACGGACCCGGACCCCGCGCGGGCCGACCGCGCCATGAAGGCCATGTTCGGCATGAAGAAGCTGGACCTGGCGGCGCTCAGCGCGGCGGCGGACGGCGCCTGACCGGGCGTGACGGGCGGGCCGGCCGGCTGGTCGGCCGGCTGGTCGGCCGGCCGGCCGGCCGATAAGAACATCCGTTCCGATGTAGTGTACGTTTGTTCTTATGGAGAGGACAGAAGCGTCCACCGGCACGGCCGAGGGGCGTCGCGCGCGGCGGCACGATCCGGAGCGCAGGACCCGCGTCCTGGATGCCGCGCTCGACGTGCTCGTCGCGGACGGGGTGGCCGGCCTCACGCACCGGAAGGTCGCGTCGCGCGCGGATGTGCCGCTCGGCTCGGTCACGTACCACTTCGCGAGCCTGGCGGAGCTGCGCGGCGAGGCGTTCCGCTGGTACGTCGAGGCGCGGAGCGGCGAGTTCGAGGCCCTCTTCGCGGCCGTGCGGACGCCGGAGGACCTGGTCGACGTGCTGGTGGAACTCGTGCAGGGCGGTCCGTCCAGGCGCCGCAGCGCCGTGCTCGGCTTCGAACTGCACCTGGCGGCCCTGCGCGATCCGGCTCTGCGCGTGCTGACCCAGGAGTGGACCAGGGCGAGCCGCGCCGTGCTGGCCCGCTTCACCGGCGCGGAGACCGCCGCCCGCCTCGACGCCCTGCTGGAGGGCATGATCCTGCACGCGCTCCTCACGACGGAGCCGCAGTCGCGGGAGGAGACACGGGCGGCCGTCGTCGCGGCGGTGGCACCGGTGTCCGGATGGCGGGCATGAGCGACGCCGAGTCCGCGGATTCGTGGGCGGATGGCCCCGCCGGTCCGTGAACCGGCCCCGGCCCCGCAC
>NZ_JAIUKE010000162.1 GCF_020176795.1 Streptomyces sp. 8L
CCACCGCCCCCGAGGAGCAGCGCACCCGTCCGAACCCCACCACTCCCGAGGACCAGCGCGCCCGTCCGAGCACCACGAGTACCGCCGTTCGACGTCACCCCCACCGCTCAACGGAGGAACCATGCAAGGACAGTTCGCACCACCGAGAGCGCGGCGCCGCCCGCGCCGCACGGCACTCGCCGCCGCGTGCGCCCTGGCCCTGACGGCCGCGCTCACCGCCACCGCGTACGGCTCCGCGACCGCCGCCGGGCACACCACGGCCACGGCCAGGGCCGCCGCCACCCCGGTCTACCTGAACACGGCGTACTCCTTCCAGGAGCGCGCCGCGGACCTCGTGTCCCGGATGACGCTCCAGGAGAAGGTGCAGCAGCTGGCCACCAACACCGCGCCCGCCGTCCCGCGGCTCGGCGTGCAGCAGTACACGTACTGGAGCGAGGGCCAGCACGGTGTCAACACCCTGGGCGCCGACCAGAACAACGGCGGCGCGCAGGGCGGCATCCACGCCACCAGCTTCCCCGTGAACCTCGCGTCCACCATGACCTGGGACCCGTCGCTGATCTACCGGGAGACGAGCGCGATCTCCGACGAGGTGCGCGGCTTCAACGACAAGTCGCTGTTCGGCAACGGGCAGAACAACCTGGGCCCGTCCGCCGACGACTACGGCGCCCTCACCTTCTGGGCGCCCAACGTCAACCTCGACCGCGACCCGCGCTGGGGCCGCACCGACGAGGCCTTCGGCGAGGACCCGTACCTGACGGGGAAGATGGCGGGCCAGTTCGTGGACGGCTACCAGGGCAACGACCCGAACGGCAGGCCGCGGACCGGGTATCTGAAGGTCGCGGCGACGGCGAAGCACTACGCGCTCAACAACGTCGAGGAGAACCGCACCGGCATCAGCTCCGGTGTCGACGACACCGACCTGCGGGACTACTACACCGCCCAGTTCCGCTCGCTGATCGAGGACGCCCATGTGTCCGGGCTGATGACCTCGTACAACGCGATCAACGGCACACCGTCCGTGGCCGACACTTACACCACGAACGAACTCGCCCAGCGCACCTACGGGTTCGACGGGTACATCACGTCCGACTGCGGCGCCGTCGGCACCACCTGGCAGCAGTTCCCCGGCGGCCACGACTGGGCGGCGCCCGGCTGGAGCACCGACCACAAGCCGAGCCCGACCTGGACCAGCACCACCACCGGCGCGACCATGTCCGGGCAGGCGGGCGGCCAGGCGTACGCGCTGCGCGCCGGGACCGACCTGAACTGCACCGGCGACGAGGCGACCACCACCAACATCCAGCAGGCCGTCGACGCGGGCGCCCTGAGCGAGGGCGTGCTCGACAACGCGCTGGTCAAGGTGTTCACCGTGCGCATGGAGACCGGTGAGTTCGACCCGGCGTCCCAGGTCGCGTACACGAAGATCACCAAGGACCGGATCGAGTCGCCCGCGCACCAGGACCTGGCCCGTACCGTGGCGGACAACTCCCTCGTCCTGCTGAAGAATCGACACGTCTCCGGCACGGACAAGCCGCTGCTGCCGGCCGACCCGGCGAAGACCAACAAGATCGTGATCCTCGGCGACCTGGCCAACACCACGACGCTGGGCGGCTATTCAGGCGAGCCGACGAAGCAGGTCGACGCCGTCAAGGGCATCACCGACGCGGTCAAGGCCGCGAACCCGGACGCGTCCGTCGTCTTCGACGCGGCGGGCACCTCCTCCACGGCGACCGGCGCCGCGACCCTCAGTGCGCAGACGCAGGCCGATGTGAAGGCCGCCGACCTGGTGGTGGTGTTCGTCGGCACCGACGAGAACAACGCCTCGGAGGGCAAGGACCGGGCCAACCTCGACATGCCGGGCAATTACGGTTCGCTGATCGACCAGGCCACCGCCCTCGGCAACAAGAACACCGCACTGGTCATCCAGTCGGACGGCCCGGTGAAGATCGACGACGTCCAGGACAAGGCCCCCGCGATCGTCTTCAGCGGCTACAACGGCGAGAGCCAGGGCGACGCCCTCGCCGATGTGCTCTTCGGCAGGCAGAACCCCGCCGGCCACCTGGACTTCACCTGGTACAAGGACGCCTCGCAGCTGCCGGACAAGTCCAACTACGGCCTCACACCGGCCGCGACGGGCGGACTCGGCCGCACCTACCAGTACTTCACCGGCACACCCACCTACCCGTTCGGATACGGCCTGAGCTACAGCTCGTTCGCGTTCTCGCACATCAGGACCGACAAGGGCTCGGTCTCGGCCAACGGTACGGTCGACGTGAGTGTGGACGTGAAGAACACCGGCACCACGGCCGGTACGACGGTCGCCCAGCTGTACGCGGCGACACCGTTCACCGAGCCCGGCGTGCAACTGCCGGCCAAGCGCCTGGAGGGCTTCGCCAAGACGAAGCCGCTGGCGCCCGGCGCCACCCAGCACCTCACCATCCCGGTCAAGATCCCCGACCTGGCCTTCTGGGACGCGAAGGCCTCGCGCGACACCGTCTACGACGGCACCTACGCCTTCCAGGTCGGCCCGGACGCGGCGACCACGGCGGGTACGGCGAAGGTCAGGGTGACCGGGGCACTCCAGCGCAAGGTCCAGACCGTCACCGTCCAGCCCGAGGACGTCGTCCACAACGCGGGCGACACCTTCAGCCTCACGGGAAAGAACAAGTGGATCAAGGATGACACCGACCCGTCCCAGGAGCGGCGCGACCTGTCGGTGACGGCGGACCACGTGGTCGAGGCCGTCAACAACGACGAGTCCTTCACTGACCTGTCCACGGCACACGTGACGTACAGCAGCAGCGACCCGAAGGTCGCCACCGTCGACCGGGACGGGACCGTGCACGCCGTCGCGGACGGCACGGCGAGCATCAAGGTCACGGTGAACGGTGTCAGCGGTACGACGCCCGTCGTGGTGCGGAACACCCTGGCGCTCAGCTCGCCGCCCCTCGCGGACGCGGGCGCCACGTTCACCGCAAGGACCACGTACACCAACGGCGCGGCCTCCCCGGTCAGCGGTGTGACGGTCGCGCTCGACGCGCCGAGCGGCTGGACCGCCACGGCGAGCAGCCCGGCCACCTTCTCCCGGGTCGGCGCGGGCCAGGCCGTCTCCACGACCTGGCAGGTGACGGTCCCCGCGGGCACCGACCCCGCGTCGTTCGGCCTCGACGCCACCGTCACCACACCGAACGGGCAGCAGGGCGCCCAGGCGCCGGTGACCGTCCCGTACGCCTCGGTCACCGCCGCGTACGACAACTCCGGCATCAGCGACGACGCCACACCGGGCACGGGCAGCCTGGACGGCGGCGGCGCCAGCTTCTCGGAGCAGACCCTCGAAGCGGCCGGGTACACGGCGGGGCAGAACGCGACCCACGACGGGATCACCTTCCCCTGGCCCGCCACCGCGGGAACGGGCAAGCCCGACAACATCGTCGCGAGCGGCCAGGGCGTCCATCTGACCGGCTCCGGTACGAAGTTGGGCTTCATCGGCACCAGCGACTTCGGCGCCGCATCCGGCTCGGGCACCATCCTCTACACCGACGGCACCACCCAGACCTACTCGCTCGGCTTCGGAGACTGGTGGGGTACGTCGGCACCGCAGGGCAGCGACTTCGCCGCGACGCTCCCGTACCTGAACAACTCCGGTGGCCACCAGACCCAGCAGGTGCACACCTACGGCGCGACGGTGCCACTGAAGGCGGGCAGGACGGTCGAGGCCGTGACACTGCCGAACGTCAGCAAGACGGCGGCCAACAGCCAACTGGCCCTGCACATCTTCTCGATCGCGATCGGAGGCTGACACCGGACGCACACTGCCGCGCCGCCGCCCTTTCCGCGTCCAGGCCCCTTCCGCATCCGGCGGGAGGGGCCTGCGCGCGCCGCCTCGCGGGACCGGCGTCCGGCCTGGGTCAGCAGTGCGCGTTCTCCCCGTTGCGGACCACGACCAGCCGGTCGGCCTCCGCACCGAGCTTCGTGACGTCCGCCGGCACGGCGCCGGTCTCGGAGTCGCTGTTCAGTGTGTCGAGGAAGCCGGCCACGTTCTCGGGCATCAGAACGGTCAGGACCGCCATGTGCGTGCCCTTGTCGCTCGGCTCCCCCGCGCCGAGGTTCAGATCCGGCACGATCCACCCCCGCCCCGACGGTGAGGCGGCGGCCTCACCGTCGAAGCTGAAGGTGGACGTGGGGGTGTAGCGGCCCCCGGAGTCGGTGGGGCGGTCGAGCACCACCAGGGCGTCGCCGTCCGGAATCCTGCCGGTGCCGGCGAAACTCACACAGTGCGAGACCGGCCCGGTGACCGGCAGGAACTTCAGCCCCTGGGCGGAGTCCTTCAGCGACACCGGGGGCGGCGCCGCCGGAACGGCGGGTTTCCCGGGGCGGCCCTGGTAATAGACCACGGTCAGGGCGAACCCCACGAGCGCCACGGTCAGCGCGCACGCCAAGGCGTATTTCAGCCACGCCCACGCGGGCCGCAGGGAGACGACCGTCAACGGCACGGTCGCCGCGGCCAGGAGACCGAAGACGAGCAGCTTGCCGAGCGTCATGGCCGCGACGGTCAGCAGCACCCCGGCGATCGCGGGCACGGCGCCGAGCCACAGCCCGAGCCTGCCGCCGCCGGCCCTGCCCGGCGCGCCCGCCCGGTCCGGGGGACCGACGCCGTCCGGGGCGTCGCCGCCGTTCCCGGGGCCGGGTACGGTTAATTGCGGGGTTCGTGGTTCTGTCATGCGACGGAAGCTAACGAGAACGTCCGCCGGCATTACCCCGTTCGGAGGTCTGTCACTCCATCGTGGGGCGCCGGGTCGCGGGCGAGGCTGGGGAGCGCGTACACGCGAGCGGCGGTCACCGTGCCGCTGTGATGGTGTGATGAGGCTCGTGGAGCCAGACGTGGTGTCCGCCGGGTGAGACGGTGAGCCCGAACTCGTCTGCCGCCGGGGCGCCTTCTTGAACGTAGGCCCGGTGTGCGGTCTCGATCTCGGACCACAGGTCGCGCGGCCCGTACGCGTGCACCGTGCCGGCCGCCGCGGTGGCCGCCGACCCGTCCGGGCCCTGCGCCCAGACCCGCACGCCCTCGTCCGTGCGCGCGTGGTGGAGGGACACACCGGGCAGCCGCTCCCCGATGTACAGGGCGGCTCCGAGCGACAGCAGGCCGGCCGGATCCAGACCCGTGGCCGAAGCGCGGGCGCTGGAGCTGTCGACGTGAGCTCGGGCAGGGTCGCGCTGGGAGCGCATCAGCATGTACGAGGCGCCGCCGTGGAAGGTCCCCCGAGCCGTGCCGTCCGGCCGCCGCACCAGCCGCACCACGGCGCCGCTCCAGAAGTCGCGGTGCAGGGGCAGTACGAGGACTCCGCGCGGCCGCAGTTGCCCGATCCATGCCTGGGGGACGTGCCGGACGGCGCAGGTGGAGATAATCCGGTCGAAGGGCGCGGCCTCCGAGCAGCCGAGGGCGCCGTCCCCCTGCCGCAGCCGAGGCGTGTGCCCGGCCCTGGCGAGCTGCTTGTCTGCCAACCGGGCCAGTTCGGGGTCGAGTTCGAGCGAGTGCACGTGGCTGTCGTCGCCGAGGTACCGGGCCAGAAGCGCGGCGAGATGCCCGGACGCCGTGCCGATCTCCAGGACGCGGTGGGAGGGTTCGAGGTCCAGGAGGCCGAGCATGCGCGCCACCATGGACGGTTTGCTGTTGGACGACGTGGCGATGCCAGGACCGTCCTCGTCGCCGTCGTCCACCTGGAGGATGACGGGTTCGTCGGAGCCGACCAGGGACCACCACGCGTCGGGGCCGACGGGTTCGCAGCCTTCGGGGCCCTGTCGCCAGACGCGGGGCGGGATGAAGAGGTGCCGGGGCAACTCCTGCCACACGGCACGCCACCGCGGGGACAGGAGACCGCGCTCGTCCAGCGACCGGACGAGCGCGGCGTAGCTCCCCGGCGTCTCGGGGCCGAGGGACATGATCAGTGACCGGCCGCCTGCTCGTCGCCACCCGAGGGACCGGACCCGTCGGGGCTCGGCGGGGCGGGCGGCGGGGTCCACGGCTTGTCGGACGGCTCGCCCGCGTGCTTGCCGGGGTCCGCTGCTGTCCATTCCATGTGGCGCTCCTTGTTTTGTGAGGGTGGTGCGGGTCTGGCCGGGCTTGGTTCGGCGGGCGGCCCGAGGGGGACACCGCCGCTGCTGGCCCCCTTCGGCGCCGTCCATCCGTCCGGCGGTGGGTCCTCAGGAGGCCGCGCAGAGCACGCTACGGGTGCTGGGTGAGATCACGCCACGAATGTTCACGAATGTTCAAGACGCCTATCTGCACAGGTGATTGGGCCCGCGCGCTCTTGACCAATGGCCACCGACAGGTCGATGGTGGCGAACATCTGCGAACGACCAGAGAGAGGGCAGACATGTCTCCGTTACGGTTCATCGGCATCGACCCCGAGACCAACACGGGCGAGAGCCCCACGGTCTGGGTCGACGAGGACAAGCGAGAACTGGTCTTCCAGGGCTGGAAGCCCGACCCGCGGCTCGAAGCGGAATGCGCGGCATTCGAACTCCCCGGCCATGCTGTCGGCATCCCCGACACGGAGGCCGTGATCCGGATCCCCGCCCGCATGATCCCCGACATCAGGAAGGCCTGCGATGCCGCCGAAGCCTGTACCGACGTTCGCTGAACTCCTCGACAGCGCGCACCAGTCAGCCGTCCACCTGGAGATGCGCGACGCCTACGCAGTGGCCTCCGAGGCGGACGCCTTCTCCCGCTGGCAAGCCACCGGGGAGCATGACACCGACCCGGCCTCGCCCTACTGGGCGCCTTGGGTCGGCCTGATCCGCCGGACGGTCGCTCGCGGCGTCGCCGTACGCCGCGCCCGCATCGTGTCCGAGCCCGTCAGCGACTACATCCGCTACGAACACGCCGGTACCATCGTCAACCTCACCGCCGGAGAGGCCGTGCGCTGGCTGCCACGGCGCCAGGCGTCCGACATCGCCCTGCCAGGGAACGACTTCTGGCTCATCGACGGACACACCGTCCGCTGGAACCACTTCACCGGCGCGGGCGAGTCCGGCGGCGGTGAGATCAGCACCGACCCGGCAACGGCGAAGTTGTGCGCCGACGCCTTCGAAGCCGTATGGTCCCGGGCGACCCCGCACGACATGTACGAACTCTAGGCGAACGGCCAGCTCATGCCCGCGTCCCCCTCGTCCGCTGCCCAGGCGGCCCGCGAGCGCATCGCGCGCCGCCTCCGCGACCTTCGGGCAGAAGCGGGGATCACCGGGGGTGAGCTGGCGCGCCGAGCCGGCTGGACACACCCGAAGACCAGCCGCCTGGAGAACGCACGCACACCGCCGACCCCGGCCGACATCCGCGCCTGGTGCGCGGCGTGCGGCGCCCATGCCCAGGCCGACGACCTCATCGCGGCGTCCCGTGACGCGGAGGAGCAGTACACCGAGTGGCGCCGCCGCGTTCGCACCGGCCTCCGCACGTTGCAGGACAGCTACAGGCCTCTCTTCGAACAGACCCGGCTCTTCCGGATCTACTCGGGCACCCTGGTCCCCGGCCTCCTCCAGACCGAGGGCTACGCCCGCGCGCTCCTGTCCTCCAACGCGGAGTTCCTCGGGGCGCCGGACGACAGCGAGCAAGCCGCCGCCGCCCGCGTGGACAGGTCGCGCATCATCCACCGGTCCGGCCGTCGGTTCTCCCTGCTGATGGAGGAGGCCGTCCTCACGCATCAGCTGGGAACCGCGGACGCGATGGCCGCCCAGCTGGGCCACCTCCTCACCGCGGGCGCCCTCCCGTCCGTGTCGCTGGGCATCATTCCGGCAGCGACCCGCTCGCGCGGACACTGGCCCATGGAGACCTTCCACATGTACGACCAGGACCTGGTCTCCGTCGAGTTGCTGTCTGCCCGCGTCACGGTCACCGAGCCGTCCGAGATCGCCCTGTACGAAACCGCGTTCGCCCGGCTCAAGCGCCTCGCGGTCTATGGAGCGGAAGCCCGTGCCCTGGTCGTCAGGGCCATAGGGGCTCTGGCCTGAGAGCGCGACGGCGCGTCCCGCCGCTCGCCGCGAACGGTCCGACGGCACGGCTTGGTACGGCACGGCCTCCGAGGTCACCAGGGCGACGGCAGACGTGGCACACGCACCGGACCGCGGGCAGCCGGATGCCACCCGCGTGCGGCATCCGGAGACCAAGCGGTCCGAACTCCTCACCAGCGAGTACGAGCGCCGCGCTGTGACAACAAAGCGTGGTCAGGCGGGCTGCCCCATGGGCCGGATGGTCAGGGTGTTGAGGTCGACGCCCGCCGGCTGGTCGAGGGCGAGGCAGACGGCCTCGGCGACGGGCTGGGGCGGCAGGGCGAAGGGGGGAACGCCGGTGCCCTGCCAGAAGGGGGTGTCGATCATGCCGGGGTTGACGAGCGTGACACCGACGCCGCGGGTCGTGGCGTGCAGGCGCAGGTTCTCCGCGAGTCCGGTGGTGGCCCACTTGGTGGCCGAGTAGAGATTGCCGGGTGAGTTCTTCAGCCCGGCGACGCTGCCGATGAGCACCAGCCGTCCGCCAGTGGCTTCCAGGTGCGGCAGGGTGGCGTGGGCCAGCAGGGCGGGGCCGAGGACGTTGGTGAGGACCATGGGCGGCCACAGGGCCGGGTCGCCGTCCCCGATGGAGTCACCGGACATGAATCCGGCGTTGGCCACCGCCGCGTCGAGGCCGCCGAAGCGCTCCACCGTGCGGGTCACGGCCGACTCGGTGGCATGCCAGTCCGCCGCGTCCGCGACCAGGCCCAGCAGACGGTCGGGGTGGCCCGCCTCGTCGAGGAACGCCTTCAGCCTGGTCTCGTTCCGGCCGGTGACGGCCACGCGGTGGCCTCGGTCGATGAGCAACCGTGCGGTGTGGGCGCCGATACCGCTGGTCGCGCCGGTGATCAGTACGGTCTTGCCGGTCATTGCTGCTCCTGAGGAGTGGAGGGAGAACGGCGGAGGGCGCCCCGCGACGAGGGAGTGCCGTTCAATTCCGCCGACCCCACGAAACCGGCGCCGTGAGAGGGGGACAAGGTCGCGTTTATGGGGGGTACAAACACAACCTCTCTCCGCCGGGTGGGCCATGGGTACCGTGGGCGGATGGAACCTCCGCCCGCAGACCGCACCGGGAGTCACACGGACAACCGCTCGGACATCCGCGACTTCCTGATCAGCCGACGCGCCAAGCTCGCCCCGGAGCGGGTCGGACTGCCCGCAGGCCGGCGGCGCAGGGTTCCGGGACTGCGGCGCGAGGAGGTCGCGGCCCTCTCGGGCGTGAGCACCGAGTGGTACACACGGCTGGAGAAGGGCCACATCAGCGGCGTCTCCGAGGACGTGCTGGAAGCGGTCGCGCGGGCGTTGCTCCTCGATGAGGACGAGCGCGTCTACCTGCTCGAACTGGCCAGGGCGGCCCGCCCCGCCCGCCGCAGGTCGCAGCGCCGCAAGGACGTCAGGATCCCGTCTCCCGTCCAATGGATGGTGGACTCCATGACCATGGCCCCGGCCTTCGTACGTACCGGACGTCTGGACCTCGTCGCGAGCAACGCGCTGTGCAGGGCCCTGTACTCACCGATGTTCGACAGCGAGACCACGCGCGACCGGGGCTGCGCCAACTTCCCCCGTTACTTCTTCCTCGACCCCGGCTCCCCCGACTTCTTCGTCGACTGGGAGGAAGGCGCGAGGGCCACGGTCGCGGTGCTCCGGGCCGAAGCCGGACGCGAACCCCACGACCGGGCCCTGCGTGAACTCGTCGGCGAACTGTCCACGCTCAGCCCCGACTTCCGCACCATGTGGGCCAGCCACGACGTCCGGATCCATCACGAGGGCGCCAAGCGGCTGAACCATCCCGAAGTCGGCCGTGTGGAGATGACCTTCCGCTCCCTGGACCTGCCCCTGCCCCAACGGGCCGTCCACGACCTGATCATCTACGCCGCCGAACCGGGCACCCCCTCGGAGGACCGCCTCAGACTCCTCGCCAGTTGGGCCGCACCGCAGGGACAGCTGGACAGCGCCGCGGGCCTCTCGTGACGCGTACGGTGTGACGACGGCGGCACACACGACGACCGCGATGCCCAGGGCCGCGCCGACGATGCCGCCGAGCGGGCCGATGGCGGTCGGGCTCCAGCAGGGCGGTGGGTCCGCGGCTGGGTCGTGGCGCCGGAAGCCGACGAGAGCGTCCGGCGGGGCCCCTCACCCCTCCGGGAGACGCTGGACGGCGGGCGGCGCGGAGACCGCGGTCCGGGTGAATGCCCACAGGAGCAGGGCGGCGAGACTGATCCCGGCGCCCAGCGCGCAGACGGCAAGCCAGCCCGCCGCCGCGTACAGGGTGGTCGCGGCCACGGCGCCCGAGGCGCTGCCGATCGAGTAGAAGACCATGTAACCGCCGATCAGCCGGCTCCCCGCCGCCGGGTGCAGTGCGTGGATCAGGGTCTGGTTGGTGACATGGACCGCCTGTACGGCGAGATCGAGGACGACCACTCCCGCCGCCAGTGCCCACAGCGAGTGCCGTGTGCAGGCCAGGGGCAGCCAGGAGACGGCGAGCAGGGCCAGGCCGATGCCGGTCGTGCGGCCGGCGAAGCCGCGGTCGTTCCACCGGCCGGCCGCGGTGGCGGCGAGGGCGCCCGCGGCTCCGGCCAGCCCGAAGGCTCCGATCTCCGTGTGGGACAGGGAGAGCGGGGGCGCGCTGAGCGGCAGGGCGACGCTGCTCCACAGGGTGCTGAAGGCCGCGAAGATCAGGAGGGCGAGCAGGGCCCGTACGCGCAGGAGGGGTTCGCGCGCGAACAGTGTGAGGGTGGAGCGCAGCGCTTCCCCGTACCGCCCGGACCCTGGCGCCGGCTTGACGCCGGCCGGCAGCAGGCGGTGGAGCGCCAGGGCGAGTACGCCGGTGAGGGCGGCCGAAACGAGGTAGACGGAACGCCAGCCCGCGAGGTCGGCCAGCAGACCGGACACGGTCCGGGCGAGCAGGATGCCGGTGACGACGCCGCTGGTCACCACGCCGACGACCCGGCCGCGCTCCCCGGAGGGCGCGAGGAAGGCGGCGAAGGCGACCAGGGTCTGGGTGACCACGGCGAGCAGCCCCACGGCAGCCAGGCCCGCCAGCAGGAACGCCGCACTGCCCGCCAGGCTCGTCGCCGTCAACGCCATTGCTAGTAGGAGGAGTTGCGTCACGATCAGGCGTCTGCGGTCGAGCAGGTCACCCAGCGGCACCAGGAAGAAGAGCCCCAGCCCGTAGCCGGTCTGCGTGAGGGTCACGATCGCGCCGACCGTCCCCGTACTGATCGAGAAGTCACGGCCCAGCGTCACCAGGAGCGGCTGCGCGAAGTACACATTGGCCACGGCCGCCCCACTGGCCACGGCGAAGAGCAGGGTGGTCCCCCGGGAGAGAGTGAAGCCCGCCCCCCCCCCCCCCGCCCCCCCCCCCCCCCCCCCCCCGCCCCCCCGCCGCCCCCGCATCCCCGCCCCCGCGGTTTAATAATGCTT
>NZ_JAIUKE010000163.1 GCF_020176795.1 Streptomyces sp. 8L
GCCGCCAACGCCGCTCCGGCCCCGCGCGGCCCGTCCATCGCGCCCCCATCGGTTTCATCTTGCTACCAGATGGGTGACGGTAACCCGCCCTGGTAGCATGTTGCAACCACAACGAGGGAGAGACGGCATGGTGGAACGGACGCGCTTCGACGACAGCGACTGCCCCGTCGCGCGATCGGTCGACACGATCGGCGACTGGTGGTCCCTGCTGATCGTGCGGGACGCGTTCGACGGCAGCCGCCGCTTCGGGGAGTTCCAGCGCGGCCTCGGCGTCGCGAAGAACATCCTCGCGACCCGCCTGCGCCACCTGACCGCCGCGGGAGTCCTCGACACCGCCCCCGCGTCGGACGGCAGCGCCTACCGCGAGTACATGCTGACGGAGAAGGGGAAAGCACTGTTCCCCGTCATCGTCGCGCTGCGGCAGTGGGGCGAACAGACCCTCTTCGGCGCCGACGAACCGCACTCAGAGTTGGTGGACCGCCGCCAGGGGCGCCCGCTGCGAGCCCTGGAGGTCCGTTCCGCGGACGGACGGCGGCTCGACGCCGACGACACGATCGTCCACAAGGTCGACTGAACGGGGACGACGCGCCGTCTCCATGCCCCGGGCCGCCCCGGGCGGGTCGGCATGCGGTGTTCCGCTGCCGGAAGGCCAAGCGCGAGCTGCCGAGTTGCGCCGCCGGAAGACCAAGCGCGGGCGGTCAAGTCCCACTGCCGGAAGGCCAAGCGCGGGCGTCGCGTTCCGGGCCCCTGATGTGCGCGCCCATCAGAGGAACCAGTGGAGGCGGAGGCCTCATGCGCCGGAGACCGAAGGTCATCCGTCCGACGCGTGGCGCAGTCCGCGTACTGCGGACGCGCAGTGCCCGCAGATCTTGAAGACCGGCGTTACGGGGCTCCCGAACTCACCGACAGTTACGGCCTGAACGCGGAGCCCCGGCGCGTTCGGGCCGCCACGGGGATGGAATCAGTACAGCACCCAGAGGGAGATTCGCCCATTGACGTTGATACAGGTGGCGTCCTGGTACTCCTGCTTCGCCCTGGGGATGTCCGCCTGGCACGCGGCCATGTTGGGGTACATCTCGGGACCGCCGGCAAGGTCGTGCCAGGTCGGAGCGGCCGAGGCGGAGCCGGCCGTCAGCGGGATCGCGACCGCGGCGGCGGCGACGGCAAGCCCGTAGGACATTCGCTTACCCCATGACTTCACATTTCTCTCCTCACGCGCAGGGCCGTACCCGTGCCGGGCAGACCGTGTCAGGGCAACTCGCGCCCGGGAAACCCTCGATCAATCGTCAGTCCAACACACGGATGGATGTAACTCAGAGCTACCGAGGTCCTTGTTACAAGCCCCCGACAAAGCGGGAGGCAGATGCCGTGAAACCGGACTTGGCACCCCCTCAACCCCTTCAGGGCAAAAGTCGAACTTGGTCGGCAAATGGGCCTCTTGACCCCTGAATTCCGCAGCAACGCATAGCGCTCCGGCGGTTGCGGTGGTAGCGCTGTCGCGGTTGCGGTGGGCACGCGAAGCTCCTCAGGTGGCGCCTCGTGACATCGAAGCAGGGTCCCGCCACTCACCGCAGGACGACGCATCCACGCTCCTCCAGCGCCGTCAGCAGGCGGCGGGAGAGCGTGCAGGGGTTCCAACGGAGGTCCAGCTTCTCCAGTGCGGACATCTGGAGGACCCAGTCCGGGACACGGCCGATGCGGTTGCCGCGGAGATCGAGCTGCCGGAGCCGCGGAAGAAGAGCCAGGGGTTCGGGCAGTTCGGTGAGGGAGTTGTCGCGCAGTTCCAGGTGGCGCAGTTCACGCAGGTGGACGGCCGTGGAGGGCAACGCCCTGAGGCTGTTGCCCCGCAGCCAGAGCTCGCGCAGCTTGTGGAGGTGGCCGATGGTGTCGGGCAGAGTGGTGAGCCGGTTGTGCTGGGCTCGCAGCTCGACGAGTTCCGCCATGCGTCCGACGGCCCCCGGCAGGGCGGCGAGTGGGTTCCCGCCGACGTTGAGGTAGCGCAGGCGCGTCAGGCCGCCCAGTGTTTCCGGGACTCGCGACAGGTTGTTGTCGTGCAGATAGAGGCAGTCACTGAGTCCGGTCAGCTCGCCCAGGGCGTCGGGGAGTTTCGTGAGGCTGTTGTGTCCGAGGTCGAGTGTGGCCAGGCGGCTCAGCCGCCCGATCTTCGGCGAGAGGGTCGTGAGGCCGTTGTCCGCCAGGATCAGAACACGGAGATCGGTGCGCCGCCACACGGACTCGGGCACCTCTCCGAGCCGCTGACGCCAGAGGTTGAGGGTCGGGCGCACGGCCGCATCCCTTCCGTCAGCGCAGCGAGCTGGCCTTTGACTTCGATCGACACCGTATCGAGTGAATCCCGTTCCGCAGGCCGTCGTGTGCGCGCGGCGCGCTCCCCGGCCCACCCGGCCTGAGGGGGCCGCACCCCCGGACAGACCCATGACCATCCGCGCACCGTCCGTCAGGGCTCTTCTGTCAGGGTTCCTTGACATCTCTCCGGACGTCAGGGAATCCTGACAGGCATGGAAGCCGACAAGACACCGGCGACACCGGCGGACCTCGCGGGTCAGGTGACCCATCCGGACCCTGACGTGGGCCTGCGTGCCGTCGTCGCGCTGCGACGCCTGCTGGACGAGCTCGAACGCCTTCACGTCGACAACGCCCGAGAAAACGGGTGGTCGTGGCAGGACATCGCGTCCGCTCTGCACGTCAGCAGGCAGTCGGTGCACGAGAAGCACGCGAGCCGCCGCAAGGCCACGGGCAAAGAAAGCTGAGACCGCAGATGCCGCCGAGGCGACCACCGGCGGGTGGCCGCCTCAGCGACCGAGGCCGCTGGGCAACACAAGCCGCTGGGCACCAGAGGGAAGACAGGAGAACGAGATGTTCGAGTACTTCACCGAGCATGCGAAGCGCGCCATCGTCGCGGGCCAGGACGAGGCGCTGGTCCTCGGCCACGACTTCATGGGCACCGAGCACCTGCTGCTCGGCCTGGCCGCCACGCCCGACAGCACGGCCGGCGCGATACTGACCGCGTCGGGCGCCGGGTTGGACCGCACGCGGACCGCGACCGTACAAACCCTGGAGGCCGCCGGGGTCTTCGGCACGGGCGCTCAGGACGCGAGGGACGCGCTGTCCGTGCTCGGCATCGACGTGGACGAGATCAAGCGCCGCGCGGACGGCACGTTCGGCGAAGGCGCGTTCCAGTACCCGAGGCCCGCGTACACACCGCACGCGAAGAAGGCACTCGAACTGACGCTGCGGGAATGGCAGTCGTGCGGCCACGACAAGGAGCACCCGGGCGACGGCATCGGCACGGAGCACATGCTGCTCGGCCTTCTGGCCGAGCAGGAGGGCCGGGCACACCAGGTACTGGCGTCACTCGCCGTGGACGAGGACGCCCTGCGTACGGCGGCCCGGGAGCGGGCCGGGTACGCGAGCGGTCAGAGCTGACGCACGAACCGCGCCCAGGCGGCGGCCGGAACGGCGAGCACGGGCCCGCCGGGACGCTTCGAGTCCCGGACGGGCACGAGGCCGGGCTCGGCAACCTCCTCGAAAGCCCTCCCGTCGTTGTTCTCGGCACACGCCTCGACCGCTCGTGTCACTTCGTCGCGTGGATCACGTATGCAATCCCGTGAGCGCACGCTTGATCAGGTCCATGGACCTGCCCATCGAAAGCGCGTCGACCGCCAGCAAGTCATAGACGCGCTCGGCCGTTTTGATGTGCTCCCTCTCACCCAGGAGCTGTCCTTCGAGGAACCCGTCCACATAGACGACGTTCGGGCCCTGGTCCAACGTGAGCGATGCGAAGGAGCCTTCGCAGCCCGCATGCATACCGACGTCGTAGGGGATCACCTGGAGAACCAGATCAGTGGACTCAGCCATGTGGATCACGTGCTCGAACTGGCCGCGCATCGTGTCAATGTCGCCCGTTCTCCGATGAAGCACGCTCTCATCCAGCACGACCCACATTTCGGGTGGATTCGGACGCTTGAGGATGTGCTGCCGCTCGATGCGACCACTCACCATCTCTTCGATCCGCTCGCGGCTGTCACGTCGCGTGCCGAGCACCGCACGCGCATAGTCCTCGGTCTGCAGCAGACCGGGCATCACCTGTACTTGGAACGACCGGATCCGGACCGCCGCTTCCTCCAGCTCCGTGTAGGGCCGGAACCACTTCGGATGCGCGTATTTGATCACCAGGTGCCATAGCCGCGTGAAGTACTCCCCAGTGCCGAACTTCTCGTCGGCCAGCGCGGACAGTTCCTTCGTCGGAAGCCGCTTCGCCGCCTCGATCTTGTTGAGGAGCGAGGGCGACATCAGGGCCATCTTCGCGAAGTCCCGCTGGCTGATACCCGCGTCCTCCCGCCGTCGCCGTAAGTCGGTGACATAGAACGACAGTACGGAATCCGACGGATCCAGTTCCTCCGCGTAAGGCATGGGAACACCTCTCCCGTTGATAGAGCGTGAAGTCAACCGCTCCCCCCTTTTGAGCCTAGCGACGAATGCCGATGCTTGAGACACAGACGGTAATTGTTCGCTGGCGAAGGGCCACCAGGGTGATGACACAGAGCGAGGCGCGCCGCGCCCTCTCGAAGATGACCGAGACCATGGGGACGGACGGGATCCTTCTCGTCCGCAAGGACGAGGACGTGCCCGAGCAGGGCGCGGAACAGCCGGGAGAAGAGCCCGAGGAGCCCGCCGGCCCCGAGGACGCGTGGGAGGACGTGGTCCCCGGCAGGGCCCTGCGGTGGCCGAAGTGCGAGTGCGGGTCGCCGAAATGCCCCGACTACGAGGCGTTGCGTACGAAGGTCGCGGAGCGCAACAAGCGCAGCAGCCGGGGCGGCACCTGAACGGTCGGGGCCGGAGTCGCTCACCCGCCGGACGTCACGGCCTCCGCCCCGTTCTCCCCGGCCCGCCGCAGCTCCGTGTGGAGGAGTGCGAGTGCTGTGCATACCGGCGGCACGACCAGCGCCGTCATGAGCAGCAGGCTCACCGCGGCGGGGACAACCGCCATCAACGCCCCTGCGGCGTAGGGGTTGTTGTTTGTCACCCCCAGCATGGCCAGGCCGACCAGGTGGGCGACGGGCTCCGCCGCGTACGAGAGTGCGGTGTACGCGGCGACGACGACGGCCGCGAGGAGCAGGCAGACGGATGTCGCCCGCCGGCGCGCGCGGCTCGTCAGTGACCAGGACCGGCGCACGGCGGCCCGCGCGGTGGGCGCGCCGTTCACGGCGGCGGCGGTGGCGAGGCTGAGGCGGAGCCACACGAAGAGCGCGACGGCGGAGACGAGCGAGGTCAGGCCGTTGCCCAGCAGCCGGTAGGGCGTAGAGCTCCAGTAGTCGAGCCGCGGTATCTCGATGCCCAGCATGCCGCCGTTCCGGAAGAACGCCGCGACCAGACAGGCGAGCAGCGCCAGGACTCCGGCGCAGGCGGTCGTCAGCAGCTGCGCGCGGAAGGCGAGCCAGACGTACGGGCGGCTGCGCCGCCACAGTTCGCGGGGATCCAGCCGTGGGCCGTCACGCTCCGCGTCGCGGACGGCCACGGCGTACGCGACGAGCATCAGGGCGAGGACGAAGACGGCGAGGAACGCCAGGACCACCATGAAGGGGGCGCTCCTCAACCAGATGCCGGTGTAGAGATCCGGGTAGTAGCCCTCGGCGGCGTCGTCCGCGGACATGTCCATCCGGGCGTACTTCCAGGTGAGGGCGAAGTAGTGCCGGGAGAGAACGAACGCGCCGGTCACCAGCGCCAAACCGACGAGCGCGGCGAACACCGAGACGCCGAGGGAGAAGCCGTACAGACCGCGCCACTGGCCGCGGAAGAGGCCCAGGGTGCCCGTGGTGAGTGTGCGCGGCGCCCCGCCCGGTGCCCCGGCATCACCCGCGGGCCCACGGTCCCCCGTGTCCCGCGCCGCCGTCCGCCTGCTGCCTCGCGTCACCACACGTGCCCCTCTCTCCTCCCCCACTCCACGGTCATGTCCGGCCACCGCTCGCCCCTTGCGTGTCGGACCTCTTCCCCTCCACGCGTACGCGCCCGCCGCGGTTCCCGCCGGATTCGCACCCGGCGGCCGGCGTGAGTCCAGCCACACCGACCTGACCTGCGGCGACGGCGGTGACTCGCCCCGAAGGGCCGTGGCCGGATCCACTAGCGTCCTGTCCCGTGACGCCTGAACCCGCAACCGAGCCCCGCCGCGACTCATCCCCTTCTTCTGTTTCCTCTGTTTCCTCCGTTTCCTCTGCTCCCTCCGTCCACGTCGGCAACGCGGGCACGGACGCCGCTCTCGACCGGGGCTGGATCCTGGGGCACTTCAAGGACCCCGGCGACCCGCGCCACAGTGAGGACGTCGAGATCAAGTGGGGCGTGCACCCACGCGGGGACCGGCGCGCGCGATGGATCACGGGCGAGGAGCGGACCGCGCTGCTCGTCCTCATCAGCGGCCGCTTCCGGGTGGAACTGCCGGACCGCACCGTACTGCTGACCCGCCAGGGCGACTACGTGGTGTGGGGCCACGGCACCGACCACTCCTGGCACGCGGAAGAGGAATCGGTCGTCCTCACCGTCCGCTGGCCCTCCCTCCCCGGCTACGCGGTACAGGACCACCCAACGCGGAAGTGACGGACCCGACGGCCGGCGCGGGGAGTCGACCGCACGCCGTCTGCCGGGCAGCCGGCGAGCACGGTGCCGTGCGCCCGGCACGGGTGCGTTCTGCCGCCCCGCCTCCCGCCCCACTCCTTGCCCAATCTATCGAATTTCGATAGATTTCCATCGCTATTCGATGGAAGGATGAGGCCATGGGGAAGCTGACCATGCGTGCGCTGCGCGCCCTGCTCGCGGTGGTGCTCGCCGGCACCGTGTGCGTACAGGCGCTGATGGTGTGGACCTTGGTCAGCGGGAGCGACCCGGAGGACGGGTCGCTCCCCCTGACCGCGCTGCGCGTGATCACGATCCTGGGCATGGTGTCGGTCCAGGTCGCCCTGGTCTGCGTAGGGCGGCTGGTGACGATGGTGCGACGCGGAACCGTGTTCTCCCACGCCGCCTTCCGGTACGTGGACGGTGTGATCGGCGCGATCGTCGCGGCGGCCCTCCTGTGGTTCGCGGTCACAGCCGTCAACGCGCCGGGCCAGCGCGACGACCCGGGCGTCACCGTCATCATGGGCGGGATCGGCGTGGCCATTCTGGGGGTGGCGCTCATCGTGCTCGTGCTGCGGATGCTGCTCGCCCAGGCCGTCGCGCGTGACGTCGAAGCGACCATGATGCGGGCCGAGTTGGACGAGGTGATCTGATGCCGATCACCGTCGACATCGACGTGATGCTGGCCAGGCGGAAGATGTCCGTGGGCGAGCTCGCGGACCGCGTGGGGATCACCCCCGCCAACCTGGCGGTACTCAAGAACGGCCGCGCCAAGGCGGTGCGCTTCGCGACGCTCGCCGCGCTCTGCGAGGTGCTCGACTGCCAGCCGGGCGACCTGCTGCGCTGGGAGGCCGAGGAGCCCGGGGACGCCGCAGACGGCTGACGCGCTCTCTGCGGCACCCGCCGGGGACATGTGGATCACCGGCGGCGCGGAGTCCGTCCGGACCGCCCGGGGCTGCGGCCCCGCGCCCCGGTCAGCGGCGCTCCGGCCCGAGCGCGTTCCGCTCCCGTCCGAAGACCCTGGCTCCGCCGGGATGTGCGGGCACAGGGCGGCAGCGCGGGCCCGGTGGACGCGCGGCGGGGCGATGTCGCCACCCCGCGGAGCCCGGCAAGCTTCGTCAGCTCGTCGGCCATCGACGCGGGCGCGGCGGGGGGGGCGGCCGCCGGGGGGGGGGGGGGTGGCCCCCCCCCCCCCGCGCGTCCCGTGCCCGCGGAGGGTCAGTACCGGCGGCGCGGCTCCACGGTGACGATTTCGGGATCCTGGTCGTACGACGACGATCCACCGCCGTACCCGCCGCACCCGCCGTACGACGACGATCCGCCGCCGTACCCGCCCCCGCCGTACGCGGAGGAACCCCCGCCGTACGCCGACCGGCCGGGCCCGACCGTGACGACGTTGGCACCGCCGTAGCCGCCGCCACCCGAGGGCGCGCCCCCGCGACCGCCGCCGTATCCGCGCTCGGGCGACGCGGAACGGCGATCGTCGCCGTAGTAGGGCGCTCCGACCCATGCCGTCGGCTGCCGGTCCATGTGCCGGCTCTCGCTCTTGGACGCCCGCTTGCCGCCGTTGCACCTGCGGCACAGGACACGGAGGTTGGCCGTGTCGCTCGCCGCCATTTGGGCGGCGGCCAGGCTCATCCCCGTGGCCATGCGGTACATGTTGTCGCCGACCGGTACGGGCCAGTCGTCGATGGGGTCCACCGCACGGTGCACGTAGGCGAGGATGCCCTCCATGTGGTCGATCTCGTACCAGTTGTCCTTCTTGGCCTTCTGTGCCACGCCCTTGCTGTAGACCATGTCGCCGCACTTCTGGCACGCGTAGCGATTGGCCTTCCGCGACGCGCTGTACTCGCTGTGCGTCGTCGCCAGGACCGCCGCCTCCGTGCCCTCCACCCAGCCGAGTTGGCGCCGCGTGCCGTCCCACAGGCGCTCGTTGTTCGGCCCGCGGGTCGGCAGGGGCGCGGACATCGCCCGGATCATCGGATCGTCCCGGTCGCGGTTGCGCGCGGCTCCGGCGCGGCTGCGCTCGTGGGTGCGCGGCCCGCGCTGGTGCCTCTCCCGCTCGGTGGTGGACCGGACAGAACGCCCGCTGAACATCCGCTGCACCGCCGCCGCGCCGGCCGGAGCCTCGGCCGCGGGCGCCGCGACCGACGAGATCAGCCGCTGGACCGCGGCCGAGGGCCGGCTGACGTTCTCCATGGCGGCGGCCTGCCGCTCCTCGGGCGAGTTCGGGTCCGAGACGCTCACTCCGTCGCCGCGGTCGTGGCCCGAGACGGGCCCGGCCGCCTGCTGGAAGGTGTGCGCCACCTCGTGCAGCACCTTCTTCCGCGTCATGGCGCCGTCGAAGACCATGTGGTTGCCGGAGGTGTACGCCTCGGCCCCCACGTCCCTGGCCGACTGCCGGGCCTGCGCGTCGGTGTGCACCCGCAGGTGCGACAGGTCGACGCCGTAGACCGACTCCGCCTCCGCGCGCATCGGGCCTTCGAAGCCGCTGCCCGGGGTGCTGACGACGTCCGTGACGGCGGAACGCTGCACCGCCGGTGCGTGCCCGCACCCCTGACCGCACCCGGCGCCGTGCTGGTCCTGGCTCTTCTCCTGGGCGAGGCGCTGGACGGTGGCGGCGTTGCCCGCCGCGCCCTGGAGCGCCGCCACCTGTGCCGCCGTCAGCGGACCCCTCGCCGTCAGGGTCCGCTGCACGGGCTGGGCCCGCGTGGCGGTCGCAGGGAGCCCCGGCTGACGGGGAGTTCGCCGTTCGCCGGCCGCGCGCGGTATGTGCATGAGCGGGTTGCCTCCTCAGTGCGGACGTATCGCCCGCACCCTCTTCGACGCACGAGGACAGGGGCCCACAGCGTACGTCGCGGCGGTCGAATACGCCCCGGAACCTGATCGGTTCGCCGCGTCCGCCCCGGCCCGTGGGACGAACGGCGCCGCCCGCTGCCGCGTCGGTCAGGCCGCGCCGGCTACCGCGCCATTGAGACCGCGCCGGTCACCGCGCCAGTCACCGCATCGGTCACCGCGCCGGTCATCGCGCCAGTGAGGCCGCGTCGCCCATCACGACCACCGGGTGCAGGGCCGGGTCGAGGAAGCGGAGCAGGGCCTTGATGTGGTCCTCCGACATGGCGACGCAGCCGTGCGTGGGCCCGCCGTGGTCGACGTGGAACCAGATGCCGCCGCCCCTCGCGTCGCCCCACGGGCGGCCCTTGTCCAGCGGTGAGCGGCCCGCGACGCGGTTGTAGTTGATGGCCACGACGTAGTCGAAGGCGTGCTCAAGCGACTCGCCCTCGAACCCGGTGCCCCCCGTCGCGAAGTCGGGCGACTGGTGATACGGCAGGCGCGTGCCGGGGTCGGCGAGACGGCCGCCCGCGTCGGTCAGGCCGAAGACGCCGACCGGGGAGCGCAGATCGTCGTCGTAGTGCTCCCGCGTCCAGCCTTCGAGGGCGTTGCGGGCCCGCCAGTGGCCGTCCGTGACCCAGCCCGCCTCCGTCTGCTGGTACGCGACGAGGCGGGACCTCGGCGAGTCGGCGTCCTCGCCCGTCACCACCACGACCTGACGGGCGTTCGCCGGGACGGCGGCGAGCGTGCTGGGGCCGAGTCCCGGCAGTTGGCGCCGCACCAGGGAACCGGCGGCCTCCAGCGGGCCCGGCGCGCCCCGCAGCCTCGCGGCGGCTCCCTCGGGCGCCGCGGCCGGGGCGGCGGGCCGCTTGTCGGCCTGATCCTCCGTCGGCCCCACGGCCGCCGCCGCGCCCGCCCGGTCCGGTGCGGCCCCGTCGCCGCTCCCGCAGCCGCACAGCCCGCCGAGCACGGCGGCGGTCAGGACGGCGGCCGCGAGGGGCCGGGCGGTACGCCGCGAGCGGCGCGGAGCGACGGGTCGTACGGGGTTCACAGGTCGAACGAGATGTACGGGATATACGGGATGTACGGGGTGTACTGGGCGCGCGCGGCGTACGAGGCGTACGAGGCGTACGGGCATGGAGCTCACCTTTGGTAGTCCTGGCTGTTCCTCCGGGCGGGGGAAGGTCCCTCACACCACGTCAACCGGTTCTGCTACCCGTCGGCCCGCAGCCCGGCCCGGTCGCGTCCACAGGCTCACCCTGCTGGCCCTGCCCGGGTCCCCCTCCCCTACGTCACGACCGCCGCGCGCGCCCGGCGGCGCACCCCGGACGGACGCGGAGCGGCCGAGGACCGGCCCGGGACCGGAGCGCCGCGCCGGGCCGGACCGCCGCGCCTGACCGCCGGCTGACGGGGCGTCGCACTGCGCCGGGCAGCCCTCGCACCGCGCCGAGCGGCCCTCGCGCCGCGCCGCGGGGGCCAGATCCGGCCACCCTCGCCCGCCTCCGCTCAAGGAAGCGCGGCCGAAGCCCTGTCGAGGCATTGTGCAGACAGGCACCCGTGGCTGACGCGCCCGCCCGGGACAAGGCACACTGTCGGAGCAGTGAAACCGCCAGCGGGGGGCGAGGGGGAGCCATGGACCGTGACAGCGGGCCACGCGTACCGGAACAGAGAGTTCCGGAGAAGCGAACGGTGGGGCTCGACGACAGCCACCGCCTCCGCTTCAGCGTGCTCGGCCCGGTCCGGGCCTGGAGCGACGGCGAGGCCCTGCCGCCCGGTTCCCCGCAGCAGCGGGCCATGCTCGCCGCGCTGCTGCTGCGCGAGGGCCGCACGGCCACGGCGGCCGAGCTGATCGACGCGTTGTGGGGCGAGGAGCCGCCCGCGCGTGCGCTCGCCGCCATCCGTACGTACGCCTCCCGGCTGCGCAAGGTCCTCGGTCCCGGCGCGCTCGTCAGCGAGTCGGGCGGCTACGCGATGCGCGCCCCGGCGGGCGCCCTCGACCTCCAGATCGCGCACGACCTCGCGGCGAAGGCCGAGAAGGCCCGCGCGGCGGGCGACCGCCAGGGCGCGAGGGCGCTGCTGGAGAAGTCCCTCGGGCTCTGGGACGGCGAACCGCTCGCGCATCTGCCGGGCCCCTTCGCCCAGACGCAGCGCGCCCGGCTCACCGAGTGGCGGCTCGGCCTCGTCGAGACGCGGCTCGACCTCGACCTCGAACTCGGCTGCCACGCCGAGGCCGTGTCCGAACTGACCGCGCTGACCGCCGCGTACCCGCTGCGCGAGCGGCTGCGGGAACTGCTGATGCTGGCGCTGTACCGCGCGGGCCGGCAGGCCGAGGCACTCGCCGTCTACACCGACACCCGCAGGCTGCTCGCCGAGGAGCTCGGCGTGGACCCGCGCGCCGAGCTGACGGAGCTCCAGCACTCCATTCTCAACGCGGACGAGGAGCTGGCCCGCCCCGCGCTGCGCGCGGTGCCCGACGTCGCCGCACCGCGGCCCGCGCAACTGCCCGCCACTGTCCCGGACTTCACCGGACGCTCGGCATTCGTGGCGGACCTGGGCAAGCGGCTGGCGCTCGCGGAGAGTTCGGTGATGGCGGTGTCGGCGCTGGCCGGCATCGGCGGGGTCGGCAAGACGACCCTCGCGGTGCACATCGCGCACGCCGCGCGCCCGCACTTCCCCGACGGGCAGCTGTACGTGGACCTCCAGGGCTCCTCGGCCGCCGCGGCCGACCCCGAGACGGTCCTCGGGTCCTTCCTGCGGGCGCTGGGCACCCCCGACCGGTCGATCCCCGGGACGCTGGAGGAGCGGGCGGCCCTGTTCCGCTCGACGCTCGACGGGCGGCGCGTCCTGGTCCTGCTCGACAACGCGCGCGACGCGGCGCAGGTACGCCCCCTGCTGCCCGGCACCCCCGGCTGCGCGGCGCTGGTCACCGGCCGGACGCGGATGGTGGACCTGGCCGGGGCGCACCTGGTCGACCTGGACGTCATGTCGCCGGAGGAGGCCCTCGAACTCTTCACCAAGATCGTCGGTGCGGACCGGGTGGGCGCGGAGCGCGAGGCCGCGCTCGACGTCGTCGCGGCCTGCGGGTTCCTTCCGCTGGCGATCCGTATCGCCGCGTCCCGGCTGGCCGCACGGCGTACCTGGACCGTGTCCGTGCTCGCGTCGAAACTCGCGGACGAGCGGCGCAGGCTCGACGAGCTCCAGGCCGGCGACCTCGCGGTGAAGGCGACGTTCGAGCTGGGCTACGGCCAGCTGGAGCCGGCGCAGGCCCGCGCGTTCCGCCTGCTCGGCCTCGCCGACGGGCCCGACATCTCGCTGACCGCCGCGGCCTCCGTGCTCGACCGTACGGCGGAACAGACGGAGGACCTCCTCGAAGCGCTGGTCGACACCTCGCTGCTCGAATCGGGCGCGCCCGGCCGCTACCGCTTCCACGACCTCGTACGGCTCTACGCGCGTGCCTGCGCCGAGAGCGACGAACTGCCGCCGGCCCGGCGCGACGAGGCGCTGGAGCGCCTGCTCGACTTCTACCTCGCGACGGCGTCCCGGGTGTACGGCATGGAGCGCCCCGGCGACCGTACCGTCGCCCACCTGGAGCCGACCCGCAGCGGGGGCCTGTCGTTCACCACCCGCGCCCAGGCGCTGGACTGGCTGTACGCGGAAGCCGCCTCGATCCTCGCCAGCGTCCAGCAGTCACTGGCCTCCCCCGGCCTGCTGCGGCGGGCGGTGGATCTGCTGCTCGCGGCGAAGGACCTGTCGGAGTCGGGCGCCAACTCGCGTGCGTACGAGGCGGCCACGGTGGCCGCGCGGGACGCGGCCGAGGCGGCGGGCGACGCCCGCGCCGAGGCCCGGGCCCGTACGACGCTGACGCAGGTCTGCATCAAGGCGGGCCGCTTCGAGGAGGCGGACGAGGAGGCCGGGCGCGCCATGGCGCTGGACACCGCGGACGAGGACGCGTGGATCAGGTCCAACCTGACCAACGAGCGCGGCATCATCGCCTTCTGCCAGGACCGGTACGCGGACTGCGAGGTCTTCAGCAGGGCGGCCAGCGAGTCGTTCCGCGCCGACGGCAACCGGCCGGGCGAGGCGAGCGCCCTGTGCAACGCCTCGCGCGCGCTGGTCGCCATGGGCCAGACGTCCGAGGCGATCGAACTCGTCCAGGCGGGCATGGCGATCTACGACGCCCTGGGGCTCACGCTGCGGCTCGCCAACGCGCGCTTCGCACTCGGCATCGCGCTCTCGCACGCCGAGCGGTACTCCGAGGCGCTGGAGGAGTTCAACCAGGCGGTCCAGGTCTTCGAGGAGAACCGTCAGCGGCTCTGGCTCGGCACGACGTACTTCAGGATCGCGCAGGTCCAGCTCGCCACCCGCAGGCCGGGGCGGGCCGCCCAGTTCGCGGAGCAGGCGCTCGCCACCGGCTTCATCGGCGGCGACTGGATGCGGGCCAACATCCTGACCGAACTCGGCAAGGCGCTGGACACGCTGGCCCAGCCGGGCCGCGCCCGCGCCTGCTGGGTCGAGGCCCTGGCCCTGTACGAGGCCATCGGCGCGGACCAGGCGGCCGAGGTGCGGCTGCTGCTCACCCCGCTCGCCGCCTGACCGCGCCGCACCGGCCGCACGGCGCCCTCTTCCCGGCCGCGCACGCTCGCACCGGGGGCGTTCATCGAACGTTTAACGCCTCCTGGCATGCTCAACGCAACGGCGATTCGTCGCACGGGGGAAGGACGAATCGTCTGAGGCGCTCGTTCGGCACGGCACGGGGGTGGTGTCGGGCGAGCGCCACCCATTCCAGCGCCAGTCCACAGGAGTCAGAAACGATGAGCGAATCGACGAAGGACGAGGAAGTCACCACTCTCGACAGCCACATCCCGGCTCCTCCTGAGGACGCCGCCGGTGAGAACGCGAAGGACGCGGCCACCGGCCCGGAAACCGAGGCCGCCACCGGCGACGACACTCCCATCAAGCCGCTCGACAGCCACATCCCGTAAACGGGTCGGGAGCACGGGGGAAGCACGGGGGAACGGGGAAGCACCCACCCGGCGGGG